>CAYUEG010000161.1:0-7153 GCA_964443245.1 uncultured Burkholderiales bacterium | reverse complement strand
TCTGCATCATCAGCTTGACGTCCATGGCGATCTTGCCGAGCGAGCCGCCCACCAGACCCAGGAAAGCGCCGACCTCGGCAAAGTTGTCACGCACGGTGTGCCAGGAAATGAGGGGCTGGCCCAGCCCCAGCTCTTGCATCAGCCCGGCCTGTGTTTCCATCGCACCCTGCTCCAGCGACGACAAGGTGCCCGAGGCGCCGCCGAATTCGCCGACCAGCACGCGCGGCTTCAACTGTTGCAGGCGTTCGCGATGCCGCTCGATGCCGGCGAGGATGCTCGCCATCTTGTAGCCGAACGTGATGGGCGTGGCCTGCTGCAGGTTGGAGCGGCCGATGACCGGTGTGTCGCGATATCTTTTGGCAAGGGTGGCGAGTGAAGCCGAGATCTCCGCCAGATCCTTCTCGACCAAGGCCAGGCCTTCACGGATCTGCAGCACCATGGCCGTGTCGGTGATGTCCTGCGTGGTGGCGCCCCAGTGGCAATATTCGCCCAGCTTGTCGCGACAGTTGGCGTTGATCTGGTTCACCACGGCAATGATCGGGTAGCCGATCTGCTCGGTCTTGGCCTTGAGCTTGCCCCAGTCAATCTTGTTGATGTCGCAGGCCTTGACGATTTCCTCGGCCGCTTCTTTGGGGATGATGCCAAGCTCGCCTTGCACCTTGGCCAGCGCGCGCTCGATGTCGAGGTACTTGGCGGTGCGGTTTTCGTCCGACCAGACCTGACGCATGGCGGCGTCACTGAACATGTCGCCGAAAATCTTCGAATCAATGATGGTGGAAGCCATGAACACTCTTTCGTATCAGATGCAATCAACAGGGTGGAGCGAGAGCCAGGCCAAGTCAGGCCAAGGTGGCAGTGGCATCCATGGTGAGCCAGCCTTCGTGGTCCCGGCCCCAGAGACGTATCGACTTGCCATCCGCCTCGTTCCCGACCCCGGGCTGCCCGTGCACGGAAAAGGGATGGATGTCAAAGGTTGGACGTACCGCCTTGAACTCGAACTTGGCCACGTTCGCCTGCGGCATCTGGCGCCGCAGCAGGTCCATCAGCAGCGTGGCGATCAGGGGGCCATGCACGATCAGGCCGGGATAGCCTTCGACTTCGGTGACGTACTTGCGGTCGTAGTGGATGCGATGCCCGTTGAAGGTCAGCGCCGAGTAGCGGAACAGCAGCACATCGTCCGCCTTGATCGCGCGGCTCCACACTGCCTCACTGGGCAATGGGGCGGGCGTAGGCGGTGGCGCCACGTCGTCCGGCCTGGGCGCATCGCGATAGACGATGTTGTGGTGTTCGGTGAGCGCGACTTCTGCACTGCCGTTGCGGCGAATCTCGTGGCGCACCTTCACAAAGATGAGATTGCCGGTGCGGCCGCTCTTCTCCTTCACGTCCACGATGGTAGAGGTACGCGACAGTGCATCGCCCACCAGCAGCGGCTGGTGAAAGGTGAAATCGCTGCCCGCCCACATGCGGCGCGGCAAGGGCACCGGCGGCAGGAAGCCGCCCCGCTTCGGGTGGCCGTCAGGACCGATTTCAGCTTGCTGCGCCAGCGGCAAGAAATAGAGCCAGTGCCAGAGGTAGGGCAAGGGCGTGCCGACCGCAGGTCGGTGCGACGGCCAATCCAGCGTGGCCGAGAGTGCCGCTACCGGGGTGGGTGTGGCGGTATCGTCGATGGTTTCGGTGCGGCCAATCCAGTCGGCCAGGTTGACGCTCATGGTGCTGATCCTCTCAATCCGCAACCGGCAGGGATGCATCTGACGCCGGGGCAAAAGACATGATCGCCCCTGTGGAATAATCCGTAAAGTGCAACTTTTACAATGATTGTTCCATGCAACGCATCAATGCCGACATCCAGCAGGTGCAGGCCTTCATCGCCGTTGCCGAGCGCTCCAGTTTTCGCGCCGCCGCCGAGCAGTTGCACCTTTCGCCCCCGGCCCTGTCGCGCCGGATCGAGCGTCTGGAATCGGCGCTCGGCGCGAGGCTGTTCCACCGCACCACGCGTGCAGTGCAGTTGACGGGGCCGGGCAAGGTGTTCCTGGAACGTGCCCGCAATGCCCTGGATGACCTGGATGCCGCGCTGCGTGGTGTCGCGGAGAGCACGACCCAGAGCGGGGCCAAGGTCACGGTGGCTTGCGTCCCTTCCGCCGCCGTCTATTTCCTGCCCGGCGTGCTGCTGTCATTCCGCGAGCAGCATCCTTCCGTGCGATTGCGCGTGATCGATGAATCGGACAGCCTGGTGCTGCAGAGCGTGGCCTCCGGCGAGGCCGACTTCGGCATCGGCTTCATGGGGACCCAGGTGCCGGAAGTGGATTTCGATCCGATCCGCGAAGACAGCTTCGTGCTGGCAGTGCGCCGCGAGCACACGCTTGCACACCGCCGCAGCGTGAGCTGGGACGAATTGGCGAACGAGAACCTGATGGTGGCGGCACGCAGCAGCGGCAATCGCAAGCTGATGGATGACGCCCTGTCCCGCGCCGGCAAGCGCCCGGCGATCAGCCTGGAGGTGAGCCGCACTTCCACCCTGCTGGGAATGGTGGAGGCCGGCCTGGGTGTGGGCGTGGTGCCGCGGCTGGCGCTGCCGCCGGCCGATTCGGCCATCGTCGGCATCACCCTGACGCGGCCGGCCGTGCGGCGCACGCTCGGACTCCTGACCCGCCACGGCGCTACGCTCTACCCGGCGGCGGCGGCACTGCACCAGCACTTCAAGCGCGCCTTTCGCGCCGGGCGCGCCGCCTGAGGAGCGCGGACGCGCCCTACTTGGCCTCGCCCCAGAGCTGCTTCAAGCGCGCATCCCTGCCGCAACCGGTACGGTAGTAGTTGTAGCGCACCGGATTCTTGAGGTAGTAATCCTGGTGGTACTCCTCGGCAGGCCAGAACTGCGGCGCCTTGGTGATCTCCGTCACGACACCGCCCTTGAAGCCCACCGGTTTGGCGCTGCCAAAGGCCTCGCCCTTCTCGAGTGCGGCCTTCGATTCGTCTGCCAGCTTCTTCTGCTCGTCGGTCAGCCAGAAGATGCCGCTGCGGTACTGCGAGCCGAAATCACAAAACTGCCGGTCCTTGGCCACCGGATCGATGTTCTTCCAGAACACTTCGAGCAGCTGGCGGTAGGTCACCTTGGAAGGGTCGTAGACGACTTCCACGGCTTCGGTGTGGCCGGTGCGGCCGGTACCGATCTCCTCGTAGGTCGGCTTGGCCTTGCTGCCACCAATGTAGCCGGAGGTGGTGGAGAGGACGCCGGGAAGCTTGTCGTAAGGCGGTTCCATGCACCAGAAGCAGCCGCCGGCAAAAATGGCTTTGGCGGTCGCGGCAGGGGCAGACGCTGCTGCCCCAGCAGGCGCCGTCGGCGCAGCGGGTTTGGGTGCCTGCGCCAGAGCCAGGGCGCCGGTCAAGAAAGCAAAGGTGGCGATGCCGCGCGCAAACAAAAGGGGGCGATTCATCTGGTCAGTTCCTCAAGCGTGGTGGGACAGGGCAATCTACGGATTCGCACCGTCGCCGGATGCAGGTCGTATCATGGTTCCGCCCGCCAAATGGCTGGCACTAGCCTGCCCTGGCGTGGCGCGTGTGCGCGGCAATGTCCGCATCGCGCATGCCGACCTGGCGCGCAGCCGCCTGCATGTCAGCCCAGGTATTGACGTCGATCGGAATGCCGCTGGCGCGTGCCGCGCGCATTTCCAGTTCCGGCTCGCCCGAGATGCGCACCTTGTCGTAGCCGGGCGCCACCGGGGAGGCCTTGACCCAGGTGATGAAGGCTTCCATCTGCTCGTGAAAGCGGCTGCCACCCAGGCGCGCCGGGTCGATGATGATCGACAGCATGTTGTTGTAGATCGCCGAATAATCGCCAATCTTGTGCAGGGTCTCGCCGCCGGTCAGGGCGCCGGCAAGAATCTCGCACATCAGCGCCATGCCATAGCCCTTGTGTTCACCGAACGGCAGGATCGCGCCCAGCTTGTCCTGTACATCCCGCTCGAACATCACATGCGGATCGGTCGTCGGATAACCGCGCCCGTCGATCAGGGTGCCGGGCGCCATTTCCTTCTCGTTCTGCATCGCCACCCGTACCTTGCCCAACGCCACCTTGCTGGTGGCGAAATCGAGCACCATCGGCGCCACCCCGCTGCCGGCCGGGCCGCGTGGCACGCCAACGCAAAATGGGTTGGTAGTGAAACGCGCGTCCGAACCTGCCCACGGCGCGACCAGCGGCCGCAGCAGGGCGTTGACGAAGTGGATCGACACCAGACCGGCGGCGGCACAATCCTCCGCCCACTGGCCGATGCGGCCGATGTGGTGGCTGTTGCGCAGCGCCACCAGGGCCAGCCCGTCACGGCGGGCGCGTTCGATGCCCAGTTGCATCGATTCATGTCCGATCACCTGCCCGTAACCGCGGCAGCCGTCGATCATGATCATCGAGCCCATGTCGCCGGTGACCCTGGCGTGCTGGTTGGCCTGGAGGCCGCCGCCCTTGAGAAAGCCGATGTACTGCGGAATCATGCCGACACCATGCGAATCGTGGCCGGACAGGTTGGCCAGGACCAGGTTGGTGGCAGTCAGTTCCGCCTCGCGCGCACTGCTGCCGCCGGCAGCGACAATGGCAGCCACGAAGGCAGTGAGCGCGGGAGGCGGGATGATGATCTGGGCAGCACTCATGGCAATGCGCCGTACGGCGGCGTCTGAAAAGCGGGACGAGGACTATAGCAGCAGACTTCGCCACAGCAATTGGCCACAGTAGAATGCCATTCTTTGAAAAGGCATCCGGCAAGGAGCAGGCAATGAATTTTCAGATCGGTTTCGGCAGCGGATGGATCCCGTTCACGCGAGCGCTGCGCAGGCGTGTGATCATGGTCGCCGGGTCCCTGGCGTTCGGGCTGGGGCTGCTGGGGTCTGCGTATACCCAGGCGCCACCGGCCGACACGGCCCATTTCGATGTCTATGCCGAGGGCGACACGATCCACCTGCTCACCGGGCATGGCAAGAAGGGCGGCCCGTCGATCCTGCTGTTTCATCGCGTCTCGAAAGACGGCGGCGTCACCTGGAGCAAGCCGGTCCGGGTGAACGCCGGCACCGAGCGCCTGTCGGCACATCACCCCGGCGAGAACCCTTCCATCGCCGGTCAAGGCAATCGCCTGGTGGTCGCGTGGACCGCGCCCCGACCCAACGCGCGCCGGGGCGGCCTGATCCAGACCGCCGTGTCGGACGATGGTGGCGCCACCTGGAAGAACGGCCCTTCGCCGTTTTCAGATGCCGCCGGCTCGCAGACGTTCATGCGCATGGTGGCGTCGGCCGGCAGCGGCAAGGCGATGCACATGGTGTGGCTGGATAGTCGCGAAGGCCGCCAGGGGCTGCGTTATGCCCGCTCACCGGACCTGGGCGCCACCTGGGGCAAGGACATCGCGCTGGTGCCGCGCACCTGTGATTGCTGCTGGAACAGCATTGCCACGCGTCCCGGCAGCAGTGCGGAGGGAGAAGTATCCGTGCTGTTCCGTGGCAACGAGCCGCGCGACATGATGCACATGGCCTCCAGCGATGGCACCAGGTGGAATGCGCCGGCCTCGATCGGCAATTTCGACTGGCGCATCAACGGCTGCCCGCATGTGGGGGGTGCACTCGCAGTAAAGGACAAGGCGCTGCATGCGCTGGTGTGGACCGGCAAGGACAACGCACAAGGGCTCTACCACGCTGCCATCGGGCCCGGCGACAGTGCGTGGAGCAAACCGGTGCGCCTGGGTGGCGAGGATGCCAAGAACGCCGATTTGACCGTCGCGCCGGACGGCCAGCTCATTGCCGTGTGGGACGAGGCGGGTGCGCGCGGCTCGCCGCTGCGCATGGCCCGGTCTGCCGACGGCTTGAAGTGGAGCGCGCCCGAGACCATCGCGGCGAAAGCGGAAGCGACCCACCCGCGCGTTGTCGCCACTCCGAAGGGCCCGGTCGCGCTGTGGTTCGAAGGCTCGCCGTGGAACGGCGCGCGCCTGATGGTCAACGGTCGCGAAGTCCCTTCGGCACTCTGATGCGCACCATGGCAGCCACGCCAGAACCGTTGGTGGGAGCGGCTCTACGCCCATGATCGAGGGGAATCGTTACAGCGGCACGGCGATCGCGCTGCACTGGTTGCTGGCGCTTCTGCTGGTGGCAGGGTTTTCGCTCGGGCTTTACATGGTGAGCCTGAAGTTCAGCCCGCAGAAGCTCACGCTCTACTCGTATCACAAGTGGATCGGTGTAACGGTATTTGCCCTGGCTCTGGTGCGTCTGCTCTGGCGTCTGACGCATCGCCCGCCGCCCCTGCCTGCATCCATGCCGATGTGGCAGGTTGCTGCCTCCAACGCCTCCCACGCCCTGCTTTACACGCTGCTGTTTGTGGCGCCACTGTCAGGCTGGCTGTATTCTTCCGCCGCCGGGGTGCCGACGGTGCCTTTCGGGATTGCCGCCCTGCAGTTGCCGGATCTGGTGGGCAAGGATCGTGAACTGGCCAGCACGCTCAAATTCGTCCACATGGCGATCACCTACTCGTTTGCCGCGCTGGTGGGGCTGCATGTCGCCGCCGTCCTCAAGCACCTCTTGATCGACAGGGATGGCATCATATGGCGCATGATCCCCGGAAAGACACCATGACCCATCGTTTGGCATTCCCTCTATGCGCGGCCATTGCGTCCGCCCTGCTGTGTGCGGCGCCACCGGTTGCCGCCCAGACGGCGGACCTGACCCGCAGCGAGATCACCTTCGGCTTCAAGCAGGAGAACGTTCCCGGCAACGGCAAGTTCAGGAAGTTCACCGCGCAGGTGACCTTCGATGCCGCGAAGCCGGAGGCCACCAAGGCCGCTGTGGAAGTGGATGTGACCAGCGTCGACCTCGGCGATCCGGGCTGGAACGCCGACATCCAGGGCGCCTCCTGGTTTGACACCAGGAAATATCCCAAGGCCACGTTGACGGTCGCGGGCGCCAAGGCGCTCGGCGGGGGCCGCTTCGAAGCGCCGGCCAAGTTCACGTTGAAGGGCATCACCCGGGATGTCACGGCGACGTTCACCACCAAAGCGGAAGCGGCCGGCACCCTGCTTGAAGGCTCGGTTCCCCTCAAACGCACAGATCACAAGGTCGGCGACGGCGCCTGGTCTGACACCAAAATGGTGGCCGACGAAGTTCCGGTCCGGTTCAAGCTGTTCCTGAAGAA
>CAYUEG010000160.1:0-7401 GCA_964443245.1 uncultured Burkholderiales bacterium | reverse complement strand
GCCAGCGCGGCCGATGGCGCATCGGCATTGAGCCAGCGTCAGGCCCTGTGTGACATCGACATCAAGGGGCTGGTGGCGCTCACGGCCAAGGAGGAACCGGCTTTGCGTGCCCTGCTGGCCCGTGCAGCAGGTACGCCGGCCGCGCTGCCGCGTCCCGCGCAATTCTCGATTGATGCATTGCCGGCCAGGGTACTGGCACAGCGCCCCGATGTGGCCGCTGCGGAGCGCGAGGTGGCGGTCGCGAGCGCTGCGATTGGCGTGGCCGAAGCCGACCGCTACCCGCGTCTCTCGCTCACTGGTAACGTCACCCCGACCCGCTCCCGCCTCGACGGCAGCCCGGCGATCAATGTCACGACCTGGTCGATCGGACCGTCCCTCAGTGTGCCCCTTCTCGACGGCGGGCGCCGTGCCGCCAATGCGGACGCCGCACGCGCACAATACGCTGCAGCGGAAGCGGCCTACCGCGCCAAAGTGCGCAATGCCGTGCGCGAAGTGGAAGAAGCCATGGTTCGACTGGCAGCAGTACAGGCCCGCACCGGCGATACGCAGGCGGCGGCCAGCGGCTATCGACAGAGTCTGGAAGCCGCACGCACCCGTCAACGGGTCGGTCTGGGGAGCCTGATCGAACTGGAAGACGCCCGCCGCACCTCCCTGGCAGCAGACGGCGCCGTTGCCGCGCTGGAGTTCGAAGGGTTGAATGCCTGGATCACGCTGTACCGCGCCGCTGGCGGCGGCTGGGACGGCAAGCTCGATGCCAGCCCCGCCCCTGCCAAACCTTAGGACCCTTGGAACACGACCGACATGACATCACCACTCTTTCCCTTCACCATCGGCCTGTGCATCGCGCTCCTCATGCCCTGGAGTGTTGCGCAGGAAGCCAAGCCGTCGGCCGGTGTGCCAGCGCCAGCGGCAACCAGCAAAGCGACTCCTGGTGGAGCCAATGCCAAGAATCCACCCCCAGCGAATTCGGGGGCGAGGCCATCGCTCACCGTCACGCTGGTGCAGGCCCAGTCCCGCGATGTGCCGATCCGCCTCGCGGCCAATGGTTCGGTTGCGGCCTGGCAGGAGGCCATTCTGGGTGCGGAAGTGAACGGCTTGCGGCTGGCCGAGGTTCGGGCCCAGATCGGCGACGTGGTCAAGCGCGGCCAAGTTCTTGCCGTCTTCGCGGCCGACACGGTCGAGGCCGAACTGGCCCAGGCCAGGGCCCAGGTGGTGGAGGCGGAGGCCGCCCAGGCCGAAGCGCGTGCCAACGCCGAGCGTGCCCAATCGATCGCCGGCAGCGGCGCGCTGTCCGCACAGCAGGTCGCCCAGTACGCAACCGCCGAAAAGACGGCGCAGGCGCGTCTCGAGCTGGCCCGCGCGCAGCTGGCCGTGCAACAGCTTCGCCTCAATCACACCAGGGTGACGGCAAGCGATGACGGCATCATTTCTGCCCGCAACGCCACCGTGGGGGCGGTCGTGCCGCAGGGACAGGAGCTGTTTCGCCTGATCCGCAAGGGCCGCCTGGAGTGGCGTGGCGAAGTCACCGCCACCGAGCTGGGCAAGTTGCGCAAGGGCCTGCCGGTATCGATCAGTGCCAACGGGGTCGGCACGGTGGAAGGCAAGCTGCGCATGGTCGGACCGACGGTCGATGCCGTCAGCCGCAATGCGCTGGTGTATGTGGATCTGCCCGGCAGCACAGCAACCACCACGAAAAAGGCGAAGAAGCCGCGCGCCGGCAAAGGGGCCGACCCGACTGCGCCGGAAGAGCCGTCAGCGATGGGCACACACGGCTTCAAGCCCGGCATGTTTGCGCGCGGCGAGTTTGCCCTGGGCGCGAGCAGCGCCTTGACCGTGCCGCAAGCCACCGTCGTGGTGCGTGATGGTTTCAGCTATGTGTTTCGTGCCTCACCCGCTGCCGACGGCACCGCCAAGGTGGCACGCATCAAGGTGGAAACCGGCCGGCGCGTGGATGACCGCGTCGAGATTCTGGCCGGTCTCGACCCGGCGGACCGCATCGTGGCGACCGGTGTGGCGTTTCTCACCGATGGTGACACGGTGAAAGTCGTCAAATGAACGTCTCCGCCTGGTGCATCCGGAACCCGATTCCGGCGCTGATGTTCTTCGTGCTGCTGACCTTCGGTGGCGCGATCTCGTTCTCGTCGATGAAGGTGCAGAACTTTCCCGATCTGGACCTGCCCACCATCAACATCGTCGCATCCCTGCCGGGGGCCTCACCATCCCAGCTCGAAACCGATGTGGCGCGCAAGATCGAGAATTCGCTGGCCACGCTGCAAAGCCTGAAGCATGTGTATACCAAGGTGCAGGATGGCAGCGTCACCATCACGGCCGAATTCCGCCTCGAAAAGCCGGTGCAGGAGGCGCTCGACGATGTGCGTTCCGCAGTCTCCAAAGTGCGCGCCGACCTGCCGGGTGACGTGCGTGATCCCATCATCACCAAGCTCGATCTGGCCGGCAGCCCGGTGCTGGCCTACACCGTCGCCTCGGATCAGCTCGACGCCGAAGGGCTCTCCTGGTTCGTCGATGACACCATCGCCAAGCGCCTGTTGCTGGTGCGCGGTGTGGGCGCAATCAATCGGGTGGGCGGTGTCTCCCGGGAAATCGGCATTGCGCTGGACCCGGCCCGCCTGGCTTCGTTCGGCATCACCGCGGGCGACATCTCGCGCCAGTTGAAGCAGACCCAGCAGGAAGCCGGCGGCGGCCGGGTGGATATCGGCGCGGCCGAGCAATCCGTGCGCGCGCTGGGCAATGCGCGCTCTGCGGAGGAGCTGGCGCGCATGGAAATCGCCCTGCCGGGCGGAAGGCGCGTGATGTTGGGCGAACTGGCCAAGGTCACGGACGGTACCGCCGAGCCGCGCGCGCTGGCGCTGCTCAACGGCAAGCCGGTGGTCGGGTTCGAGGTGACCCGCAGCCGCGGTGCCAGCGAAGTGGAAGTAGGCGCCGGCGTGCGTGCCGCCCTTGATGAACTGAAGGCCGCGCATCCGCACATGAAGCTCACCGAAGCATTCGACTTCGTCTCGCCGGTCGAAGAGGAATTCCAGGGTTCGATGACCCTGCTGCTCGAAGGTGCCCTGCTTGCCGTGCTGGTGGTGTGGCTGTTCCTGCGCGATTGGCGCGCCACCTTCGTCTCCGCAGTGGCGCTGCCCCTGTCGGTGATCCCGGCGTTCATCGGCATGCATTACCTGGGCTTTTCGCTCAACGTGGTGACGCTGCTCGCCCTTTCGCTGGTGGTCGGCATCCTCGTCGATGACGCCATTGTCGAGGTGGAAAACATCGTACGCCACCTGCGCATGGGCAAATCGCCGTTCCAGGCTGCCATGGAGGCGGCGGACGAGATCGGTCTGGCGGTGATCGCCACCACCTTCACGCTGGTGGCCGTATTCCTGCCCACTGCTTTCATGGCCGGCATTCCCGGCAAGTTCTTCAAGCAGTTCGGCTGGACCGCCTCGCTCGCGGTGTTCGCTTCCCTGGTGGTGGCACGGATGCTCACCCCGATGATGGCTGCCTACCTGCTCAAGGCCATTGACGACCACACACCGCAGGACGGCCGCGTGATGCGCACCTACATGCGGGTGACCGCATGGTGCCTTGCCCATCGCTGGACTACGGTGCTGGCCTCGGCTGCCTTCTTTGTGGGCTCCATCGCGCTGATTCCGCTGTTGCCGACCGGCTTCATCCCGCCAGACGACAATTCGCAGACGCAAGTGCACCTCGAACTGCCGCCCGGCTCGACCCTGGCACAAACCCGTGACGCCGCGGAACGTGCGCGCGCCCTGATCACCCCGGTCAAGCATGTCAGAAGCGTTTACACCACGATCGGCGGCGGCGCCGCCGGCAGCGACCCCTTTGCCCCACAGGGTGCGGCGGAGGTGCGCAAGGCAACCCTCACGGTGCTGCTCGATCCACGAAAAGAGCGGCCGGTAAAAAAGCAGGTGACTGAAAAGCAGTTGCGCGAAGTGCTGGCAGAGTTGCCCGGCGTACGCAGCAAAGTGGGCCTGGGGGGCTCGGGAGAAAAGTACATCCTGGTGCTGACGGGCGATGACCCCCAGGCACTGGCCTCTGCTGCTGTGGATGTGGAGCGTGACCTGCGCACCATTCCGGGTATCGGCAGTGTGGCCTCCACTGCGGCGCTGATCCGCCCGGAGCTTTCTGTCAAGCCGGACTTCGCACGCATGGCCGACCTCGGTGTCACGACTGCCGCCATCGGCGAAGCGCTGCGCATTGCCACCCTGGGCGACTACGATGTCGCCCTGCCCAAACTGAACCTGCCACAACGCCAGGTGCCGGTCGTCGTCAAGCTGGATGCCGCTGCACGGACGGACCTGGGCACGCTCGAACGCCTCAAGGTGCCTTCCTCCAAACCCGAGGTGGGTGCGGTGATGCTGGGGCAGGTGGCCACGCTCACCATCGATAGCGGCCCCGCCGTGATCGACCGCTATGACCGTGCGCGCAACATCAACTTTGAAATCGAAGTGGCTGGCGTGCCCTTGGGGGAGGTGACCGCCGCAGTCAAGTTGCTGCCGGCGATCAACAACCTGCCAGCCGGGGTGAAGCAGATCGAGATCGGTGATGCCGAGGTGATGGGCGAACTCTTTGCCAGCTTCGGCCTGGCCATGCTTACCGGCGTGCTGTGCATCTTCATCGTGCTGGTGCTGTTGTTCAAGGATGTGCTGCAGCCGATCACCATCCTGGCAGCCCTGCCCCTGTCGCTCGGCGGCGCGTTTGTGGCGCTGCTGGTCACCGGCAAGGCATTCTCGATGCCGTCGCTGATCGGCCTCATCATGATGATGGGCGTGGCCACCAAGAACTCGATCCTGCTGGTGGAATACGCCATCGTGGCCCGCCGTGGCGGGATGAACCGCCTGGAAGCGCTGCTCGATGCCTGCCACAAGCGCGCGCGCCCGATCATCATGACCACCATCGCCATGGGTGCCGGCATGCTGCCGATCGCGATCGGCACCGGGGCGGCTGACCCGTCATTCCGCAGCCCGATGGCGATTGCCGTGATTGGCGGTCTGATCACCTCAACGCTGCTGAGCCTGCTGGTGATTCCGGTCGTGTTTACCTATCTGGACGATCTGGCGCATCTGATTGCGCGCGGCTGGGGGCGCTTGCGCGGCAAATAGGTGGCAAGTCCGTCGCGGCAACGCGGCGGCACGGTGTTGCGCGTAGCGCGGCCGGAAAGCGTTGGTGGGAGCGCCTCCTGGCCGATCGAGGGACAAGCGCAGAGTGCGAGTTTCCCTGCCGCGCCGGCCGGATCACGCGATGGTCAGCACCACGTGGCCCAGCTTCTCGCCCCGCTCCACCGCCTGGTGGGCGGCGATGATGTCGGTGAGCGCATAGCGCTCCGCAATCGCAAAATGCGGCTTCGCCTCACGCACCCAACGTGCGATGTCCGCGTGGGATGCTGCCTTGGCCGCATCGCTCATCGAGTACACCAGCACCGGTCGGATCACCGGATTGAGGCGGAACAGGTCGTAGTAGGGAAACACCGGTTTGGTGTCCCCCATCGAGGCATAGGAAGCCACCACACCGTTGGGCCGCAACACCTGCGCGGTCACCGGCAGGTTCTTGCCGAAATCCACATCCACCACATGATCGATGCCGCCCACGGTGGCGCGAATGCGGGCCACCACGTCCTCAGTGCGATAGTTGATCACCACATCGGCCCCGGCGGCCTTGGCGTGGGCGGCTTTGGCTTCCGAACTGATGGTCGTGACGACGGTGGCGCCCGCCCATTTGGCAAGCTGGATCGCATAGTGTCCCACCACACCGGCACCGCCGGTGACCAGCACGGTCTTGCCTGAAATGGCGCCATCGGCGAACAGGCAGCGATGCGCGGTCATCACCGGGATGCCCAGGCAGGCGCCTTCTTCGAACGATACGGAATCGGCGAGTGGCACCGCGAGCGCAGCGGGCAGGGCGACGTACTGTGCGCTGGTACCAAAGGGGCGCTCCCACTGGGCGTTGAAGGTCCAGACGCGCTGGCCGATGCGGCTGGCGTCGACCCCGCTCCCGACACGGTCAATCACTCCGGCGCCGTCGCTGTTGGGCACGATGCGCGGCCAGGCAATCTTGCGGCTGCCCGCACGCCCTTTCACGTCGGAAGGATTGATCGCCGATGCGCTGAGGCGGATGCGTACTTCACCGGCGGCCGGTTCGGGGTCGGGCAGTTGCCCTACCTTCATCACATCGGCGGCGGCACCATTCTGTTCGTACCAGGCAGCAAGCATGGGTTTCCTTCCGGGTTTGGGGTGGGCCGATGCTGCTCGCGCATCACGGCATGAGGCAGGGGCGTCGGGAAAAAGGGCTATTCGACCGTCACGCTCTTGGCGAGGTTGCGCGGCTTGTCCACATCCGTGCCGCGCGCAATGGCGGCGTGATACGCCAACAGTTGCAGCGGCACGACGTGGAGAATCGGTGAGAGTGCGCCGTAGTGCTCCGGCAGGCGAATCACGTGAATCCCCTCGCTGGAAGCCATGTGGCTGTCGGCGTCGGCAAACACATACAGCTGCCCGCCACGGGCGCGCACTTCCTGCATGTTGGATTTGAGCTTCTCCAGCATGGCGTCATTCGGCGCCACGGTAACCACCGGCATCTCGTCCGTCACCAGTGCCAGCGGCCCGTGCTTCAACTCGCCCGCCGGGTAAGCCTCGGCGTGGATGTAGCTGATCTCTTTCAGCTTCAGCGCACCTTCGAGAGCAATTGGGTAATGCAGACCGCGCCCGAGGAAGAGCGCGTGCTCCTTCTTCGCAAAGGCCTGGCTCCAGGCAATGATCTGCGGCTCCAGCGCCAGCACGCTGGTAATGGCGGCGGGCAGATGGCGCAGGTTGCGCAGGTGCAGCTTCTCGTCCGCTGCGCCCAAGCGGCCACGCGTCTTGGCCAGCACAAGAGTGAGCAGGAACAGGGCGGTCAGTTGGGTGGTGAAGGCCTTGGTCGAGGCGACGCCGATTTCGGTGCCGGCGCGAGTGAGGTAGGAAAGCCGGGTGAGGCGCACCATGGCGCTGGTGGCCACATTGCAGATGCTCAAGGTGTGGGTGTGGCCCAGCGATTGCGCGTGCTTCAGGGCGGAGAGGGTATCGGCCGTTTCGCCTGATTGCGAGATCGTCACGACGAGCGCCTTCGGGTTGGGCACGCTGTCCCGATAGCGGTATTCGCTGGCAATCTCCACCTGGCAGGGGATGCCGGCAATGCTTTCCAGCCAGTAACGCGCCGTCAGGCCGGAGTAGTAGCTGGTACCGCAGGCCAGGATATGGACAGCTTCGATGCCGGCGAAAACCTTTTCCGCGTCGGCGCCAAACAAATCCGGCACGATGCCTTCGACGCCTTCTAGCGTGTCCGAGACCGATTGCGGCTGCTCGAAGATTTCCTTCTGCATGTAGTGCTGGTAGGGCCCGAGGT
>CAYUEG010000159.1:0-7446 GCA_964443245.1 uncultured Burkholderiales bacterium | reverse complement strand
GCGAGAGGCTCAGGTTCGGGCAGCGAGGGTACGGAGAAACGTCAGGCTGCGTTGCGGCGAGAACGACGGAATAGTGCAACCGGGAGCGAGGATGAATTTCTCGCGACCCGCTTGGGCGATCGCATCCTCCACCTGGGCGGCAATCGCATTGAGCGACAGATCGGCAAACTTTGATTCGTCCAGGCCACCCATCAGGCATTTGTCGGTCCATTGACGCAATTCGCGCAAACTCGGGTTGCCTGCCAGACGGTCGGAAAGATTAATCACCTCGCACGGATAATCTTTGACCCGATCCATCTGCAGGCCGGTGCCGTGCACGTGCAGGACGCGCACCATGCCTTCGGCCTCTTTCAGGATACGTAAGTCAAACGGGCGCAGGAAGGTTTCGTACACTTCCTGGCTGGCGCCGCGCGGAAACCCGGCCGGAATCGCGGAATTGGTCGAATAAAAGTAACCCTCCACGCCCAGCTTCTTAATGGCGCGTACGTAGGCGCAGATTGACTCGCAAGCGCGCTCCAGCGCACGCAGCGTCGGCTCGCGATACTTCCAGAGCTGCGCTTCCTGGTCACGGCCGATATTGCGCAAGATTGACTGATAAGGGTCAAAACCGGTATCGAGCAGCGGGAAGTCGGTGCCCATGGCATCGCGCAGGGCACTGAGGCACTTGAGTTGCTCGGCAAAGCAGGGCGCGTCAAGCCCAACCACGCCGAACTGATCCAGCAGTGCCGGATCGTCGAGGGCATGCAGTGCAGCCGGTACCGGATAACGATAGTCGCCCATCACCTTGGCAAGATCCCAGCCATAGGCCTTGAGGAAACGCTCGTGCAAGACGGCAGTTTCTGCGCCAGGCAGATGATCGGAGAGGAAATGGACCCAGGTGGTCACCGGGACATGATCGACAGGGCGGCCTTCGACCGCGGCAAAAAAGCGTTCGCGTGGTGTCATGGGGATGGGGCCTGTGCTTATTCGGGCTGGATACCCGCTGCGCGAATCAGGGCGCCGAGCCGCTCGACTTCGCTTTGCATCAGTTTCTGGAACGCGTCGGGAGATTCGCTGGGGGCTGCAATCATGGCCTGGCTGGCAAACTGGGCGCGTACATCAGCCTGGCCGAGCGCGGCGACGATTTCCTTGTGCAGGCGCGCCATCACCGGTGCAGGTGTGCCAGCGGGTGCGGCCAAACCGATGCGTGCCGAGAAACGAAAGGCCGGCGTTCCGGCCTCTGCGGTGGTGGGCGTGGAGGGTAACGTCGGCAAGCGTTCGCCGGAGGTCACGGCGAGGGCGCGCAGATTCCCTGCCTGAATCTGCTTCAAGGGCGTTTGCACCAGGTCGAACATCACCTGAATGCTGCCGCCGATCAAATCCACCTGGGCTTGCGAGGCGCCCTTGTAAGGAATGTGGTTGAGCTTGGTGCCGGTCAGGGCGGCGAACTGCTCCCCCGCCAGATGCAGGGTGTTGCCGACGCCGGCCGAGCCATAGTTGATCTTTCCTGGGTTGGCCTTGGCGTAGGCGATGAACTCAGGCAGGGTTGAGGCCGGAACCTTCGGATTGACGACAACCACCAGCGGAGATTCGATGGCATTGGTGATGAAGGCAAAATCCTTGACCATGTCGATCGGCATCTTCTTGGCCAGCGCCGGCGTGGACGCATGGGTGATCACGCCCACCAGGAACAGGGTGTGGCCGTCAGGGGGCGATTTGACGACATGTTCTGCGCCGATCAGCGTGTTGCCTCCGGGCCGGTTGTCGACGATGACCGAATGTTTCATCGTTTCGGTGAGCTTGGTGGCCAGGGTGCGCGCGACAAAATCCGACGAGCCTCCTGCAGTAAAAGGCACGACGATGCGAATCGGCTTGCCGGCTGCGGGAAAGTCCTGCGCGTGGACACCGGCGGTGACGGCTATCAGGAGGGACGCCAGCACGGTATGCGCGGCAAGGGAGGGGAAAAAGGACATGGGGGCTCCGGTCGGAATGGTCGCATCACGAATCACGCAAAGACTAGCGGATGCGGTGCGAGGGGGAAGAAAGTCTAGCACGCGAAGAATGGGCTGCTGCGCGCCTGGGTTTCCGGTAGCATGCTCTGTATATGGAACCGGTACGCGTCCTCTTCGTCTGCATGGGCAACATTTGCCGTTCACCCACGGCGGAAGGTGTTTTTCGTCACAAGGTGGCAACGCGCGGCCTGGTGCAGCAGATTGACACGGATTCTGCAGGGACCCACGCCTACCATATCGGCCATTCGCCGGATCGGCGGGCGCAGGCGCATGCCCTGCAGCGTGGCTATGATCTGGCGGCGCTGCGTGCCCGTCAGGTGGTGTCCGAGGATTTCACCCGGTTCGATTATGTGCTGGCGATGGATTGGGACAACCATGCGCTGCTGGAGTCACAATGCGTTCCTGCTGCCCGGCACAAGATCCGTCTGCTGATGCAGTTTGCGCGCAAATTTCCAGATCAGCAGATTGTCCCCGACCCGTACTACGGCGGTGCAGCTGGCTTCGAGGCGGTGCTGGATTACATCGAGGATGCCTGCGATGGCCTCATCGACGTGATCGTTGAGCGAAACCGGGACCGGATATCGCGCTGATCAATTGCCCTGAGAGCGTTGCGGGACAAGGCTCTCAGGGATTTTCCCGAGTGTAGGCAGTACGACCCCGGTGGTCAGGTCTTGCGGGTTTCGACCAGGATCAGCGGGCCGTGGTCGACGACCGGAGCCGGGCGGCGCACCCGCGGTACGCGGGGTGGCTCGACATATGCCGCAGAGCGGTCGTAAGCTGCACGCCATTTCTGCGCGTCGGTTTCCACCAGCGCCAGCCCGGCCGCATCGAGCATCGCCTGCCTTTCGGCCAGCATCTCGTCGACTGACTTCTTCATCCGGATCGGTTCGGCAGCCACCGGTGGACGCGGCGACGCCACAGCCATCGGTGCAGGGGTCGCTACTGTGGCTGCTACAGCCGAGGGCGTCAACGCAGCAACCGGGGGAACCTCCGGGCTCGCAGCAACCGCTGCCGCTACCGGAGCCGGCTCGGCGACGTGACTTGTGCCTTCGACACCTTGGTGGGGGACATCGGCTGGGCGATCCACCTGCTGCTCGCCATTCTCGCCAGTCGTACCGACTGCTTCACTGCCTTCAAGCGGCATGCCCTCGCGATCACCGCGACCACGTCCACCGCGGCGGCCGCGACGACCACGGCGGCGACCGTCTTCGCGCTCACCGCCTTCCTGGGAGGCACCGTCAGAACCGTTCGCACCAGCCAGACCGGGCCGCTCCACGTGGGCAGCCGCATCGCCGCTACCTTGGGGCATGGCGGCAAAGGACTGCACGTCCCCTGCGGGCGCGTCGGCCTGGACTTCACGCGTGCCGCCTTGCTGGCCATCTCGGCGCGGGCCGCGATCCCGACGGCCACGGCCGTCGCGGTCACGCCGCTGGCCATTGCCACTACCGTTGTTACCCTGCTCCTGACCCTCGGACAAGGCGTCTCCCTCTTTGCGTGGAGACTCCGTGTCGGTCCGCGCGCCTTCCTGACGTGGCGGACGATCACCGCGCTGGGGACGATCACCACGACTCTCCGGACGGCCTGCACCACGGCTTTCACCGCGTCCATCGGCACGCCCCTCGCCGCGGGCGCCCTCAGTGCGTTCACCTGTGCGCTCACCGCGTTCGCCGCGGTTGCGGCCATTGCGTCCACCACGGCTGCGATCACCGCGGTCGGTGCGGTCCCGCCCGCGGCCATCGCGTTCTTCCTTGCGCTCGCCGCCGGCGGTGGCCACAGGGGAGGCGGTCGGGATGGGTTCGGGGGCAGCCTTGGGCTTGAACCAGCCCATGATCTTGCTGATGATGCCTTCGCTTTTCTCCGCTGCAGGTGCGGCCAGGGCAGGCGACGGCACCGGTGCCTGGGCCGCAGGGATTGGTGCCGAGGCCGGTTCCGCGCTGGCCGGTGGTGGCGGCACATCCGGCGTAATGCCTTTGACCAGCGGTTCCAGCTTCTTCGGTGCGTCCTTGGCATCCTTGCGCTTGTAGCTTTCCTCTTCCGGCTCGGCCACCATCTCGAAGCTCAGCTTCATGTGGTCGGGGATATCGTCATGCCGCAGGCGCTCGATCTTGTGCTGCGGCGTTTCGAGGAACTTGTTCGGTACCAACAAGACGTTGACGCGGAAACGCGCCTCGATCTTGCTGATCTCGTGGCGCTTCTCGTTCAACAGATAGGAAGCAACATCCACCGGCACTTGCGCGTGCACGGCGCCGGTGTTGTCCTTCATCGCCTCTTCCTGAATCATGCGCAGGATGTGGAGTGCCGACGATTCAGTATCGCGGATGTGGCCAGTGCCGTTGCAGCGCGGGCACACCACGTGGATGCCTTCGCCGAGCGAAGGGCGCAGGCGCTGGCGCGACAGTTCCATCAGGCCGAAGCGCGAAATCTTGCCCAGCTGCACGCGTGCGCGGTCGGGGCGCAGGGCGTCCTTGAGTTTCTGCTCGACGTCGCGCTGGTTGCGCGCGCTTTCCATGTCGATGAAGTCGATCACGATCAGGCCGCCGAGGTCACGCAGGCGCAACTGGCGCGCGGCTTCTTCGGCCGCTTCCATGTTGGTGCGGAAGGCGGTCTCCTCGATGTCGCCGCCGCGCGTGGCGCGGGCCGAGTTGACGTCAATCGAGACCAGCGCTTCGGTGTGGTCGATCACGATGGCACCACCGGCCGGCAACTGCACGGTACGCGAATGCGCCGATTCGATCTGGTGTTCGATCTGGAAGCGCGAGAACAGCGGGACGTCATCCTTGTAGCGCTTGACGCGACCTACCGTATCCGGCATCACCACGGACATGAAGCTTACCGCCTGCTCATAGATGTCGTCGGTGTCGATCAGGATCTCGCCGATGTCAGCCGAGAAGTAATCGCGAATCGCGCGGATCACCAGGGAGGATTCGAGATAGATCAGCTCGGCGCCCTTGATGGTCTCGGCGGCCCCCTTGATGGCATCCCACAGCTTGAGCAGGTAGTTGAGGTCCCACTGCAATTCCTCGGTATTGCGGCCGATGCCGGCGGTGCGGGCAATCAGGCTCATGCCGTCCGGATACTTGAGCGCATCCATGACTTCCTTGAGCTCCGCGCGGTCATCGCCTTCAACGCGGCGCGATACGCCACCGCCACGCGGGTTGTTCGGCATCAGGACCAGATAGCGGCCGGCCAGCGAGATGAACGTGGTGAGCGCAGCGCCCTTGTTGCCGCGCTCGTCTTTTTCGACCTGAACCAGGAGTTCCTGGCCTTCGCGCAGCGCCTCCTTGATGGTGGCGTCGCGAACAGAAACACCTTCGCGGAAATACGAGCGCGAAATTTCCTTGAATGGCAGAAAGCCGTGGCGATCGACGCCGTAATCTACAAAGCAAGCTTCGAGCGAAGGCTCGATACGGGTGATGACACCCTTGTAGATATTGCTTTTACGCTGTTCCTGACCAGCGGTTTCGATGTCCAGATCCACCAGCTTCTGGCCATCGACGATGGCAACCCGCAGTTCCTCTGCGTGGGTCGCGTTGAATAGCATGCGTTTCATTGAGTGCTCCCTGCACGCACCCTGCCGCAGGGTTTAATCGGGTCGCCCTCAACGTCAACGCACGCGGCGCGGCGGCGGCAAGGCTGATAAAGCCGAGCAGCGCGACCACGCCAAGTAGGAAGCCGGATTGCAAGAGTAATTGCATGGGGCTGTGCGTTATCGATGGTAGAGGGTGGGGTGAGAAGCGTGAAGTCCGCAAAAAGCGGCGGGCTTCATGAAAATCTCGTGGGAACGACCGGTGCGTGCAATCTGATTTGCCGAATTAACCTAATATCTCATCGCCCATTGTCTTCTTGGAGGCGGGCAACTTGCCTTGGAGTGGGCCGGCGTGCCGGACTGGCTGGCTGGAGGAGGTGCCACCGTTGTTGCTGGGGATAACTTCCCGCACATGCCGCAAACTTGAAGACCAACTTTTCAGCCCACGATCCAAATTATATAGACAAATGAAGGATTTAGGGAAGGGTACTGTCGAATTGGTGCAGGTAGGCGAATCCGGTGCCGGGCAGCGACTCGACAACTTTTTGCTGCGTCGCTTAAAGGGGGCGCCAAAGAGCCTGATCTATCGCATCATTCGTTCCGGTGAAGTGCGCGTCAACAAGGGCCGCGCCGATGCCTCCACCAAACTCGAACCTGGCGACATAGTGCGGGTGCCGCCAGTGCGCCTGGGCATCGACCAGCCGCATCCGGACGCACCTGCCACCCATGCTCCGGGCAGTGCGCGGGCTGGCGAGAAACTGGCCACCCTCTATGAAGACGATGCGCTGCTGGCCATCAACAAGCCCCCGGGTCTGGCCGTGCATGGTGGCAGTGGGGTCAAATTTGGCGTGATCGAGGCGTTGCGGGCTGCCTTGCCGGAGGCCAAGTTCCTTGAACTGGTGCACCGGATCGATCGCGAAACCTCGGGCATCCTCCTGATTGCCAAGAAGCGCTCGCTGCTGGTTGCTCTGCACGCCTTGCTGCGAGAAGGCAAGACCGACAAGCGCTATCTGGCGCTGGTGGCGGGGCGCTGGCCCCATGATGCCAAGCATCACATTCGTACGGCGCTTGCCAAGGTCGTTGTCGCCGGAGGCGAACGTCGCGTTACCGAAGCAGATGATGACACCTATTCCAAGGACGCCCACACGGTGGTGAACGTGGTCAAGCGCTTTGCCGGGGCCACGCTGCTGGAGGCGCAAATCAAGACCGGTCGGATGCACCAGATTCGTGTGCATCTGGCCTCAAGCGGCTACCCCATCCTCGGCGATGACAAATATGGCGACTTTGCCCGCAACAAGATGGAGGCCAAGCGCGGATTGAAGCGTATGTTCCTGCACGCCGCTAAACTCTCCTTTGTCCACCCCACAACCGGCGAGCGCCTGCGCATTGAAGCGCCGCTGCCGGAAGATTGCCGCAGTTTCCTGGAAACCCTTGCCGCCGAACGTCATGCCTCCCAGCAACTTTGATCTGATTGTCTTCGATTGGGATGGCACCGTGATGGATTCGACCGAAACCATCGTTACCTGCATCCAGGAGGCGGCGCGTGATCTTGGCCATGAAGTCCCGCATGATTCCGTCGCCAGCTACGTCATCGGCCTTGGCCTCAACGACGCGCTGCAGCGTGCCATTCCGCGTCTTTCACAGGCCGAGTATCCGCAACTGGTGCAACGATATGTCGCACATTGGCGGGCACGGGAACACGAGATGCAGCTGTTTGAGGGCATGCGCGAATTGCTGGGTGAGTTGAAAGGGCGCCATTATTGGCTGGGTGTCGCCACGGGCAAATCACGTGCCGGGCTGGACCGTTCGATTGTCCACGGCGGTCTCTCCGGCATTTTCGACTGGACCCGCTGTGCTGATGAAACCCATTCGAAACCCAACCCGCAAATGTTGTTCGACCTGATGGAGCGTTTCGCGGTCGAACCCGAG
>CAYUEG010000158.1:0-7516 GCA_964443245.1 uncultured Burkholderiales bacterium | reverse complement strand
TCCTCGCCTGTCTCGCCGTTCTCTCGGGCAGCGTGGCTGCCCAGCAACCGGCTTTGAATCTTTACTCCGCACGCCACTACCAGACCGATGAGGCGTTGTATGCAAATTTCACCAAGGCCACCGGTATCCGGATTAACCGCATTGAGGCTGGCGATGACCAGATCATCGAACGCATACGCACCGAAGGTGCCAACAGCCCTGCGGACGTGCTGCTCCTCGTGGATGCAGCGAGGATCTGGAATGCCCAGCAGTCGGGGTTGTTTGCTCCGGTCAAATCAGCCTCCCTCGAATCGCGCATCCCGGCTGAACTGCGCGACAAGGATGGTCAATGGTTTGGTTTCTCGACCCGGGCGCGCGTCATCGTCTACAACAAGGTTTCGGTCAAACGGGAAGACGTTGCCGCCTACGAGCAACTGGCCGACCCCAAACTCAAGGGCAAGGTATGCACCCGTTCGGGGTCACATCCCTACATGCTCTCCCTGGTTGCTGCTGTCACCGAGCATCTCGGCGAAGCCAAGGCCGAACAATGGGCCAAAGGCGTGGTCGGGAACTTTGCCCGCAAGCCCGCCGGGGGCGACACTGATCAGATCAAGGCCGTCGCCAGTGGTGAATGCGGAGTCGCGTTGACCAACACGTACTACTGGGTCCGCATCGCCAAATCCACCAAACCGGAAGACGTGGAAATCATGAAGAAAGTGGGCTTCGTGTGGCCGAACCAATCCTCCTACGGCACCCACGTCAACATCTCTGGGGGAGCGATGCTCAAAAATGCCCCCAACAAAGCGGCCGCAGTCAGGTTTCTCGAGTATCTCGCCGGCGATGAAGCGCAGGGTTACTTTGCCAATGGAAACAATGAATGGCCAGCGGTCAAATCCGCGGTGCTCAAGAACCCCGAGCTGGATGCTCTGGGCAACTTCAAGGCCGATTCAATCGGGCCAAGCGTGTTTGGAAAAAACCTGCCGGTTGCGCAGCGCATTGTTGACCGTGCCGGGTGGAAGTAAGCCCATGTCCCATGGGAAAGGCAGGCAAGGCTCGAACCCGTCCACGGCTCTGATTACCCCCTCCTCAAGCGCTCCCCGCCGCACGATCCGCAGCCAGGACCTGTTTGGCACGCAGTTGGAGGTGACGATTGAACACAAGCAGCGCACGTACCGCTTGCGCATTACGAGCGGCGGAAAACTGATCCTGACCGCCTAGACATCTGCCCAGCGGCGGATCAGATTGTGATACGCCCCGGTGAGCGAAATCACCGGCGTAGAGTCACCATGCGCAGCACGCAAGGCGCTGATGGCACCGTCCATGTCAAAAAGCAGCGTCCGTTCTGCGTCGTCACGAACCATGCTCTGAATCCAAAAGAAGGACGCCATGCGCACCCCGCGTGTGACGGGACGAACCTGGTGGACGCTGGTGCCGGGATAAAGTACAACATCGCCGGCATCGAGCTTGATTTCGTGCGTGCCGTAGGTATCCTGTACCACCAGTTCGCCGCCCTGATAGCTATCGCGCGGGGACAGGAACAGCGTAGCCGAAACATCAGTGCGTACGTGCTGCCCGGTCGCGGCAAAGGTGCGTACCGCGTTGTCGATATGCGCGCCGAAATCCATGCCTTGCTCATAGCGATTGAACAGGGGTGGATATATCTTGTGCGGCAATGTTGCGGTAAAGAACAGTCCGCTGCGAGACAACGCTTCAAGCACGATGCGGCGGCACTCGCCTGCCTCATGTGCTTCTTCGGGCAATTGCCTGTTGCGCTTTTCCTGCACGGACTGCGTACCGGCAGTGATCGATCCCTCAACCCATCGGGCATGATCCAACAAATGGCGCAATCGAATCAACTCGGCCGGCTGGAGAATCTGCGGAATTGTTATCAGCATGGTGTCTTTCTCAATAATCAGTACTTGAGTTCCAATGTCATCTGGATCGCCCGCTTGGTGCCAGGCACCACATGCCCTTGGTACACGCCTTCGTAATAGGTCTTGCCAAGCAGATTGAGCACGTTCAGCTTGACCAGGTAGGTGGGTCGCGCATACTCGACCAGGGCATCCACCCGCGTGTATCCGGGTACGAGCTGCGCATTGTTCTGGTCGCCGAAGCGGTCGCCCATACCCTCCAAACCACCGCCCACCCGCCAACCGTCGCCAACCTTGAGGGTGCTCCAGAAGTTGTAAGTGCGGTTGGGTGTATTGATGGGCCGCTTGCCCAAAGTGCCCAGCGCGGTGCCGGCCGCCGCGTCGATGTTGGCACGCATGAAGGAGACCGCACCAAACACATCCCAAGCGGGGTTGATACGGCCGGCCCATTCAAGCTCAACGCCATCAGTATGGCGCCGCCCGGACAACAGCGACACCGTCGCATTGGACAGGTCGGTATTGCGTTCGTTGAGCTTTTCAGTGCGAAACAGCGCGCCTCGGAGGGAGAGGTTACCGTCAAACAACTCGTACTTCGCGCCGAACTCAACATTGCGACTGCTTTCGGGGTCGGTATTGGTGGTGCGATCATCAAGCTGGTACAGCTCGGCCGAAGGATTGAACGAGGTGCCATAGGAAGCGTAATAGGACACCGTCGCGCTGGGCTGGTAGATCAATCCGGTCCGATAGCTCCAGGTCCTGTCCTTGCGCGCCAGATCGCCCGCCGGTGGCGGACGATCGTAGTCCGCCCCGAAGATGTCGTGACGCATGCCGACCATCCATTTCCAGCCCCGCGCAAATTCCATCACGTTCTGGGCATACAGACCCACGGTGCTCCCCTTGTAACTGGCCTGGCCGTTGCGCGTGCCAAGCGGGGTGAATGCAACGTAAGGGTTCGGGTTGCCGACAGTACCGTTGGGGTAGGTGATACCGGTGTAGTTCCAGCGCTCAGCGCGCTCATAGGCGTATTCGAAACCGGCGAGCAATTGATGCTTCATGCCCCATGCGGAGAACCTGGTGTTCAGGTCCGATTGCACCGTGAAGGTATGCTCCTCGCCGCCACGCGCCTGCGACTGGCGCGTGATGCCGGTCGCATCTGCAATGACGGTGGGGGTACCGACCAGACGCGGCGCAACGGCGCGTAGTTCGCGGAAATAGTTGGCCTTGCGCGCGACGGTTTTGAGGTTGGTGTCGTTGTCGAAGCGGTGGGTCCAGGTCGCCGTGATGAATTCGGTGTCATTGGCCTCGCGGTTGGTGGCCAGACCGAAGTAGGTCTCAACCGGCACGTTGAGCGGACGCCCCTGAAAGTAGGGCACCCCATAGTCAGGAACGTTATCATCCTTGAGTCGGTAGTAAGAAAGCGTGACTTCATTTTGCGTGCCGATGCCCCAGCTGTAGGAAGGTGCAAAACCCCATCGCCGCTGCGTGACAGACTCGGCATCGCGCGGGCTGCCGGACTTGGTCATCATGAGGTTGAGGCGAAAGGCTTCACTCTCGCCGGTCACCTTGTTGGTGTCGAGCGTGAGCCGAGCATGCTCGTGATTGCCCAGCGTCATCGCAAGGCTGCCGCGATCCGTCAGAAACGGGGTCTTGCTGGACTGGTTGATCACCCCACCGGTAGAACCACGGCCAAACAGCATGGACGCCGAGCCACGCAAGACCTCAATCTGGTTCAGATTGAAGGTTTCCCGGTTGTACTGCGCGATGTCGCGGATGCCGTCGAGATACAGATCGCCGACCGCCGAATAGCCGCGCAGAGTGATGTTGTCGCCAATGCGCCCGCCCTCGCCTGCGTTGAAAGTGAGTGATGGCACATTGCGCAGCGCTTCACGAAAGGTGTCGGCGTTGCGGTCAAAAATCAGCTGCTCGGGCAGGATGGTGACCGCCTGCGGAATGTCGCGCACTAATTGCGGCGTCTTGCCAATGCTGGTGATACCGGGCTGGTAACCCTGCTCTTCTCGCGTCGGCTCGCGCGCACCCTCGACACGCACCGTTGGCAGAACCGCCTCCTTTTGCGGCGCGGCCTGGGCCAAGGTTTCGCCCGCCGTCGCAGACTGTGCGAGCAGCTTCATGGGAAGCGCCGCTGCAACAGCGGCACCCAGGACGTTTAAGACAATGCGGCTTCCGGTACATTTGGCCATAGATCCATCCAGTCGAGTGAAACATTGAGAAAGGCTGGCTGGCTTGGCACTGCACGGGGTGGCCCGGCATCCTGGCTGGCTTGCGCGTGTCTAGATTTCTTCTGTTTCTTGATGCACGCCCTTGCGCGCTATGCTTGTTAGTTGCGGAGTTCCTATAAGTTTGACTTTTTGGGGTCTCCTTCGGCGCGCTACTTTGCATTCGGTTCGGTGACAAACCCGATCCGTGTCAATCCGGTTCGGGCTGCCTCGGCCATTACCCATGCCACCTTTTCGTAATGCGTGGTGCGCTCGGCGCGAATCTGAACCTCGGTCTGCGGATCTCCTTTCGCCGTGGCGGCGAAGCGGGCGCCCAGCTCGGCAGAACTGATCGCCTCCCCATTCCAGAACACTTCACCACTCGCCATGATGCCCAGTTGCACATGCTCGGGTTTGGTGATATTCGGGCTCGACGAGACTTTGGGTAGATCGACCTTGACCGCATGGGTGAGCAAGGGCGCGGTGACGATGAAGATCACGAGTAATACCAGCATCACATCGATCAGCGGGACCATGTTGATCTCCACCATCGGTGTGCTGTTGGCCTGTTTGTTGAAACCCCCGAACGCCATGATCAAGCCTCCCTGGTCGCCGGGCCCGACGGTGCTGCCATGCCGTCGTATTCGGCCGATCCCCTCGTGTCAACAGCGAGGTGACCGGTTGACATGAACGTGAACACGTCATGGGCAAATGAATCAAGCTCGGCAAGCATGATGCGGTTTTGTCGCGTGAAGGTGTTGTGGGCGAGCACTGCGGGTATGGCCACGGCGAGGCCGATAGCCGTCATGATGAGCGCCTCGCCCACCGGCCCGGCGACGTTGTCGAGCGTCCCCTGGCCGCTCATGCCGATCGCCAGCAGTGCGTGATAGACACCCCATACGGTGCCAAACAAGCCAACGAAAGGGGCAGCGGATGCGACCGAGGCCAGTGCCGTCAAGCCATCCTCCGCTCTCGCGGTTGCCTTCTCGATCGAACGCCGCAGCGAGCGCGTGAGGAAGTCGTCACCTGACCCTGCTTCAATCAGGCGCCGGGCGCCTCGGGTGCGATGCTGTTCAGCCGCCACCAAGCCTTGTTTCAACAGCTCGGAGAATGGCTCCTGGAGCGGTTCCTGGCGTTGTGCCCGCTCCTTCAGATAAGTCGCAACAGCAGAGAGGTCTGACGCAGCCCAGAACACGTTGAGAAAAGCCTTGCTCTTTTTCAAAGCCACGAAATTGCGGATGCCCTTGGTGAAGATCAGATACCAGGTCGTCACCGACATGGCCAGCATGATCAGCAAGATTGTTTTGGCAACACCGTCCGCCTGCGCGAGGAAATGCGTGAGGCCCAAGTTTGATTCCATGCCTTGCTTACCCTTTCAAACTGAAAACCACTGGAACTACAACCCATGCCGCGACTGGCTTGCCCGCTTGTTTCGCAGGAACAAACTTCCAGCGCCGCACGGCATCAAGCGCGGATTGATCGAGTCGGTCAGAGCCACTGCTGGAGCGCAATTCCACTTTGAGCGGAGCGCCATCGACCTCGACGAACACACTGACGAGAACCTGCCCCTGCTCCCCCAATCGGCGTGACAGCGCCGGATAAACCGGCGCGGCGTTGTGGAGATAGTCAGCGTTGAAATTGGGGGGAACGGGGGGCGCAGGAGGAGCGGGAGGCGCGGAAGGAGCGACGGGCGCGTCCACAGTGGATGCAGGTTTGGGTTCGGACCGCTGCGTCGCAACTGTCGCAGGCGCCGTGGTTTGGTCCCTGATGATTGGGCTCTCCATCCTCGGTTGCGGCAGCTCACGCTTGACCGGGAGCGAGGTGGGACGCTTCTGTCTTTCGATTTCAGGCTTCGGCGGGGATGGCGCCGGAGTTTCCTGCTGGATCAGGTTCACCATCAGCGGCACGGCCGTCTTTGGGGCATCGGGGCGCGGCGCGTGACTCCACAATGGAAGAATGATGCCGAGGTGTATGCCCACGACAAGGAGCACCCCCACCATAGTGACATGGTCCCTTCTTGTACTGTCGACATGAAAATTTGCGGCCATGAAAGGAGTATGCCAGAAATGAGAATGATTATCAATACTATTAATCGATTCAACTCCTTTTCCCTTGATACTGAATCTTCATCGTTTGCTGCCCTGCCCCGGGCGCACTGTCGATTCTGAGTTTTTGTCGCCAACGCCGCCCTGCGGGGAGCGATGGCATAGCGTCAGCCCAACCAAGTGGCGAAACAGCTTCGAAGGGTGTTCCCCACGCGTATCCCTTTCTCCTGCGCCGCAAGGTTGATGGAAGAAATCACTCCCGTATGCCACAGGGACCTGCCATCACCGATGCGTGCACTGGTGTGGCTCACCGTCATCGCGGGGATGCCACGGCGATCCAACTCTGGCAGGCGCGTCACACCGACACAATCCTTGCCGATGCCGGCGTCGTGAAAGGCCGCCGCCCTCGCCGCGATGGGGATGCCACGCAGGTTGAGTGCAGAGTTCGGCCGCCCACCATGCAGAGCCCCGTGAGATCCAATGATCAGGATGCGACCCGCATCCGCAGGTACCAATTTGCCAACCGAATCCAGAGCCCACACCTCGGCACCATGGATCGTGTCAAGTTTCCAGCGCCCGTCGGAACAAGCAGGTATGGCACCATGAGCGGCCGGCGCCCGCGCCAGGCAAATTGCCGCGGCAGCCGCTGACATCGCTGCGGACACGCCCGCCATGGAAGCGTGCAGGTTCAGACGCGAAATCACACCGTTTGCCAGACTGTCTGCGCCATCACCAATGCGTGCCGTGCTGTGGGCAACGACCGCAGCCGCCATGCCGATGTTGTCGAGCACGGCGAGCCCGGCGATGCCTGCCTCATCCTTTCCAACGCCCGCGTCGTTGAGAATCAGGGCATGGGCGCCCGCTTTCGCGCCAAGGTAACAGGCGATGACGCCACCGTGTGATCCGGCGACCAGCACGGCACCCTTGACCTCCCCGCCAAGTTCCGTGACCGACTCGGCCGAGATGATCGGCCTGGGTGCACTACTCACGTTGAGTCGGACGGCATGGCATCAGGAAAACAAAAAGCCCGCGCATCTTGCGACTGCGCGGGCTTTGCGAGTACCAACCAGGCTCAGACCAGCTTGCCGGAATACTTTTCCAGTTTCGCCATGGCCTCGTTGCCAAATTTCTCGCGCCACTCCTTGTAGAACCCTGCCTTGGACAGCGCATCGCGAAACGATTTGGGTTCCGGATAGTTGAACACCATGCCCTTGGCCTTCAACTGCGCTTCCAGCCCGTTGTTCAGGCGCCGGATGTCATCGCGCTGTTTCATCACCGCTTCGGTGACGTGCTTGGTGATGACCGCCTGGATTTCCTTGGGCAAGCCGTTCCAGCGGCGGCCGTTGGCCAGAATCCACTGGCCGTCCCACATGTGGCCGGTCATCGACACATACTTCTGCACTTCATA
>CAYUEG010000157.1:0-7534 GCA_964443245.1 uncultured Burkholderiales bacterium | reverse complement strand
TGGTGGTGCGCCTGGTGGTGCGCTGTTGGACGCCTTGGCCGGCGCCTTGGCCGCCGGCTTGGGCTCGTCCTTTTTGCTGAAGATCGAAAATGCCATGCTGTCTCTCTGGGTCCCGTCTTGCGTCCTGCGCCTCCATGGCGGTTCCGGCCCGCTCTTGTGCCCGAGCCCGGACGCTCTTCATCCGTCCGGTGCCAAGACTTTGATCCGGAAGTGTAGCGCGTTCGCCCGCCGCCGTGACGGCCGAACAGGCCGGGCATTTCGGGGTTTGTTCAAGACGCCGGGGCCGTTTGCGCAGGATGCGCACCGCTGCGGGGCGGCAGGCGGGCCCGCTCAGCGCAACAGCGACAGGTTGGCCACGAACTCGACCACGAATACGCTCCCCGACGCGGGTACGCCGGGCGGCGCGGGGCGATCGGCAATTCGTACCATTGCGCCGTGCTGTTGCGCGATCTCGCGCACGATCGCCAGGCCCAGGCCGGAGCCGTCGATATTCTCGCCACCGGGCGCACCGCCCAGCACGCGATAGAAGCGCTCGAATACCAGAGCGCGTTCGTCTGGTGCAATGCCGACGCCGGTGTCCTCCACCTCCAGAACCGGATGGGGCGCGCTGCGCAACTTGACGGTGACGCGGCCGCCCTCCGGCGTGTAGCGAATCGCGTTGTCGATCAGGTTGTTGATCAGTTCCGCCAGGAGGGAGGCATTGCCCGCGATCGGGACCTGGCCGGCAGCGGATTCGTAGCCGATGTCGATGCCCTTCTCGTGCGCCGCTGTCACCCATTCGGCCAGGCGCTCGCGTGCCAGTGCGGCCAGGTCAACGTTCGACATGGCAGGTTGCCCGCGGCCGCCACCGGTGTCGCCAGCCCTGCCGCCGCCATGCTCGGCGCGGGTGAGTGCGAGGAGCTGGTTGACCATGCGCGCCGCCCTCGAGGTGGCCAGACGCATCTGTTCGAGGCTGCGCTTGAGCTCTTCCGGGTCGTGGGTGGCATGGGCCTGCCGCAGGGCCAGCTCGGCTTGCATCTTGATGCCGGCCAGCGGCGTGCGCAGCTGGTGAGCGGCGTTGGCGATGAAGCGCTGCTGCCCCTTCAGGCTGGCATCGAGCTGCTGCATCAGCGCGTTCACCGAAGCGATCAGCGGCCGCATTTCGGTGGGGGCTGCGCTGGCATCGATCGGACTCAGATCGCCGGGTTTGCGATGCTGGATACGGTCAATGATGCGGGTCATCGGTTTGAGGCCGCGTGCCAGCCCCAGCCAGATCAACACGACGCCGAGCGGCAGCACGATGAACTGCGGCAGGATCACGCCCTTGATGATCTCGTCGGCCAGCTGGGCGCGCTTCTCCAGGGTCTCTGCCACCTGCACCAGCGCTGGCCGCACCTGGGCACCATTGCCGCGTGCTGGCGCCGCTCCCGCCGGAATTTCCACCCAGCGGTAGGCGATGCGAATTTCCACGCCGTTCAGTTCGTCGTTGCGATACTGCACGCCTTCGGTGTTCGGGGTCTCGTCGTCCGGTGGCTGGGGCAGGTCGCGGTCGCCGGCAACGTACTCGCCGCGCAGGCCGACCACCTGGAAATACACCGTATCAATTTCATCGGCACGCAGCAGATCGCGCGCCGCCAGCGGCATGTCGGCCACCGCCCGGCCGCCGCGCACCTTGACCTGGGCTGCCAGTACCTCAAGATTGTCGGCCAGCGCCCGGTCGTAGGGGGGGTTCGAAAGTGACTTGGCGGCGCCGAAGGTGAGCATCAGGGAAATCGGCATCAGCAGCATCACCGGAACCCACAGCCAGTCGAGAATCTCGCTGAACAGCGAACGCGCGGCGTAGGTGCGGTCCGTGGCGAGAAAGTTGAAACTCAAGCGCGTCGGGGCGGCGTTGGCCGCTGCGTCCTTCGGTGGATCGGTCCTGGTCGATGGCGGTGGCGGCGCCAGCCGCGCCGGTGAGTCCGGAGCCATGCAGAGCCGCTAGCCGGCCGCGCTGCTGGTGGGCGCGCCGCTGGTGTCTTGCGGTGACGATTCAGCTGCGGTGCCGGCTGCACCGGTTCTCGAACTGGCTGCGGGCGCCGCCTTCTCGAGGCAGTAGCCCAACCCGCGCACCGTGGTGATGGTGGCGCGGGGTTCGAGCTTCTTGCGCAGGCGATGCACGTACACCTCGATCGCGTTGGTCGACAGGTCGTCGCCCCATTCGCACAGATGCTGCACCAGTTGCTCCTTGCCGACCAGGCGGCCGGCGCGTTGCAGCAGGATCTCGAGCAGGCCCAGTTCGCGTGCCGACAGTTCCAGCGGCTGGTCATCCAGATAGGCGATGCGGCCGTTCAGGTCGAGCGCGAGAGCGCCGTTCTGGATCAGCGTCGGGGCGCCGCACAGGCCACGCCGCACCAGGGCCCGCACGCGCGCTTCCAGCTCGGCCAGATCAAAGGGTTTGGCCATGTAGTCATCGGCCCCCTGGTCGAGGCCCCTGACGCGGCTGTCGACGCCGTCCGATGCGGTCAGGATCAACACCGGCATGTTGACGTTGGTCCCGTTCGAGCGGGCACGCAGGCGGCGCAGCACTTCGAGCCCGGGCATGCGCGGCAGGCCGAGGTCAAGAATGGTCAGGTCGTAAGTTTGCGTACTGAGCGCCGTATCGGCTTCGGTACCGGTCTTGACGTGATCGACTGCGTAGCCGGAACGGCGCAGGCTGCGTGACAGCCCGTCTGCCAGAACCGAATCATCCTCTGCGAGCAAAATCCGCACGGTCTCATCCTCCCGCCGTCTGCGCTGTTTGCCTTGGGTCTCCTCGGCCAGTGTACACCGGCCCGAAACCGGTGTGGCAGGACGTTTGCTGCAGTGCGGCGACCGACTACTTCAGGATCTGGAACAGGTTGTTGAAATCGTCGGTCCAGGTGCGCATGCCGGCAATCGGCACGATCGGCGCACGCTTCTTGATGACATCGGCGTCGTTGATGAAGTCGCGATTCTTCGTCACGATCACCCAGTCGGTGCGCGAGAGGTAAGGGTCGTCGTCGGGATCGTCCGTGATCAGCACCGCCTCGTAACCGATTTCGTCCGCCAGCTGCTTGACCACCGGCGCCAGGTTCAGATAGCGGTTGGTCACATGGAAGGCCACCGCACCATCCGGCTTGATGTGCTTCAGGTATACCTGCATCGCTTCGCGCGTGATGAGGTGCACGGGAATCGCGTCGGACGAGAAGGCGTCGACGGCGAGCACGTCGAACTGCTGCGGCTTCTCGCGCTCCAGCACCAGGCGTGCATCGCCGAGCGCGGTTTCCACCTTGGCACTGCTGCCGGTGAGGTAGTAGAAGTACAGGTTGGCGATATCAATCACCTTGGGATTGATTTCATAGAGGCGGAAGTAGTCGCCCTTCTGTCCGTAGGCCGCCAGGGTGCCGGCACCCAGGCCGATCACGCCGACGCGTTGTTCGACCGGATGGAAGCGCGCAATCGCCATGCCAACGCCGGAGGTATCGCCGTAGTAGCTGGTGATGATGTGGCGGTGCGCGGGGTTGATGTACTGCTCGCCGTGCATGATCACGCCGTGGACCAGGCGCCGCATGGCGTCCGGGTCGGCATCCGGCTTGGTCTGCTTGACGCGCAGCACGCCGTAGAAGTTGCGCGAGGCGTGGATGGTGCCGTCTTTCAGGAACTCGTCGTACTTCCACGTGTAGTAGGTGCAGAAACCGGCGGCGATCACCGCGCCCAATGGGGCCCACACGGTGAGGGGGCGCGCGAACAGCGATCGCGTGACGACGATCGCCATGATCGCGCAGGCGGTGAGGCCGAGCGGCATTTCGAGATAGCCGGTGAAGATTTTCGGCGCCAGCAGGCCGACGAACATGCCGCCGGCCGCACCGCCGACCGAGAGCATCAGGTAGAAGCGCGTCAGATAGCGCGCCGGCGGTTTGGCTGCGGCCAGTTCGCCGTGGCAGAACATGCAGGTCAGGAACAGGCCGACGCAGTAGAGGGGTACCGCATCGTTGATGTTGAGCACGCCGCGCTCGGCGGTGAGGCCCCATGCCATCAGACCGAAACCGACCAGGGTCGGGCCCAGCCACAGGCTGCGCACATAGAACCCGCGCCCGCCACGGCCTTCGAACACCAGCACGAAAGTGAGCAGGTAGAGCGTGAGCGGCAACACCCAGAGGAACGGAATGGAGGCAACGTTCTGGGTAATGTGGTTCGAGATCGCCAGCAGCATCAGCGAGGCCAGTGCGCTCAGCGTGAACCACAACGCATAATCGCCGAAGGCGGGAGGCGCTTCCGGCGCGGGTTCGCGTGTTTGCACCTGCGCTGCGGCCTGCATTGTCTGGGGCTGCGCGCCTTCCTGACCCGCCGGTTCTGCACCGGAGGTGGCTGCGGCAGGCGCTGGTTCAGCCGCTGTCGCGGTCGTGACGCTTGCTGCTGCATCACTGGCCACTCCGCCAGAGGCCTTGTCCCCCAACGGTTTCAGCGCATCTGCCTGACGTGCGCGCAGTGCGCTGCCGACGCACAGGATTACAAAGAGCGCATAGCCGATGCTCCAGCCGATCGCCTGGGTGCGCGTCGTCACCCACATTTCGATGGCGAAGGGATAGGCCAGGAGCCCCACCAGCGAGCCGAAATTGGACAGGGCGAAAAAGCGGTACACGCGCTTGGCGGTGACCGGGTCCGTGTGCTCGCGGGCAAACCAGGACTGGATCAAGGGCCCGGTGGTCGAGAGCATGAAGTAAGGCAGGCCGATGGTGGCGGCCAACAGGCCGAGGATGCGCCACAGCGGGTCTTCATCGCCCACCGGCTTCCAGCCCAGCCCCGCGACGATCGGCAGCGACGCCAGGCTGGCCAGCAGCAGCACGATGTGGATGTTGCTCTGCGTCCTGGGCTTCAAGCGGTTGGAGACATCCGAGTAGGTGTATCCGGCCAGGAGGGCCAGCTGAAAGAACACCAGGCAGGTGGTCCACACCGCGGCGGTGCCACCGAACCAGGGCAGGATCTGCTTGGCGATGATCGGTTGCACGAGGAACAGCAGGAAACTGGAGACGAGAATCGTCGCGGCGTAGAGAACCATGAGGGACGGAAACGAAGGAAGGGAGGGGAGGGCTCAGGCGAGGTATTTGGCCAGTGCCTGCGGGTCGACGTTACCGCCGGAAAGGATCACGCCGACGCGTTTGCCGGCAAGGTCAAGCTGTTTGCCGAACACGGCGGCTGCGGCCAGGCAGCCGGTGGGTTCGACCACGATCTTCATGCGCGAGACGAAGAACTTCATCGCCTCGATCAGCTCGGCATCGCTCACGGTGCGCACCTCGGCAACCAGTGCACGCATGATGGCAAACGTGAGCTTGCCGGGGAAGGTGGTCTGCGCGCCGTCGGCAATGGTTTTCGGCACCGGAATCGACACGATCTCGCCCTTGGCCAGGGATTGCTGCACGTCGTTGCCGGCTTCCGGCTCGACACCGATCACCTTGCACCCGGGCGAGAGTTCATGTGCGGCCAGCGCACAGCCGGAGATGAGGCCGCCGCCGCCCACACAGACGAACAGGTAATCGAGCGGGCCGGCATCTTCGATCAGCTCCTTGGCTGCGGTGCCTTGCCCGGCGATCACGTCCGCATGATCGTAGGGCGGGATCAGCGCGAGTCCGCGCTCGGCGGCAATCTTCTTTGCGAGCGCTTCGCGGTCTTCCGTCATCCTGTCATAGGTGATGACTTCGGCGCCATAGCCGCGCGTGGCGGCAAGCTTGATGGCTGGTGCGTCCGACGGCATCACGATGGTGGCCGATACGCCTTGCAGGCGCCCGGCCAGCGCAATCGCCTGCGCGTGGTTGCCTGACGAGAACGCCAGCACGCCGCGCTTGCGCGCCTCACCTTCCAGCTTGGCGATGGCGTTGTAGGCACCGCGAAACTTGAAGGCGCCCATGCGCTGCAGATTCTCCGGCTTGAAGAACAGTTGCGCGCCGGTCATCGCATTTGCGGTGGTGGAAGTGAGGACCGGCGTGCGATGCGCAGCGCCGTGAAGCCGGCTGGCGGCGGCCGCCACATCGGCATAGGTGACAGGAAGCGTCATGAAGAAAGTTGTCGGTTGGGTTCGGTCCGTGCGTGACGATGCCGTCGGAGGGCGAAGCTTTGGTCAGCGCGAGAATCTTTAGTCGGCGCGTGCGCCGGAGGCCTTGACCACCGGCGCCCATTTGGCCAGCTCCTGCCCGGTAAAGGCGTTGAGCTCGGCGGCCGTCATGTCCTTGGTTTCGACGCCCTGGCCTGCAAGGCGCTCCTGGTATTCGGGCAGCGCGATGATCCTGGCCGTCTCGGCGCGCAGGCGCGCGAGGATCGGCGCCGGGGTGCCGGCCGGGGCGTACAGAATCCACCAGGGATTCACCTCAAAGCCCGGGAAACCCTGCTCGGCCACCGGCACCGCATTCGGCATCGCCGGGCTGCGCTTGATGCTGGCCAGGGCCAGCGCCTTGAGGCGCCCGGATTTGACATGCTGGCCCACGGCGGGGATGTGATAGAACATGAACGACACTTGGCCCGAGGCCACGTCCGTTACGGCCTGGGCACCGCTCTTGTAGGGCACGTGGGTCATGTTGACGCCGGCCAGCGTCTTGAGCAATTCACCGGCCAGATGATTGCCGGTGCCGCTGCCGGACGAGGCGAAGCTCACCTTGCCGGGCTGGGCTTTGGCCAGCGCCACCAGATCGCCAATATTGTTGGCCGGCGAGTTGGGCGCGGTGACCACCAGCATCGGCGTGTAGCCAATGAAGCCCAGCGGTGCGAACTCCTTGACCGAGTCGTAGCCCAGCTTGCTGTAGATGCTGGGGTTGATCGAATGCGTGCCGATGGTGCCGAGCACCAGCGTGTAGCCGTCCGCCGGGCTCTTGGCGGCCCGCTCGGTGCCGACCGCACCACCGGCACCGGCGATGTTCTCGACGATGACGGTCTGGCCCAGCGCCTGGCCAAGCCGTTGACCCAGTTCACGCGCGATGATGTCGGTGGAGGTGCCGGCCGCGGCGGGCACGATCAGCTTGACCGGTTTGTCGGGATAGGTTTGCGCTGCAGCCATGAGGGAAAAAGCGGCCAGCAGGCATGCGGTGAGATGGCGAACAAAGGTCATGTTGGGCAGACGATTCGGCAGGGTGCGTGGAGAGAGGGGCAGGAAAGCGGGACAGGAAGGCGGCCGCCCCAACGGTGCGGCGGAGCGGCATTGTTTCATGCCGCCGCAGTTTGGGGAAGCGCGCCTGCAAATGAAAAAGGCCCGCGATTGTGTCGCGGGCCTCGTATTGCCGTACTGCGGTATTGCGCCTTGGGTTGCTGGCGCCGGGCAAATTACATGTCCATGCCGCCCATGCCGCCCATGCCACCCATGCCGCCCATGCCACCAGGCATGCCGCCGCCGGCAGCTTCTTCCTTCGGGGCCTCGGCGACCATGCACTCGGTCGTCAGCATCAGCGACGCGACCGAAGCGGCGTTCTGCAGGGCAGTGCGCGTGACCTTCGTCGGGTCCAGGATGCCCATTTCGATCATGTCGCCATAGGTGCCGTTGGCGGCGTTGTAGCCGTAGTTGCCCTTGCCG
>CAYUEG010000156.1:0-7624 GCA_964443245.1 uncultured Burkholderiales bacterium | reverse complement strand
GCCAGGTCATCCAGGATGGGACATTCCGGCCGGTCATCGCCGTGACATTGCTGCGCCAGTTGCTGCAGGGCCTGCTTCATGGCCTGCATTTCGGCAATTTTCCGTTCGAGCTCGTCAATGTGCCGTTGCGTCAGCGCCTTCACTTTCGCGCTGGAGCGACGCCGGTCTCCCCACAACGCCAGAAGGCCTTCGATCTCCTTGATCGAGAACCCGAGCGTACGGGCTCGCTTGACGAAGCGCAGGCGGTGCAGATCGGACTCAGCGTATGTGCGATAGCCTGATTCGGTGCGTCCGGCAGAAGGAATCAGGCCGATCGATTCGTAGTGGCGGATCATCTTTGCGGAAACACCAGAGGCTTTGGCGGCGTCGCCAATGTTCACGGTGCCGGTGTCACCGGTGCCGGCGCTGGCGGTACTGCGAGGGGCAGGTTTCATGTCGAAGACTTTCGAGGAATCTCGGATTGGCCGGGCGACCATGTCATTCCGGTCTCCAGCGTTTGAGGAGCAATGCGTTGCTCACCACGCTGACGCTGGAAAACGCCATCGCCGCGCCGGCAATCACCGGGTTCAACAAGCCAAATGCGGCCAAAGGCACGCCAATCAAGTTGTAAATGAACGCCCAGAAGAGATTCTGGCGAATCTTGGCGTAAGTACGCCGCGAAATGGCGATGGCGTCAGCCACCAGCGCCGGATCGCCCCGCATCAGCGTGATGCCGGCGGCATGCATCGCGGCATCGGTGCCGGTGCCCATGGCGATGCCGACATCGGCGGCGGCCAGGGCAGGGGCATCGTTGATGCCGTCCCCTACCATCGCCACCCTGCGGGGCTGCGCGCCGCCCCGCCCGGCGCCAGGCGGCAGCCTGAGCGCGGCCACCACGTCGGCCTTGTCGCCGGGCAGCACTTCGGCACGGACCGATTCGATGCCCAGCTTGTCCGCGGCGGCCTGGGCGGCGCCCTGGTTATCGCCTGACAGCAGCACGGTGTGAATGCCCTGGGCATGCAGGCGCGAGATTGCACGGGCTGCGGAAGGTTTGAGCGTATCGCCGAAAGCAAACACGCCCAGCACCCGGTCCGGCGCGGATTCAATCAGCCACGAGACGGTATTGCCCTGCGACTGCCAGGCGGCTGCGGGCGCACGCAAAGCACCCTGATCAAGGCCGGCTTCGTCAAGCATGCGCGCACTGCCGAGCTTGAGGGTGCGCCCCGCCACCAGCGCTTGCACGCCTCGCCCCGGCAGGGCCTTGAAGCCGGTAGCGGCGACGAGCGCAATGCCGCGCCCCTGGGCGGCCGCACTGACGGCACGCGCCAGCGGATGCTCGCTCCCCGCCTGCAGACTGGCTGCAAGCTGGAGCAGTTCGTTCTCGTTCGCATCTGCAGCCTGCAACGCAGTAATCGTGGGGTGGCCCTCGGTCAGCGTGCCGGTCTTGTCAAAGGCCACCACGTTGATGGCGTGCGCCACTTCGAGCGCCTCGGCATCCTTGATCAGAATGCCGTATCTGGCGGCGACGCCGGTGCCGGCCATGATGGCGGTGGGCGTGGCCAGGCCGAGCGCGCATGGGCACGCAATCACGAGCACGGAGACAGCATTGATGACGGCACGCTCCCAATTTCCATCCGAGAAGCCCCATGCCAGCAGGGTCAGGGCGGCGATCGCCAGCACCACGGGCACGAACACGGCGCTGACCTGATCAACCAGGCGCTGGATCGGCGCCTTCCTGGCCTGAGCGGTTTCGACCAGCCGGATGATGCGCGCCAGTGCCGTCTCCGCACCGATGGCAGTGGTACGCACCTGGATCAAACCTTCGCCATTGACGGCACCGCCGGTGACGCGGCTGCCAACATTCTTCGCAACCGGCAGACTCTCGCCGGTAATCAGTGATTCATCGGCATGCGTGGCACCCGCGGCGATCTCGCCATCGACCGGAATGCGCTCGCCCGGGCGCACCACCACCAGGTCTCCCACAACCACGGCTTCCAGCGGCAATTCGGATTCGACGCCATTGCGCAGCACGCGCGCGGACGGTGCCCTTAACGCCTGCAGTGCGCGGATGGCGCCGGCAGTCTGGCGTTTGGCGCGCACTTCGAGGTACTTGCCGAGCAGCACCAGCGTGATCACCACGGCCGAGCCTTCAAAATACAGGTGCACCATGGCTTCTGGCGCGGTTCTCAGGCCATCCAGCCACAGGTACATGGACAGGCCATAGGCAGCGGTCGTGCCAAGTGCCACCAGCAGATCCATGTTGCCGGTGCCGGCCTTCAGCGCGCCCCAGCCGGCGCGGTAAAAGCGTGCGCCGAGCCAGAACTGCACCGGTGTCGCGAGAACAAACTGCAGCCACGCCGGCAGCATCCAGTGCTTGCCGAACAAATCTCCAAACATCGGCAGCGCCAGGGGCGCCGAGAGCAGCACGCCGACGACCACCGGGATCCGGTCGCGCCAGAGGTCGCGCGCATCGTCGCCCGCAGAGGCGGCCTCGTCCGGTGCGTGCACTGCCGCCTCATAACCGGCACGCGCAATGGCAGATACCAATGCCGCGCCGTTGGTGGCGGACTTGAGCACATGCACCGTCGCGCGCTCCGTTGCCAGGTTGACTTCCGCAGCGGTCACGCCCGGTACCGCCTTGAGCGCCTTTTCCACCCGGCTGACACAGGAGGCACAGGTCATGCCGTGGACGTCGAGGGTAATGTCCTGATGGCCGACTGCGTAACCGGCATCGACAATCGCCTGCACAACTGCGGGTGCGGCGCCTGGATCACGCGCGGTCACGGTCGCAGCCTCGGTAGCGAGGTTGACGGCCACCTCCTCGACGCCGGGCACCCTGGCAATCGCCTTCTCGACCCTTGCCACGCAGGAAGCGCAGGTCATGCCTTCAATCGACAGGTTCAGAGTGGTACTCATGGCAAAAAGCCGCCTTTTTCGAATCGCATGGGCAGAGTTTGAAGCTTCCCATGATGGGAATGTCAAGCCAGTATGCGCCCGACAAATGCTTTCGGGTTGATCGGCATCAAGTTCTTGACCTGCCCATCATGGGAAGGTACAGAATAGTCACCAGCCTTTGTCCCTTCCCAAAACTTTATCCAGGAGTTTCCGATGCTTACCCTTCACGTCAGCGACATGACCTGCGGCCACTGCGCCAGCACCATCACCAAGGCCGTTGCGGCGGTGGATCCGGCCGCCAAAGTGGAGATTGACCTGGCAGCCCACAAAGTCGCGGTCGATTCGGCCAAACCGGCAGAAGCGCTCGTGGCAGCGATTCGCGACGCCGGTTACACCCCGCTTCCGGCCTGAATCCGCCCTGGCGATGCTCCGCCCGACCCCGGTGCATGACGGCTCCAAGGAGGTTGCGCCAGGGTCTTTACGGTAAGATGAGGTTTTGCTGATAACCCATTGATTTGCCGATGTCTGCGGTAATCAACCAGGGGCGCTTTTCGCCCGAAACCGAGAACACCATCGCGCTCATGAAAAATGAGCCGATCGTCTCGCGCGCCTCGTATGAGTCACTTTCACGCCTGCTGCCCCACGTCGTGCAGCAGCGGCTCACGGCCGGCACACGCCTGTACAACGCGGGCGACGCGGCGCGGATGCTGTACTTCGTGGCAGAAGGAGAAATCCGTCTGCTTGCCGGTGGCGACAACACGGTCGGCAAGACGCCTTCGAACGCCGTCATCGATACGGTCAAGCAAAGCTACATCGGCGAAGAATCGATCCTCGGCAGCCAGTCCTACATGGCCGATGCGGTGGCACATACCGACGTGCTGCTGGTGGCAATCCCGAACGACGCCTTCAACGAACTGCTCAAGGCCAACCCTTCGATCAAGGCCGAATATTTCGTTTCAATCATGAACCGCTTCTCGCGCGAGAAGCTGCAGGCCAAGACAGAAAAGGCGGAATCCCGCGAGGCGGACACCAACTGGACCGAGGTCATCGGCTGGTTGTGCGCAATCGTCCTGCCGGTCGCCGCCTATGCCATGACAGCCGGCCAACTCGATCTGCCGGCGCGCCTTTACCTCGGCATCTTCACCGCGACGGTGGTGATGTGGGTGTTTCGCCTGGTCGCCGATTTCATCCCGGGCATTTTTGCACTGCTGGCCACCCTGATCTTCGAACTGGTGCCGCAGCAGGTGGTGCTCTCCGGCTTCGCTTCGGACGGCTTTTTCATGGCCCTTTCGATTCTGGGCTTGTCCGCCGTCATCACTGCCTCCGGCCTTTCCTACCGCGTGATGCTGTCCGTGTTGAAGAGCCTGCCCAACAGCCCGTTCTGGAACAACTTCGGCATCCTTGCCACTGGCCTGGTGCTCTCGCCCGTCGTGCCGTCGATCAATGGCAGGGTCGCACTGGTGACACCGCTTCTGATTGACATGGTCGAGGCACTCAAGCTCAAGTTCGGCGGCAAAGCGGCCACGCGCCTGGCGGTCTCAGCTTTCGCCGGCGTTGGCGTGATGTCGGCCACCTTTCTCACCAGCAAATCGGTCAACTTCGTCGTCTACGGTTTGCTCCCGGCCCACATCCAGGCCGAGTTTTCGTGGTTCCACTGGATGGGTGCTGGCCTGGTCTGTGGCCTGGTCATGCTCGCCGGTTACATGGCATTGGCACCGCTGTTCTTCCGCACACCGGAGCGTCCGGCACTGGCGCGCGAGATTGTCGAGGCCCAGCTCGAGCTGCTGGGCCCGATGCGCGCACGCGAGTGGGCCAGCGTATTCGGCGTGGTCCTGTTCGGCATCGGTGTCGTCACGGTCTCGTTCCATCACATCCAGCCACCGTGGATGGCGCTGATCCTCCTGTTCTTCCTGCTTGCCTTCAACTTTCTGCGTGGCAGCGAATTCCGCGACAAGATCGACTGGGCCTTCCTGATGTATCTGGCCGGGTTGGTAGGCATGGTCGCGGCCATGACGCATCTGGGCCTGTCGAAGTTTCTCGCTTCACACCTGGGCTGGCTAGGCGATCTGATGCGCCTGAACTTCCCCCTGTTCGTCCTGGTGCTCACCGGTGTGCTGTTCGCGATACGCCTGGTCGCCCCCATCAACGCAGCCGTATCGATCTCTGCGGCCATCCTGTTGCCGCTGGCGGACCTTAACGGTGTCAACCCCTGGCTGGTCGGCTTCGTGATCCTGGTGATGTGCGAGCACTGGTTCATGCCCTATCAGTGCTCCTATTACGTGCAATTCGAGAACCTGACCAAGCGCAAACCGATTTACGACCACGGAGCATTTCTCACCTTCAACACGATTTCCACCCTGTTCCGGCTGGCCGGCATCTATGCCTCCATCCCGATCTGGAAATCGATGGGTCTGCTCTGACACCCGCCATGAGCAACAACGCGAAGTCTCTACTGGTCCGCATCCTGATGGGGGCGTTCATCGTCGGCGCGTTGGCAGCATTCGTCTGGATCAATGTTTCCAAGCCTCGCGTGCTGATCCTGCACAGCTACGACACCGAGTACATCTGGACGCGCGACATCAACGTCGGCTTGAATCGGGTGCTGCAGAACAAGCCCTACACCCTGCGCTGGCACTACATGGATACCAAACGCAATCCGGATGAGCCTTTCAAGCAGCGTGCCGGCATCCTGGCACGGCGCATCATCGATGACTGGGCGCCCTCCCTGATCATCGCTGTCGATGACGATGCGCATCGCTACGCGGTCAAGTTGTACGCCAACCATCCGACTATCAAGATCGTCTTTGCCGGGATCAATGGCGACATTGCGCCCTATGGCTACGACAAGGCGACCAATGTCACCGGCATTCTGGAGCGCAAGCAATGGGGTGCCGTCAAATCCTTGCTTGACGAAGCCATCAGGCCGCGCGTGCCCGCCGACCGCCCGGTGCGCATTGCCTACGTCGGCGACACCTCGGGCTCGGTAAAGGAAGATACCCACTTCCTGGAAGCCTTCGACTGGAAGCCGTTTGTGCTGCACCGCTCGCGCCTGGTCAAGACGTTTGACGAATGGAAGGCCGAAGTGCGCAAGGCCAACCAGGAAGCCGATGTCCTCATCACCACCAACTACCGGCGCATCCAGGTCTCCGAGACCGATGCGAAACGCTTCGTGGCACCGGAAGAGATCGTCAAGTGGACCGAGGACAATACGACGAAGATTCCGGTCATCGGCACCAACGGCTTTTATGTCGAAGACGGCGGCATGATGGCCCTCGCCACCTCCCCCTTCGAGCAAGGCAGGGTCGCGGCGGAAATGACAATCAAGATTCTGGACCAGAAGCTCGAACCGAAGAGCATTCCGATCCAGTCCACCCAGCAGTTCATTTCCTACATGCGGGCCGACCGGCTGGCCCAGAACAATTTCCGCGTGCCGCAGGTCTATGAGTCGTTCTCGCGCGCGATGAACAACTACTACTGAGGCAGGCTTTCAGGCCGCGCTCCCCCGCGCTACCCCAGGTGCGCAAGCGGCAGCGCCGTCGTTTCCTTGAGGCACTCCAGCGCAAAGCTGGAGGTGGTATCCAGTACCCCCGGATACTTGAGCAGCGAATCCATCATGAAGCGCGAAAAATGCGGCAAGTCACGCACATGCACGCGCAAGAGGTAATCGGTATCGCCCGTCATCGAATAGCCTGCCACCACTTCCGGCCAGCTCTGCACCGCCTTGCTGAACGACTCGATCGACGCCTTGCCCTTCTTCTCCAGCTTCACCGTGACATAGGCCAGCAGCCCCAGCCCCAGACGGTGGGCGTCGAGCAGCGCCACGTACTGCTTGATCAGGCCGGCCTCTTCCAGGGCGCGCACACGCCGCAGCACCGGTGAAGGGGACAAGTGCACCTTGTCGGCCAGCTCCTGGTTGGTGAGTCGGCCATCACGCTGGAGAAGGTCGAGCAACTTGCGATCTGTCTTGTCGAGATTGATCATGCTTTATGGCGTGATTTCAAAATAATGCGCAATATTATTGCGCAGATCATGCCAATGCGGCCCAAACTCGCAAGCTTTGTGTGTGCGACTGGCACTACACTTTCGGCTTTACGGCAACCCCGCACCCGCCCGACACCGCGCATTGCAACCATGCTGCGCCGGCGCGGCAATTCAAGGAGCGCAACATGAGCAATGATTTATGGGACAACCCGATGGGCACAGCCGGGTTCGAGTTCATCGAATACGCGGCGCCAGACCCGAAAGCGATGGGCGAGCTGTTCGAGCGGATGGGCTTCAAGCCGATTGCGCGCCACCGCCACAAGCAGGTCATGCTCTACCGCCAGGGCGAGATCAACTTCATCATCAACGCCGAGCCGGATTCCTTCGCGCAACGCTTTGCGCGCCTGCACGGCCCATCCATCTGTGCGATCGCCTTCCGTGTACAGGATGCCGCAAGTGCCTACCGACGCGCCCTGGAACTGGGTGCCTGGGGCTTCGAAGGCAAGAGCGGCCCGGGTGAGCTCAATATTCCGGCCATCAAGGGCATTGGCGACTCCCTGATCTACCTGATCGACCGCTGGCGCGGCAAGAACGGCGCCCAGCCCGGCGACATCGGCAACATCGGCTTCTTCGATGTGGATTTCGAAGCACTGCCGGGCGCCGAACTCGCCCCGGTCGGCAACGGCCTGACGTACATCGACCACCTGACCCACAACGTCTACCGCGGCCGCATGGATGAGTGGAGCGGCTTCTACGAGCGCCTGTTCAA
>CAYUEG010000155.1:0-7694 GCA_964443245.1 uncultured Burkholderiales bacterium | reverse complement strand
GGGCGCAGCGACATCGAGCAGGGCGTGTTCTCGCCGTGGGTGCTCATCACGCCGATGAAGGGTTTGGCAATCGCTTCATCGTCCATGCCGGTGGCGCGCATGAAGGCGCGGTGGGCCACGCGGTCCATGCCGTCGGTGGTGATGGAGGAGCGGTAGGGTTTGGCTTTCTTGTCCGGCATGGTCGTTGATGAGGCGTTGACAGAGTGGATGAGTATAGCGGGGCACAATCGGGGCACAACGTGGACAAAGCGCGGTGGGCACAGCGCGGGCCGTTGGCTACAATCGGTGAGATACGCTGGATCGTTGCGCTACGTTGTCGAGAACGCTCCCCGCTTCGGTACCCCAGCCCCTACTGCAAACAAGGATCCGCCATGCCTGCCAAGCAATCCACCCTGCTGGTCATCAACCCCAACAGCACGCAAGTGGTGACCGACCACATCAGCCTGGCGCTGGAAGTGTTTCGCCGCCCGGACGGCCCGGCCATCATTTGCGAAACCCTGACCAGTGGCCCGCCCGGCATCGAAAGCCAGGCGCACGTGGACGGCATCAGCGAAAAGCTGATCGCCTGGTTCGAGGCGCATCCGCACTACCGCAATGTGGATGCCGTGGTGCTGGCCTGCTTTTCCGACCCCGGCATGGTGGCGCTGCGCGAAACGATTTCGGCGCCGGTATTCGGCAGCGCCGAGTGTGCCTATCTCACGGCTGCGGCCATGGGCGAGAAGTTCGGCGTGATCTCGATCCTCTCGCGCGCCATCGGCCGCCACAAGCGCCAGGTGCGCCTGCTCGGGCTGGAGCACAAGCTGGCGGAAGATTTGCCGATCGAGGTGAACGTGGTCGATCTGGTCAAGGAAGACCTCACCTTCACGCGCATGCTCGCTGTCGGCAAGACCCTGATCGAGAAGCACGGGGCCCGCGTCATCATCATGGGTTGTGCCGGCATGGCGCGTTACCGTGCGCGGCTGGAAGCGGAACTGGGTGTGCCGGTGATCGACCCGACCCAGGCGGGCGTGGCGATGGCGGTGGGGCAGTTGCTGGTGCGGGGCATGGCGGCAGGTTCGACGGCTGCCGCCAAAAAGGCTGCCTGAGAAGCCGCCTGCGCGGCATCGTCAACTTTTCAAGGCACTGGCCGGAAACCCTTGGTGGACAAGGGTTTCGGCACGATTCCCCTCTAGTGCAGGGCGATGCTCTTGTGCTCCAGGCGCGACAGCAGCCGCACGATCGGCCACAGCAGCAAGAGATACATCAGCGCCGCCATCACCACCGGGGTGGCGTTGTAGGTGAGGGCCTGGGCCTGGCGGGCGTTGTTGAGCAGTTCCGGCAGGGCCACGACGCTTGCCAGTGAAGTGAGCTTGATCACCTCCAGCGTATTGCTGATGAGGTCCGGCAGCACGTTGCGCGTGGCTTGCGGCATCACCACCGACACCAGCGCCTGCCAGCGCGTGAGGCCGGTGGAGCGTGCGGCTTCAAGCTGGCCGCGCGGAATGCTCTCGAAACCGGCGCGGAAGATCTCGCCGTAGTAGCTCGAGGTATTGAGGAAGAAAGCCAGCGCCACGGCGGCAAACTTGGGCAGGTCCAGCTGCAGGAAGGGGAAGCCGAAGTAGATGAAGATCAGCAGCACCAGCGGCGGGAAGGCGCGAAAGAAATCGACATAGACGATCAGCGCACGATCCAGCCAGCGCCGCTGCAGACTGGAGAGCACGGCAATGGCCAGGCCACCGGCCAGCCCCAGCGGAATGACCACCAGCGAGAGCACGATGGTCATGCCCAGCCCCTGCAGCAGGAAGGGCCAGACCTTCTTCATGATCTCGACGTTGAAAAAGATGTTCAGCAGGGTTTCCATGACGTCGTTCCCCTAGCGCTTCCAGGCAAACCGCGTCTCGATCCAGCGGCCGAACCAGACGAAGGGAATGAACAACAGCAGGTAGGCACAGGCGCCCACCACCAGCGGCGTGGCGTTGCCTGATTCGCTTGAGGCAGACGACGACACGTTGAGGATTTCATGCAGCGCCACCACCGAGCCCAGGGCCGTGCCCTTGGTGATCGCCATCACGCGGTTGGTGAGCGGCGGCACCGTCATGCGCACCGCCTGCGGCAGCACCACATGCTGCAGGGTTTCCAGGCGGCTCATGCCGGTGGAGCGCGCGGCCTCCCACTGGCCCTTGGGCACCGCCAGAATGCCGGCCCAGAAAATCTCCTCGGCAAAGGCCGCCAGCACCAGCGAAAGGGAGAGCCAGGTGGCGGTGAAGGCGCTCATCGACATCTGGATGTAGGGAAACGCGAAATACAGGATGATGATGATCACCAGCGGCGGCAGGGCGCGAAACGCATCCGCAAACACGATGATGAAAAAGTTGAGCGGCTTGATGTGCTGCGCGCGCGCGACGGCCAGGGCCAGCCCGACGATCAGCCCGGTGACGATGACCGTGATGCCCAGCCAGGTGGTGAGCAGCATGCCTTCGGCAATCGCTTTCCAGTAGCGGCCGGCAATCTCCGGGTTGAAGAAGCTGAAGAGAAAGCGCTCCAGCGTACTCATGCTCGGGGGAACGTTGACAACCGGATTCATGTGGCGGGCGGGCGAGGAGAGGGCATTCTGACCGGGGGCGCGGTGGCTAGTGCCGGTCGGCCAGCGAGGCGAGGAACTCGCGCAGGCGCGGGTGTTTCGGGTTGCCGAACAGTTCTTCGGGCGGGCCCTGCTCGACGATCTGCCCGGCGTCCATGAACACCACGCGGTCGGCGGCGGCACGGGCAAACGCCATCTCGTGGCTCACCACCACCATGGTCATGCCCGACTCGCGCAGCTCGCGCATCACCTTGAGCACGCCGCCTACCAGCTCGGGGTCGAGCGCGCTGGTGGGTTCGTCGAACAGCACGATCAGGGGTTCGAGCGCCAGCGAGCGGGCAATGCCGACGCGTTGCTGCTGGCCGCCGGAAAGCTGGTTCGGATAGGCATCGGCCTTGTCGGTGAGGCCCACACGCGCCAGTGCCGCGCGGCCCTTGGCCTCTGCCGTGGCCTTGTCCATGCCCTGCACCTTGCGCAGGGCGAGCGTGACATTGCCCAGCGCCGTCATGTGCGGATACAGGTTGAATGACTGGAACACCATGCCGATTTTCTGGCGCAGGCGGTTGATGTCCACGCCGGGTGCGGTGATGTCGACGCCATCGACGGTGACGCTGCCGCCATCCGGTTCTTCCAGCCTGTTGCAGCAGCGGAGCAGGGTGCTCTTGCCCGAGCCGGAAGGCCCGATGATGAAGGCGAGCTCGCCGGGCTGCACTGCAAAGTCGATGCCCTTCAAGACCTGCAAGGTGCCGAACGATTTGGCCAGACCCTTGAGTTCAAGAATGGCGGGAAGGTCTTGCTTCATGGTGTTGCCAATGACGGTGGATCGGATCGAGAAAGACAAAGCGCCGGCATCACCCGGCGCTTTGACGGTGGGGCTTCAGATCAGGAGCACTTGGGCGTGACCGGGGTGGCGTCATAGCCGTCCATGCCGGGCACACCGTGGCCGGGGGCCACCTTGACGGCGGTGGCGTCTGCTGCCGGCTTGGTGCCGAACCACTTCTCGTGCAGGCGCGCGAAGGTGCCATCCAGTTTCATGCACTTGATGACGTTGGAAACCGTGTCGCGGCCGGCCTTGTCGTCAATGCGGAAGGGAATCGCCCAGACCAGGCCGGTCTTGATCACATAGGTCGTCTTGATCTGCGGGTTCTGCTTGGCGGCCCACTGCGCCACGGTATTGCCGGCGAGGTTGGTGCTGGCGCGGCCGGAGAGGACCGCTTGCACCGCATCGGCATTGGTGTCGTAGATGTCGAACTTGAAGCCCCATTTCTCGGCATTGGCCTTGGCCCAGGAATCGTAGGCCGAGCCCTTGTTGACGGCAATCGTCTTGCCTTTCAGGTCTTCCAGGCCCTTGATGTCCGGGTCAGCCCGCTTCACCAGAAACTGGAAGTCGGTATCCAGATAGCCTTCGGTAAACAGCAGGGCCTTGGCGCGCTCGGGCGTCACGGTGGTGGGCGCGGCGATCCAGTCGTATTTCTTGGCATTGAGGCCGGGAATCAGGCCGGAAAACTGCGTGCCTTCAATGTTGATCGGGCGATTCAGGCGTTTGGCAATTTCGTTGGCCATGTCGACATTGAAACCCTCGATCCCGCCACCGAGCTTGGCCATGGCGTGGGGGGCAAACGTGGCGTCAACGCCGGTCTGGATGGTCTGGGCCTGGCCGCTGACGACGACACCGGCAAGCGCGATGGCAATCAGGGAACGCAGGGGGAAACGCGGGAAAGTGAGGCGCATGGCAAATCTCCTGTCTGGGTAAATCGATGTGAGCGGTTGAACCGGGGAATGCTGCTCAACACGGTCTGTTACGTCACCAAAGTCTAGCAACCATCATGCCACAGTTGATGCGCTTCACTCGGTGACAGGCTTGCCGGCCCCGACGCGATCGACGATCAGTTTGTAATGCTCAGGCCGGCGGTGCTTGGCGAAGTTGAACACGTGCTCGCGGAAGGTATCGCCCAGGGCCAGATCGCAGTTGAAGAAGATGACTTCGTCTTCCTCGGTGGTGCTCTGGGCGGCGATTTCGCCGGAGGGCGAGACGATCACCGAGCCGGCGATCATGTGAAAGCCGTCTTCGCGCCCGCATTTGGCCGCCGCGCCCACCCATAGTGCATTCTCGTGGGCATGGGCCTGCAGCAGCAGCAGGTGGTGGAACATGCGCAGATGCGAAGGCTCGGGCCAATGGATGTTGTGCGAGGGCGTGTTGTAGCCCAGCACCACCACCTCGGCACTCTGCAGGCTCATGACGCGGAACGTCTCGGGCCAGCGCCGGTCGTTGCAGATGCACATGCCCATTTTGGTGCCCATGGTGTTCCACACCTTGAAGCCCTCGTTGCCGACCTGGAAATACTTCTTCTCCAGGTGCTGGAACGGTGCCTGAGGCTTGTGGTCGTCGTGGCCGGGCAGGTGCACCTTGCGGTAGCGCCCGACGATCTTGCCGCTGGCATCGACCAGCACGGCGGTGTTGAAGCGCTCGCCTTCGGGCGTGAGCTCGGCATAACCTAAGTAGAAGCCGATGCCGCATTTTTTCGCTTCGTCGAACAGCGGTTGCACATCGGCGTTCGGCATGGAACGCTCGAAAAACCGGTCGATCTCGGCCTGGTCGGTCATCCAGTAACGCGGGAAGAAGGTGGTCAGCGCCAGTTCGGGAAACACGACGAACTTGGCACTGCGCGCATGCGCCTCACGCAGCATCTCGAGCAGGCGCTTGACGACGGCCGCGCGGGTGTCGGCAAGGTGGATCGGCCCGAGCTGGGCCACGGCCATGGGGAAAGGGCGTTTCATTTTTCTTCGGTTCCGAAAAGGTTTGCTTAAGGCTTGGGTTGGATGAAGGACTGGAACAGGCGCATCGCCTCGGAAGGCTTGCGCGGCACCGCGAGAGGGCCGGGCAGGCCGCGCGGGATGAACTGGCCGCTGCCGCGTTCGGCATGCAGCTTGCCATCGGCCACCACCACGCGGCCGCGGTTGATCACCGTGGTGGGCCAGCCGGTAATCGTGCGGCCTTCGTAGGGCGTGTAGCCGACGTTGTCGTGGATGTCTTCGGCACGGATCGTGGTCTGCTTTTGCGCATCCCAGATCGCGATGTCGGCATCCTGCCCGACGGCAATCGACCCCTTGCGATCGGCAAAGCCGTACATGCGTGCGTGGTTGGTGGCGGTGAGGGCAACAAACTGGTTCATGGTGAGGCGCCCTTTGCCGACGCCTTCGGAGAACAGCAGCGGCAGACGCAGTTCCAGCCCGGGCACGCCGTTGGCCATGTCCTTGAAGGTGGTCTTGTCGCCCTTGGGCAGCTTGCCGGTTTCATCGAACCGGTAGGGCGCGTGGTCGGAGGAATAGACCTGGAAGGTGCCGTTGGCCAGGCCCTCCCACACGGCTTCCTGCGAGGCGGCATCGCGCGGGGGCGGGCTGCAGCAGAACTTGGCGCCTTCAAGGCCGGGCTTGTCGATGTCGGCTGCGGTGAGGAACAGGTATTGCGGGCAGGTCTCGCCAAACACCCGTGCGCCCAGGGTTTGTGCGGCGCGGATGGTCTTCACCGCTTCAATGCCCGATACGTGGACGATCAGGATCGGCACATCGACCAGGCGCGAAAGCGAAATCACGCGATTGGTCGCCTCGCTCTCGGCCAGCGGGTCGTGCGCGACAGCATGGAACTTGGGCGCGCCGTGGCCGTTGGCCAGGAGGCGCTGTGCCACCCACTTGATGATGTCGTTGTTCTCGGCATGCACCATCACCAGCGCGCCTTCGCGGCCGGCGGTGTCGAGCACGTCGAGCAGGGCGTAGTCGTCGATCTTGAGCTTGTCGTAGGTCATGTAGACCTTGAACGAGCTGTAGCCCTTGCGGATCAGGTCGGGCAGATCGACCTTCAGCGCCTGCTCGGTCGGGTCGGAGACGATCAGGTGAAAGCCATAGTCGATCACCGCCTTGGGGCCGGCGCAGGCGTGATAGTCGGCCACCACCTTGGGCAGCGACATGCCGCGGTGCTGCGCCGCGAACGGGATGATGGTGGTGGTGCCGCCAAACGCGGCCGACACCGTGGCGGAGTAGAAATCGTCCGCCGTCATCAGGCCGCTGGCGGAGAGCTGCTCCACATGGCAGTGGCTGTCGATACCGCCGGGCAGCACGTGGCGCCCGGTGGCGTCGAGGTCACGCGTGCCTGCGGGCAACTGGTCGGCAATGGCGACGATCTTGCCGGCACGTACGCCGATGTCGCCCTTGATGGTGTCGGTGGCATTGACGATGGTGCCATGACGAATGGTGAGATCAAATTCGGACAAGCGCTGCTCCTGTGTGAAGCCCAAAGAAACCACAATATTGCGCTGCAATATACACCTTCGTTGATTCCGTTCCTTCGTGCACGCCCATCCGCGCAAGCGGAAGCGAATCGATTGTGTTGCAAAATACGTTCGATGCTGTCAAGCAAAAAGCCGTTCCACCCTCCGCGCCCGTCACAAGCCTCTGGACTCCTCATGCCGCAACCCGCTGTCACGCCTGTTACCCCACCTTCGGACCTGCACCGCGCGATCCGCGCCCGCACATTCTCTGCACCGGCCTTCGGGCAATCTCGCGGTTTGTCGCAGGCGGTGACCGCATGAGCGCTGCATCGGCAGTCACGGGCCAGGCGCGCTGGCAATTCTGGATTGACCGGGGCGGCACGTTTACCGATCTTGTCGCGCGGGCACCGGACGGTTCCTTGCGCACCCACAAGCTGCTGTCGGAGAACCCGGAGCAATACCGCGACGCGGCGATTGCCGGCATCCGCCACTTTCTGGGCCTCAAGGCTGGAGAGCGCATTCCGGGCGAGATTGTCGAAGCGGTCAAGATGGGCACCACGGTGGCGACCAACGCGCTGCTGGAGCGCAAGGGCGACCGCACGGTGCTGTTCATCACCAAAGGCTTTCGCGACCAGTTGCGCATCGGCTACCAGAACCGGCCGCGCATTTTTGACCGGCATATCGTGTTGCCGGAGCTTCTCTACAGCGAGGTCGTCGAGGTGGACGAGCGCATGGGCGCCCACGGCGATGTGGTGCTGCCGCTGGCTGTCGAGAAGACGCGCGCGGCCCTGAAAGCCGCATGGGACAAGGGTTTCCGGGCGATTGCCATCGCCTTCATGCACGGCTACCGGTTTCAGGATCACGAAAAG
>CAYUEG010000154.1:2910-7706 GCA_964443245.1 uncultured Burkholderiales bacterium | reverse complement strand
GGCTGCGCGTGCCGGAAACCATCCTGATGCAGTGGGATGGCCAGCTCGCTCCGGGCGTCACGGCAAAAGACATGATGCTGTTCCTGTGTGGCAAGTTCGGCATGGACGGCGGGCGCTATCAGGCCGTCGAGTACGCCGGTAGCGCAATTCGCGCACTTTCCATGCAGGAGCGCATGACCATGGCCAACATGACCGCCGAGCTGGGCGGGCAGGTTGGCCTGATCGCCCCGGATGAAACCACGCAGCAATACCTTGCGACGGCCGGCGCAACAGAGGTGGAGGTCGCCGCCTGGCAAAGCGATGCGGCTGCGGCCGATGAACACCATGTGTTCAATGCCGCCACGCTGGAACCGCAGGTGGCAGCGCCGCACAGCCCGGCCAATTCGCATGGGGTGAGCAGCTATAACGAAGGCATCGACACCGCCTACATCGGCGCTTGTACCGGTGCCAAGCTGGACGACCTGCGCGCCGCGGCCACGGTGCTGCGCGGCCGCAAGGTGGCACGGGGCACGCAACTCCTGGTGGCGCCGGCCTCGAAACAGGATCAGGCTGCCGCCGAACAGGAAGGTGTGATGCAGGTGCTGATCGACGCCGGCGCACGCGTGCTGCCGAATGCCTGCGGCGTGTGCGCCGGCTACAGCGAAGAGCGCTTTGGCGAGAATGTGCGCGTGATTTCCTCGACCGCGCGCAACTTCAAGGGCCGCATGGGCGCAGCATCGAGCCAGGTGTATCTGGCGTCGCCCTATACCGTGGCGGCCAGCGCGCTGACCGGCCGCATTACCGATCCGCGCGGGGTGCTGCAATGAGCGGGCGCGCCTGGAAGTTTGGCGATGGTGTCGACACCGACGTGCTGGCGCCGGGGCAGTACATGAAGTTTTCCATCGACGAGATCGCGCGGCATTGCCTCGAATCCGTGCGGCCGGAGTTTGCGGGTGCGGTGAAGCCCGGCGACGTGCTGGTGGCCGGGCGCAACTTCGGCATCGGCTCCTCGCGTGAGCAGGCACCGCAGGCGCTCAAGCACCTCGGGCTGGCGTGCGTGATTGTCGAATCGGTGGCCGGCCTGTATTACCGCAACTCGCTCAACCTCGGGCTGGCCGTGCTGGTGTGCAAGGACGCCGCGCGCATCGCCGACGGCGACGCGGTCGAGGCCGACCCCGAGCGCGGCCGGATTCGTGTCACCCATGCGGGTGGTGCACTGGCTGGTCAGAGTACCGAACTGCAATGCGACCCGGTCCCCGGCTTCCTGATGGACATGGTGCGTGACGGCGGCTTGTTGCCGCACCTGGAAAAGAAGATGCGCGCACGAGTCTGAAGCATCGCTTGTTCCGCCCGACGCCACATCCTCATCTGCATCGAACTGCAACCCCACTGCAACCGTTCGCAACCTGAGCCAAAGGCCCTTTCATGAGCTTCAAGACGCGCCTCGCGCAACCCGCCATCGTCCTCGCGCCGGGCATCTACGATGCCTTGTCGGCGCTCCTCGTCGAACAGAATGGTTTCGAGGCGGCCTACCTTTCCGGTGCGTCGATTGCCTACACCCGTCTGGGCCGCTCGGACATCGGCTTGACCACCTACAGCGAGGTGTGCGACACGCTGGCCGCAATTCGTGAGCGCGTGGCGCTGCCGGTCATCGTGGATGCCGACACCGGCTTCGGCAACGCCCTCAACGTACAGCGCACCGTCAGGGGCTTCGAGCGAGCCGGCGCGACGGTGATCCAGCTGGAAGACCAGGGTTTCCCCAAGCGCTGTGGCCACCTCGACGGGAAGACAGTCGTCTCGGCGGCCGAGATGGCCGGCAAGGTGCGCGCGGCGGTGGATGCGCGCGTCAGCAGTGAAACCCTGATCATGGCGCGCACCGATGCGGTGGCGGTGGAAGGCTTCGAGGCCGCGCTGGAGCGTGCGGAGCGATATCTTGAAGCCGGGGCCGATGTGCTGTTCATCGAAGCGGTGCGCAGCGATGAGCAGATGCGCATCGTCAACCAGCGCTTCGGTGGTCGTGTGCCGCTCTTGGCCAACATGGTCGAAGGCGGCAAGACGCCGGTCAAGAGCACCACCGAGCTTGAGGCCCATGGTTACCGGATTGCCATTTTCCCTGGCGGCACCGTGCGTGCCGTCGCCCACACGCTGCAAAGCTACTACGCCAGCCTCAAGGCCAACGGCACGACGGCGCCGTGGCGTGACCGCATGTTCGACTTTGACGGCTTGAACGCCCTGATCGGCACGCCCGAATTGCTGGCGACAGGGAAAAAATATGAAGAATGATCTTTCCGGCCGCCTGCCCGGCGTATTTGTGCTCGAATACGGCAGGGCGGTGGGCATCCCGACACCGCAGACAAACACCATGATGGAAGCGGAAATGCAGATCTGGCTGGGAGGGACGGTGTTGACAGCGCCCCTCACCATCGTGGCAGGACTGCCGGCATTGGCGCACGGCTCAACCAGGGCAGTCTCATGAATACCCCGGACATCGGCTCCTGGAGCCGCTGGCAGGCCCATGCCGATGCGCTCAAGGCAGCCGTGGGGCCACGTGCCACACGGCCGGCCAATGAGGTGGCTTCGAACGCCGCACGCCTGATTCTTCTCGATACCATCGGCTGCATGCTGGCGGGCCGCGAAGCGCCCGAGGTGATGGCATTTGAAGAGAACTATTCGGGTTTCGAATCCGGGCCCTTCACGTTTCCGGGCGGGCGCCGCCTCTCGCTTGCTGCCGCAGCGCAGGTAGGCGCGATGGCGGCAACCTGGGATGAAGCCTGCGAGGGCCATGCCTACGCCCATGGCCGCCCCGGTGTGGCCGCCGTGGCGGCGCTGCTGCCCCTGGCGGTGACCACCGAGCGCGGCCTGGATGCGACGGTCGATGCACTGGCCCTCGCGTATGAGATCGGTGCGCGCGCCGGCGGCTGGTTGCGGATTCGCCCCGGCATGCATGTCGATGGCAACTGGCCGGCCCTCGGTGTGGCGGCTGGCGTGGCACGACTGCTCGGGTTGAATGCCGCGGGCATCATCCGCGCCATCGACATTGCCGCCTGCCAGCTGCCCGCCAGCCTCTATCTGCCAGTGGCGGCAGGCAAGACGGCGCGCAACACCTATCTGGGCCACAGTGCCTCACTGGGCATGCAGGCCGCGTTGGCGGCATTGGCCACCATCGACGCGCCGGCCGAAGCGCTGTGCTTCTACGCCGACAATTACTCCGCAGCCTCGCCCGATCCATTGCCAGCGCCCGAAGAGGACCTGATCCTCGATGCCTACATCAAGCCGTATGCCGCCGTGCGCCACGTGCACTATGGCGCCGAAATGGCCAAAAGCGTGCGTGAGGAACTCAATGGCACGACCCAGGGCATTACCCGGATTGTCCTTTCAACCTACCCCGAGGCGCTGACCTACTGCGGCAATCGCGCGCCCCGCACGCCAATCCAGGCGCAGTTTTCGCTCTCGTTCGGCATTGCCGCCATGCTGCGTTACGGGGTGCTCGATTCGTCCGTATATCGTATTGGCAGGTTCGAGGATCAGGAGCTTCGACGGCTCGAGGCGCTGATCGACATCCGGATCGAGAAGGCGCTCGAAGCGCAGGGCAAGCGCGGCGGTTCCCTGCTGGTGTCGAGCGGCTACAACGACATCGAACGCGATGTGCGCACCATTCCCGGCGACCCGAGCATGCCGTTGCCGGTGGAGGAGGTGGCCGCCAAGTTCATGCGCTATGCGCAGGGCCGCGTGCCGAACGAGAAGGCGTTCGTGTTCGCCAACGCCGTGCTGTCCAGCGAAGTGGATGTGAAAATGCGTGCGCTGTGGGATTTGTTGTTCTGAAACCGTTCGTACCCAGGAGTTACCTCGTGCGCGCCCTGATTGCCCTGTGCTGTTTCGCCTGCCCGCTGCTCATCTGCCTGCCGTCTGCTGCGTGGGCCCAGGCAGACAACTTTCCCGCCCGGCAAATCCGCATCGTGGTGCCATTTCCCGCCGGTGGTGCCACCGACATTGCGGCACGTGCCATTGCCGACAAGATGAGCCAGAACTGGAAGCAGCCGGTGGTGGTGGAGAACCGCGCCGGCGCCGGTGGCAATGTCGGCTCGGACGTGGTGGCCAAATCCGCACCGGACGGATATACCCTGATCATGGGCGTCACCGGTTCGCATGCGATCAATGTGTCGCTCTACTCGAAGATGCCGTACGACCCGGTCAAGGACTTCGAGCCGATCTCTCAGGTGGCGGTGGTGCCGAATGTGGTGGTGGTGCACCCTTCGGTGCCGGCACAAACCCTGACCGAGTTCATTGCCCTGGCCAAGCGCCATCCGGGCAAGTACGACTACGCTTCCCTTGGCAGTGGCACGGCCGCGCATCTGGGCATGGAAATGCTCAAGACCTCGGCAGGCGTATTCATGGTGCACATTCCGTATCGCGGCAGCGCCCCGGCGGTGGCGGACCTCATCGGTGGCCAGGTGCAGGTGATGATGGATGGTCTGCCCTCGGCATTGCCGCACGTCAAGGCCGGGCGGCTGCGTGCGTTGGCCGTTACCAGCCAGAAGCGTTCCCAGGCTGCCCCCGATTTGCCGACCATTGCCGAAAGCGGCTATCCCGGCTTTTATGCCGATGCCTGGTCCGGCCTGTTCGCCCCCAGGGGCACGCCCAGGCCGGTCGTGGACAAACTGGCGGCGGAGGTGCGACGCATCCTCGCGCTGCCGGATGTGCGCGAGCGCCTCGCCGGGTTGGGTGCTGAGCCGGTCGGTTCCACGCCGACGGAATTCGCGCAGCATGTGCAGCGCGAGATCGACAAATGGGCCAAGGTCGTCAAGCAGAGCGGCGCC
>CAYUEG010000154.1:0-2810 GCA_964443245.1 uncultured Burkholderiales bacterium | reverse complement strand
AAGAAGAACCCGACGCGCAAGCGCTTCGGCTTCGGCGCACGGCCTGCTTTGATCAACGTGGATCTGCAAAAGGCCTATACCAACGTCGGCGAATTTGCGACTGCGTATGAGACGGACCCGAAGCAGCTTGACTACGTCAACCAGCTTGCCGCCGCCATGCGCGAGAAGGGTTTCCCGGTGGTCTGGACGTACGTCGCCTACATGGAGTCGGGTGAAGACTGCGGTGTCTGGGGCACGCGCACCAACACACCGGATTCGCTGCAGAACATCAAGGTCGGCTCGCGCCGCAGCGAATTCGATGATCGCCTCGTGATTGATCGTCAGCGCGACATCATCATCAACAAGCGCATGGCCTCGGCGTTTTTCGAGACCAATCTCGGCTCGATCTTCAACTTTCACAAGATCGACACCGTCATCGTCACCGGCGGCTCGACCTCGGGTTGTGTGCGGGCGACGGCGGTGGACAGCTTGCAGCGCAGCTATCGCACCATCGTGCCGGAAGAGACCACGGCCGACAAGCACGAGAGCCCGCACTTCGCCAACCTGTATGACATGGCGTTGAAGTACTGCGACGTGATCCCGGTAGCCGAGGCGATTGCGCATCTGAAATCGATGCCGGCCAATCAGGGCTGAAGCAGGAGAACCGCCTTGAAAAGGGGGCCACGCCCCCTTTGCATCCCCCGAAGTTTGTTGAAAGTCCTATCCCCTACGGAGTCTCCATGGTCCGCGACCCGAATCTTTACGATTACCTGCCCAACGACGGCAGCCGCCCGAAAATTACCTGGCCCAACGGTGCCCGCGTGGCCTTCTGGGTGGCGCCGAACATCGAGTTCTATGAACTCAACCCGCCGAAGAATCCGTCGCGCGGGGCATGGGCACGCCCGGCGCCCGACGTCCTGAACTACTCCTACCGCGATTACGGCAATCGCGCCGGCTTCCAGCGCATGATGGAAGCGATGGACCGCTGCGGGGTGCGCGGCAGCGTCTCGCTCAACGTGGCGATGTGCGATCACCACCCCGAAATCATCAAGGCCTGTGCCGACCGCGGCTGGGAGTTTTACAGCCACGGCACCTACAACACGCGTTACCTGTTCAACCTGACCGAGGCACAGGAGCGCGAGGTGATTCAGGATTCGATCGACACCATCAAGAAGCACACCGGGCAGAAACTCGACGGCTGGCTGGCACCGGCGCTCACCTATACCGACAACACGCTTGACCTCGTGGCCGACATGGGCCTCACCTATGTGTGCGATCTGTTTCATGACGACCAGCCGGGCCCGGTCAAGGTCAAGAAGGGGCGGCTTGCATCGATTCCGTATTCGCTCGAAATGAATGACGTGATTGTCTACAACATCAACCTGGTAAGCCCGCGCCGCTATGCCGAGATTCTCAAGCGCCAGTTTGACCGCCTGTATCAAGAAGGCGCGGAGTCAGGCACGGTGATGTGCATTCCGCTGCACCCTTATCTGGTGGGCTGGCCCTACCGCATCAAGGCGTTTGAAGAGGCGCTCGACTACATCTGCGGCCACGACAAGGTGTGGCTCGCCACCGGCCGCGAGATCGCCAAGCACTTTCTGGATAACAACTACGACGGGTTTGCCAAGGTGGCCCACCAGGTTGCGGAGGCGCCGGTATGAGCGATACCCCGAAAACCGTTGGTGGGAGCGCTTCTCCGGCCAATGCGCAGGCCAATACACCGGCCAGCGGCCCGGGCATGCCGGCGTCTTACCTGCAATACGACAAGCGCCGCTACGGCATGGACCACGACCGCTACGCGTGGTCGCAACTGCATACGCGCCCCAAGGTGCAATGGCCTAACGACGCAAAAATTGCGTTGTGGGTGATCCCCGCACTCGAGTGGTTCCCGCTCGACATGAAGGGCAAACCCTTCAAGCCGCCGGGCGCGATGGTTACTTCCTATCCCGACCTGCGCCACTACACCCTGCGCGATTACGGCAACCGTGTCGGCATCTTCCGCATCATGAAGGCGCTCGAAGCGCGCGGTATCAAGGCATCGGTGGCAACCAATGCGGCGGTGGCGGTGCGCTACCCGGCGCTCATCAAGGCATGTGTCGACAAGGGCTGGGAGATTCTCGCCAATGGCCTCGACATGGACCACCTGCACTACGAAGGGTTGGCTGTCGAAGAAGAGCAGCGCCTTGTCACCACCACGCTCGACATCCTGCGCCGCGCGTCAGGGCAAAAGGTGCGCGGCTGGCTCTCACCCGCCAAGTCGGAATCGTTTGCCACCCCCGATCTGGTGGCCGCGGCCGGGTGCGATTACCTGTGCGACTGGGTCAACGACGACATGCCCTACGCCTTCACCACCAAGAGCGGCACGGTCACCGCGATGCCGCACCCGTGCGACATCGACGACTACCAGATCCTCATCAACAACCATCACACCGAAGACGATTTTCGCGATGCGCTGATCGACCACTTTGACGTGCTGTACCGCGAGGCCGCGCACAGCGGTGGCCGCGTGATGGCGGTCTCGTTGCACCCTTGGATCACCGGCCAGCCCTACCGCATCGGCGCGCTGGAACAGGCGCTGGACCACATCATGAGCCGCAAACGGGTATGGGCTGCAACCGGTGCCGAGATTGCCGACGCCTGGCGCGCGCAACATGTGGCGCAGGCCAAGTGATGACAGGCCGCCTCACCCCCGCCTTTCGCACGCCGCTGTGCGACCGCCTTGGCATCAAGGTGCCGGTATTCTCGTTTGCCCACAGCCTGGAGGTAACGGCCGCGGTGAGCCTGGCCGGAGGCTTCGGCGTCTATGGCGCCACCCACGATGAGCCGCAGGT
>CAYUEG010000153.1:3858-7772 GCA_964443245.1 uncultured Burkholderiales bacterium | reverse complement strand
CTTCAGGCGACGTGCTCAAGCGGGTTGTTCGAGTTTGGGGACACCGCCGCTGCCGCGTGGATCATCGGCATACAGCGCCCGGAAATCATAGGTGCAGGCGCGGCCCGGCTGCGGCGGCACCCCGTTGCTGGCGAACAGATTGAGTTCGGGCGGCACATCGCGAAAGCCCTCGCGGTCCAGCCAGAGGCGCACCAGCAGGCGCCGGCGTTCCGGCTCCGGGTACTCGACAAAGCCGGTGCGCGCATGCAGCACGGCGTAATTGTTGATCACCAGCATCTCGCCTTTGGCCAGCGCCAGGCTGATGCGGTTGTGGGGCGCCTTCGCCACTTCGTCAAACAGGTCCAGCGCCGCGACCTCGGTGTCGGTGAGCGGCAGCCCCAGCGCACGGTGGCCGGCGGCGATGCCGGCGCGCTGGTAGCGGCAGCTCAACTGCCCGCTGCGCAGCGTGAACACCGGCATGCGATAGGGCGTGACTTCGGCTTCTCCCGGGCCTTCTTCTCCCAGGCGGTGGTAGTGGAAACCGCGATACAGCGGTTCCAGCAAGTGCGGCGCCCGCGCGAGGATCTCGTTGTGGATGGCACCGGCACTGGCCAGATACGACAGGCCGCCTGCCATCGCAGGCTGCCAGCACGCCAGCGCCAGCATCGCCGTGATGTCGTTGTGCAGCCGCAGCTCCAGATTGCTGCGGTACATGCGCGGCGTGGCTTCGGCGCTGGTGGCGTCGATCACCTGCGTGATCCGCTCGCCCTGGGCGTTTTGCGAGAGGGCAGAGCCGAAGCGGGTACCGACCGCCCACACCGCCCGCGTGAACGCCTCCAACGTCAGTCCTGCGTTGGGCATTCCTTCGGTGGGCAACCCACGCACCAGGGCCATGCCGCGGCCGGACTGCACCTCGCGCTGCGCACGCGCCAGCAGGGCATCGAGCGCCGGCATGGCCGGCACCGGCGCGCCCTCCGGGGCGGCCCCGGCCGACGCTGTGGTCACGGTCGCGGCCAGCTCGCGGCGCATCGCGTCGTCCAGCGCGAACGTGACCGCATCGAGCGAACCGAGTTCGGCGCGCGTCCAGCTCATGGCCTCGTGCACCGCCTGGCGCATCTTCACCCTCCTTCCGGGCGATCACCGGAGAATGGCTCCAGGAGCCCTTCTCCGGCCATTTCTCGCCTGCGCATCAGGCCAGCAGTGCCTTCACCTTCGCCGGTGCGAACGGCAGATCACGCAGGCGCTTGCCGGTACTGCGCGCAAACGCGTTGGCGATTGCGCCCACCGTCGGCCCTTGCGAGCCTTCGCCGGCACCCAGCGAGGGTGCGGTGGGCAGGTTGATCAGCGAGACCTTGACCGTCGGCACCTCGGCATAGGTCAGGATCGGATAGTCATTCCACGATTTGACGAGCACCTGGCTGGCGTCGAAATTCACCTGCTCGCGCAGGGTCCAGCTGGCCGACTGGATCGCCCCGCCTTCCATCTGGTTGACGATGCCGTCCGGATTGACGATAAGGCCGCACTCGACCGCCAGCGCGATGCGCGGCACCGCCACGCGTCCGCTGGCGCGGTCCACCTCGATATCGGCGATCGCCGCCACATAGCTGCTGTTGTTCTTGTAGCGCGAGAAGGCAACGCCACGGTTGCGGTCTCCGGTTTTCCAGTTGGCGTCCGCCGCGACCTTCTCCAGCACCGCACGGGCGCGCGGGTCGGCAAGGTGCTTCAGGCGGAACTCGACCGGGTCGGCGCCCGCCATCTCGGCCAGCTCATCCATGAAGGACTCGGCCGCGAACACGTTGGCATAGGCACCCAGGCCGCGCAGGGCCGAGACGCGCAGCGGCATCTCCATCACCATGTTGTTGATGGTGCGCGTCTGCGGAAAGTTGTAATAGGGCACGGCGTTGCGGTCGCTGCCGCCATTGGGCTGCGGAATGTTCTTGGGCGGGCCCATCGGCACCGGCGTGCCGAGGTGCCAGCCGGCCAGAAGGTTGTTGCCGTCCGGATCGTAAGGCCGCGTGCTGTGGGTGTGGCTCCACAGTTCGTGGGTGAAATCGACGATCCTGCCTTCGGCATCGAGGCCGGCGCGCAGGTTCATCACCATGGCCGAACCATAGGGCTCCCAGCCGAACTCGTCTTCCCGCATCCACTGCAGCTTCACCGGGCGGCCGCCGGTGGCCCGCGCCACCAGGGCCGCATCGAGCGCGACGTCGTCCGCGCCGTTGTGGCCATAGCAGCCCGCACCTTCCTTGTGGATGCAGTTGATGCTGGCCTCGGGCAGCTTCAGCACCTTGACCAGATCGCCACGCAGCTGGAACACGCCCTGGCTGTGGGTCCACACGGTGAGCTTGTCGTCTTTCCACTGGGCCACCGCGCAGGAAGGGCCGATCGAGCCATGCGACTGAAACGGGCGCGTGTACTCGGCCTGATGGGTCTTCACCGCGGTGGCAGCAGCGGCGGCGTTTTCCTTCACGCCGACCACGGTGGTCTGCTTGCGCGCGGTCTTCAGGTGCGCGTAGAGCGCCGCACCGTTTGGCGGCAATGCGGCCGGCACATCCCATTTGGCCTTCGCCAGCAGGGCCTGGCGTGCGGCAATCGCCTGCTCTTCACGCACCGCGGCAACGGCGAGGAAGTTGCCGTCCCGCACTACCGCCACCACGCCGGGCATCTTGCGTACTGCGGCCTCGTCGACCGACAGCAGCTTCGCATTCAATGACGGCGGGCGCACCACGCGGCCGAACACCATGCCGGGCAGGCGCATGTCCTGCACGAAGGCTTCGCCCCCGGTGACCTTGGCAGGAATGTCGCGCCGCTTGATGCTCTTGCCCACCACCTTGTGTTGTGCGGTGGTCTTGGGTTTGATGCCGGGCGTCGCTTCGCGGCCCAGCGGCACGCTGCCCGAGAGTTCCCAGTAGGTGGCCTTGCCGCCTCCTGCGCTGGTGATGGTGCCGTCGGCGACCTGCAGGCTTTCGGCGGGGGCGCCGAGCTTTTGCGCTGCCGCTGCCAGCAGCAGGGCACGTGCCTCGGCGGCGGCAAAACGCAGTGCCGTGCCGCTCTGCTGGATCGAGAGTGAACCGGCTGTCACGCCTTCGTTCGCCGTGCGTGCCGTATCCCCGGTCACAAACTGGATGCGCGCCATGTCGATATCCAGTTCGTCGGCGACGATCTGGGTCAGCGCCGTGGTGATGCCCTGCCCCAGCTCCACCTTGCCGGAGAAGAAGGTCACCGTGCCGTCAGCATTGAAGGCGAGCCACGCATCGAGCTTGCGGGTCGCATTGAGGCTGCCGGGCAAGGCCGGCCGCGCGGCCTGCGCACTGATGAGGCCCGGCGCCAGGCTGAAGGCCACGGCCAGGGCGCCGCTCTTTTTGAAGAAGCGCCGCCGGGAGATGTCAAAGGATGCATTGCGCGCGTTCATGCCAACACCTCCTGGCCTGCCGTGGGCGTCTGGCCGCTGGCGCGCTGGATCGCCCGCACGATGCGGTTGTGGGTGCCGCAGCGGCACAGGTTGCCGGCGAGCGCCGCGCGGATCTGCCCTTCATTGGGCTTGGGGTTCTTGTCGAGCAGCGCCTTGGCTGTCATCATCGCGCCGGCGACGCAGTAGCCGCACTGCGCGGCCTGCTCATCAATGAATGCCGCTTGCAGCGGGTGCGGCTTGTCGGCCGTGCCCAATCCCTCAAGCGTGGTCACCTTTTTTGCGCCGACCTGCCTGGCCGGGGTGATGCACGAGCGCGTGGCGGTGCCGTCGATCATCACGGTGCAGGCGCCGCACTGGCCGAAACCGCAGCCGTACTTGGCGGCGTTGAGGTTCAGGTCGTTGCGCAGGATGTAGAGCAACGGGGTATCCGGTGCGGCCGGGCTGGTCCGGCGGGCACCGTTCACGTTCAGGGTAACGGCCATGCGATCCTCCTTTGGTTTCCTTTGGTGGGTGGTGCGGCTCT
>CAYUEG010000153.1:0-3758 GCA_964443245.1 uncultured Burkholderiales bacterium | reverse complement strand
TTGCCGATCTCCGGATCGAACTTGCCGTCGATCAGCACAAACAGCATCTTGCAGGGCTTGCCGGAGCGGTTCGCCCAGGCGTGGTTGGTGCCGCGCTCGACGAGGAAATCGCCCTGCTTCATCAGGCGCTCTTCCTTGTCCAGCACGATGGTGATTTCGCCTTCGAGTACCAGCGCGTAATCCACCGTTTCGGTGCGGTGCATCAGCGGATGCCCGCCCTGCTTGTAGGTGGAGGCCTTGTTGGTGCCGAGCGCGCCGAAGGCTTCCTTGGCGCCGGAACCATCGAGGTTTTTGGTCCACTCGCCCTCGGGGCCGAATTCGATGATGCGCACCACCGTACCGTTCTTCGGCGGTTCCAGCGTCAAGGGGCGTGAAGTCGGGTCCGGATCGTTGCCGACGAAGCACGGCGTCTCGTCCGTCATCCACAGGTTGGTGAGGTAGTAACCGACCCGCTTGGGGTTGGTGTGCACCGAGGGCGCCGGCCCATCTTCGGTGAAGATGGCGTTGCCCTCGGCATCGTGGCCGGTAACGATGCGGCGCACGTAACCCTTCTCGCCGGGTTTGACGCTGATTGGCATGATGAAGGGGCCCCGTGCTTACTTCTCGTCGACGATGGTGTTCATCAGCACGCCCATGCCATCGACTTCGATTTCGATGACATCGCCGGGCGCCATGAACACCGGCGGGTTGCGTGCGTAGCCTACGCCGGCCGGGGTGCCGGTGATGATCACGTCACCCGGTTCGAGCGTCATGCACTCGCTGATGATGACCAGCGATTCGACGATGTTCCACAGAAAGTCCTTGGTGTTGGCGTCCTGCATGATCTTGCCGTTCAGGCGCGACTGGATGCGCAGGCCTTCGCAACCGGCGGGCAGCTCGTCCGGGGTGATCAGCCAGGGGCCGAAGCCGCCGGTGGCGTCGAAGTTCTTGCCCAGGGTCCACTGGGTGCCGCGGCGCTGGTAATCGCGCACCGAACCATCGTTGTAGAGCGAATAGCCGGCCACGCAGGAAAGCGCGTTCTCGCGCGTCAGGTGCTTGGCCTTGCTGCCGATGATCACGGCGATCTCGGCTTCGTAGTCCAGCTTGTGCGAGCACTTGGGGCGGATGATCGGCTTGCCGTGCGCCACTTGCGAGGTGGCACCGCGCATGAAGAAGCTCGGATGGTCGGGGCGGTCACGGCCGCCTTCTTTCGCGTGGTCGGCATAGTTGAGGCCGATGCAGATGATCTTGGGCGGGTTCGGCACCAGCGGCAGGAGATCCAGATCCTTGAACGCCGTGGTGGCCACGCCCTTGCGGCTGTCCAGCGCCTTCTTCAGATCGGCCAGCGCCTGCGGGCCCAGCTGCAGGATTTCGACAATGTCGTTCGGCCAATCGGGCATGAGGTCGGTGACATCGATGACCGAATCGGGGCCGGCCATCACGCCGGTGTCGGACTGGCCGTCCTTGAGGTAGCTGACGAGACGCATGGGATTTCCTTTATCAAATGAGGGCAAAAACCGGTTCGGAACCGGATGCGGCATTTTATATATTTTTTGGCAAAAAGGCGGCAGCTTCTATATTATTGACCCATGAATGCCGCTACCCAGCGCCCGCCGAAGCACGCCACGCCTGCCGCCACGGCGGCACGCACAGCCACCCGCACTGCCATCGGCTCGGCGTTCGAGCGCCTGCGTGCCGACATTTTGCGTGGCGATCTGGCCCCCGGCGAAAAGCTGCGCATCCAGGACATTTCGCGCCGCTACAAGAGCGGGGCGATTCCCCTGCGCGAGGCGCTCAACCGGCTGACGGCCGAAGCGCTGGTGGTGCATTCCGAACAGCGCGGCTTTGCGGTGGCACCGATCAGCGAGGAAGCGCTGGAAGACCTCACCCGCACGCGGATCTGGCTCAACCAGATTGCGCTGCGCGAATCGCTGGCCCATGGCGATGCCGCGTGGGAAGAACGCCTCATCATTGCCTACCACCGCATGACCAAGGAGCCGCGCTACCTGGACGCCGCGCGGCAGCGCATCAACCCGGCATTCGACCCCGCGCACCGGGCGTTTCACCTGGCGCTCATCTCCGCCTGCGGCTCGGCCTGGCTGCTGCAGTATTGCGAACAACTGTTCGACCATGCGGACCGCTACCGCTACCTCTCGCGCCGCATCCACGTGGCCGACCGCCAGAACGAACATGCGGCCATGCTCAAGGCCGCGCTCAAGCGCGATGCGGAGGCGGCGATCAAGGCGCTGACGCAGCACATGCAGAAGACCAGCAACATCGTGCTCAAGGCCGGGGCGGCCGCGCCCGATGCACCCCCGGTGGCTGCGCGCCCGCGCAAGGCGAGCAAAAAGGCCGCAAAAAGCCGCTAGGCCACCGGCCTGCGGGCCGCTCCCACCAAGGGTTTCACTGCTATTAATGGCCAGAGCCGTTGTGTACCGAGGGTTTCCGGACGACGCCTATTCCCATTCCTTTGACGTCAAATCTCACCAATATTGGGGATGCGCGGCGCGGCTGAAGCGGGTAGGATGCCCGTTGGCATTTCGCAATGTGGATTGCCGAGGTGGGGTTGCTGTTTTCATTTAGGGTGGCCTAATTTTGACCAAGCCATTGATTATGCGAAACAAAAATAATCGAAGCGCGCGTTTATACAGTGAAATGGCGCTTTATAAAGCACCATTTAGGGTGCCTACTTTTAGTTGGGCCTCTTTGAATTTCAGCCGTCAATCTGGAAAGCTAAGGACATGAAACAGTTGAATCGGTTCTTTCGCACAAGTAAGAGTTTGATGGTATCGAGCACCATTGCAATCATCGTCGTTACGTCATTTGAAAACGCATGGTCCAGATCAACAGCCGCGCCAGCCACCTTCACCCCTCCTTGCATGATTGACCTCCCTTGCGCAGTGGGCTCCTCTGAACAGAGAGCCTACTGTGCTGAACGCAGGGCCGAGTGGATAGTCGAAGGCAACGCGGCGTTTGAAAGTGGAGTACTAACTGTCGAGGCAGCGAAGGTGGTTCGAGGCACCCCACAACTACTGCCCTACTCAAACGGACATTTCTATATCTGGAAAAGTTGCTGGCGGAAATGCACTCAGCTCGGCAAAGTAAGAGTTTATGGACTCCAAAATGGCGGCGTATTCTTTTCGTCGCCTGACACCGACAGCGCCGCCTTGGCGTCGACTCAACTCTCGGCGTATTGCAAAAGTCACAACAGTTGACCAGTCCCTCACTTTGGACACGACAGACGCGTGCAATGCCCAACCCTACTTTCCACCCGACCACCAACGGCGTTGCCGTTGTCGTCGGCTGAAATCTCACGTTAGCGGTTTCTGCCATAAGGTCAAAAGGTGCCAATACTGATCATTCTCGGCTTCTTACTTGCCTTCTGGCTGTTCGTCGTTTGGGATAAACGCCGTATCGAAAAGCAGGATCCTTTCTCAGCAGAATCGCTAGCGAACAGTCAGGCGTCTTCAGGTGTCCGGAAATGGGCAATCTGCGCGGGACTATCTGGAGTAGGCGCGTCACTTGCCGTCTCTGAGTGGATTAGCCCGACCCTTCCCCCGTTCACAGGTCGATGGTCCTTCTTATTTTCGTACGCGTATGCCCACATGGGGCAATTTGGTCTCGTAATGCTCTGGTTAGGCTTTTCGGCATTGCTAGCCACCATTGCGTTCGCCTATTGGAGAGTAGGCTCCTAAAGGAGAAAGTGGAATGACTAAGCCCTCTTTATGCGCTAACCGAATGCTCGTTCGGACTCGCTGCGCTCGCCGCACAGCGTTACG
>CAYUEG010000152.1:0-7778 GCA_964443245.1 uncultured Burkholderiales bacterium | reverse complement strand
TGGGAACAGCACACCCTGATGGACGACAACCGCAAGGCCTTCTATGAATACCACGCTGCCATGATGGAGCCGTGGGACGGCCCTGCAGCCATGGCCTTCACCGACGGCCGCCACATTGGCGGCACGCTCGATCGCAACGGCCTGCGCCCGGCACGCTACATCGTGACCGACGACGATCTGGTGGTGATGGCCTCCGAAGTCGGCGTGCTGCCGATCCCCGAGTCGAAAATCATCAACAAGTGGCGCCTGCAGCCGGGGAAGATGTTCCTGATCGATCTGGAGCAGGGCCGCATCATCGACGACAAGGAACTGAAAGATACCTACGCCAACGCCAAGCCCTACAAGTCGTGGATCGACAGCGTGCGTGTGCGCCTGGACGACGTCGCCACCCGGGTGGACGTGCCGCCCTCGTCCGTGCCGCTGCTCGACCGCCAGCAGGCGTTTGGCTATACCCAGGAAGACATCAAGTTCCTGATGAGCCCGATGGCGACCGGCGCCGAGGAAGCGATCGGCTCGATGGGCAACGATTCGCCGCTGGCGGTCATGTCGAACAAGTTGAAGCCGCTGTATCACTACTTCAAGCAGCTGTTTGCGCAGGTGACCAACCCGCCGATCGATCCGATCCGCGAGCAGATGGTGATGTCGCTGGTGAGCTTTGTCGGCCCGCGCCCGAACCTGCTCGACAAGGACAACATCAACCCGCCGATGCGGCTTGAGGTGACGCAGCCCATTCTCGATTTCATCGAGATGACCAAGATCCGTGAGATCGAAAAGCACACCGGCGGCAAATTCAAATCCTACGAGCTGGACATCTGCTACCCGGTGGCGTGGGGCAAGGAAGGCATCGAAGCGCGCCTGGCATCCCTGTGCGCCGAAGCCGTCGATGCGCTCAAGACGGGCCACAACATCCTGATCGTGTCGGATCGCCAGGTCGATGCTGCCAAGGTGGCCATTCCGGCGCTGCTCGCCACCAGTGCGGTCCATCACCACCTGGTGCAAAAAGGTCTGCGCACCACCACCGGCCTGGTGGTGGAAACCGGCTCGGCGCGCGAAGTGCATCACTTCGCCCTGCTGGCGGGCTATGGTGCCGAGGCGATCCACCCCTATCTGGCGCTGGAAACCCTGGCCGACATGGCCAAAGGCCTGCCGGGTGACCTCTCGGCCGAGAAGGTGATCTACAACTACCAGAAGGCGATCGGCAAGGGCCTCATGAAGGTGTTCTCCAAGATGGGGATCTCCACTTACATGAGCTACTGCGGTGCGCAGATATTCGAAGCCATTGGCCTCAACCGTGCATTGATCGACAAGTACTTCCGCGGTACCCCATCGAACGTCGAAGGCATCGGCATCTTCGAGGTGGCGGAGGAGGCGATTCGCCTGCACAAACAGGCCTTCGGCAACGACCCGGTCCTGACCAGCATGCTCGATGCCGGTGGTGAATACGCGTTTCGCATTCGTGGCGAAGAACACATGTGGACGCCGGATGCCATCGCCAAGTTGCAACACTCTGCGCGTGCCAACAACTTCAATTCCTACAAGGAATACGCGCAGATCATCAACGATCAATCGAAGCGCCACATGACCCTGCGCGGCCTGTTCGAGTTCAAGCTCGATCCCGCCAAGGCGATTCCGATCGACGAAGTCGAGCCGGCCAAGGAAATCGTCAAGCGCTTTGCCACCGGCGCCATGTCCCTGGGTTCGATTTCGACCGAAGCCCATTCGACCCTGGCGATTGCGATGAACCGCATCGGCGGCAAGTCGAATACCGGTGAAGGCGGCGAAGACCCGGTGCGTTATCGCAACGACCTGAAAGGCATCAAGATCAAGGCCGGCGAGACCATGGCCTCGGTGCTCGGTGCCGACCGCGTCGCAGCCGACATCGCGCTGCAGGACGGCGATTCGATGCGCTCGAAAATCAAGCAGGTCGCGTCCGGCCGCTTCGGTGTCACCGCCGAGTATCTCGTCTCGGCCGATCAGATCCAGATCAAGATGGCGCAGGGCGCCAAACCCGGCGAGGGAGGCCAGCTGCCGGGCGGCAAGGTCAGCGAATACATCGGCATGCTGCGCTTTTCGGTGCCGGGCGTCGGCCTGATTTCACCCCCACCGCACCACGACATCTATTCGATCGAAGACCTGGCACAACTGATCCACGATCTGAAGAACGCCAACCAGAAGGCATCCATCAGCGTCAAGCTGGTCTCCGAAGTCGGCGTCGGCACGGTCGCTGCGGGTGTCTCGAAGGCGAAGGCCGACCACGTGGTGATCGCCGGGCATGATGGCGGCACCGGCGCGTCGCCCCTGTCGTCGATCAAGCACGCCGGCACGCCGTGGGAGCTGGGGCTGTCGGAGACCCAGCAGACCCTGGTGCTCAACCGCTTGCGCTCGCGCATTCGTGTGCAGGCCGACGGCCAGATGAAAACCGGGCGGGACGTCGTCATCGCCGCGCTGCTGGGCGCCGATGAAATGGGCTTCGCCACCGCGCCGCTGGTCACCACCGGCTGCATCATGATGCGCAAGTGCCACCTCAACACCTGTCCGGTCGGCGTGGCCACGCAGGATCCGGTGCTGCGTGCGAAGTTCGCCGGCAAGCCCGAGCACGTGGTCAATTTCATGTTCTTCGTCGCCGAGGAGGCGCGCCAGATCATGGCGCAGCTGGGCATCCGCAAGTTCGACGACCTGATCGGTCGCTCCGACCTGCTCGACAAGGCCAGGGCGATCTCGCACTGGAAGGCCAAGGGCCTCGACTTCGCACGTGTGTTCCATCAGCCGGACATGCCGGCGAACGAACCGCGCCGGCATACCGAAGAGCAGGACCACGGCCTCGACAAGGCACTCGACAACAAGCTGATCGAGATGTCGAAGTCCGCGCTCGAAAAAGGCGAGAAGGTTTCGTTCATCCAGCCGGTGCGCAACCGCAATCGCACCATCGGCGCCATGCTGTCGGGTGAAGTGGCGCGGCGTTATGGCCATGCCGGCCTGCCCGATGACACGATCCATATCCAGCTGCAGGGAACGGCAGGCCAGTCCGTCGGCGCGTTCCTGGCGCACGGGATCACACTCGACCTGGTCGGCGAATCGAACGACTATGTTGGCAAGGGATTGTCCGGCGGGCGCATCATCGTGCGTCCCAACACCGAGTTCCGTGGCCGCGCGGTGGACAACATCATCATCGGCAACACCGTGCTGTACGGCGCGATTGCAGGCGAAGCGTTCTTCAACGGCGTTGCCGGCGAGCGGTTTGCGGTGCGCAATTCGGGCGCGGTGGCGGTGGTCGAAGGCACCGGCGATCACGGCTGCGAGTACATGACCGGCGGCACCGTGGTCGTGCTGGGCGGCACCGGGCGCAATTTTGCAGCCGGCATGTCCGGTGGTGTTGCCTATGTCTATGACGAGTCCGGCGATTTCGCCAGAAAGTGCAACACCGCAATGTGCGTGCTGGAGGGCGTGACAGCCAGTGCCGAGCAGGAGAAGACCGGCAAGGAAGGCTGGCATAGCGAGCACCGGCACGCCGAGCGCGAAACCGATGAAGTCATCCTCAAGCGGCTGATCGAACGGCATTTCAAATACACCGGCTCCACCCGTGCCCGCAACATTCTGGACGACTGGGCCGGCGAGCGCGCGAAGTTCGTCAAGGTATTCCCCACCGAATACAAGCGCGCGTTGGGCGAAATGTGGGCGGCGGCCCAGGCCAAGCCCACCAAGCCTGCCGCCAAGGCACCCGCCGGCAAAGTTGCCGCCTGAACCTACTGTAGGGAACACATCATGGGTAAAGTCACCGGATTTCTTGAGCTCGCTCGGGAAGAAGAACAATACGAAGCGCCGCAGGCACGCAAGAAGCACTATCGCGAATTCGTCATGCGGCTCACTGACGATGCAGCGCAAAAGCAGGGCGCGCGCTGCATGGATTGCGGCATCCCGTTCTGCAACAACGGCTGCCCGGTCAACAACATCATTCCCGACTGGAATGATCTGGTGTTTCGCGGCAACTACCGTGAAGCGCTGGATGTACTGCACTCGACCAACAACTTTCCCGAGTTCACCGGCCGCATCTGCCCGGCACCGTGCGAAGCGGCCTGCACGCTCAACATCAACAGCGATGCGGTCGGGATCAAATCGATCGAGCACTTCATCATCGATACCGGCTGGGAAAAAGGCTGGGTCGTGCCGCAGCCGCCCCAGCACCAGACCGGCAAGAAGGTCGCCATCGTCGGTGCCGGTCCGGCAGGTCTCGCCGCCGCGCAGCAACTGGCCCGTGCCGGCCACGCTGTCACCGTGTTCGAGAAGAATGATCGTGTCGGCGGCCTGTTGCGCTACGGCATCCCGGACTTCAAGATGGAAAAGCACCTGATCGACCGCCGCGTGGAGCAGATGCAGGCGGAAGGCGTCACCTTCCGCACTGGCGTGCTGGTGGCGGACAAGAAAGACGCCATCGATCCGCGCATCACCAACCTGGCAAAGGAGGTGATCGCGCCCAAGCAGCTGCTGGCCGAATTCGATGCCGTGGTGATTTCCGGCGGGGCCGAGCAGCCACGTGATCTGCCAGTGCCGGGCCGTGAGCTTGCGGGCATCCATTTTGCGATGGAGTTCCTGCCGCTGCAGAACCGCGTCAACGCCGGCGACAAGCTCAAGGACCAGCTCGTCGCCACCGGCAAGCATGTGGTGGTGATCGGCGGTGGCGATACCGGGTCGGATTGTGTCGGCACCTCGAACCGACATGGGGCAACCTCGGTGGCGCAGTTCGAGTTGTTGCCGCAGCCCCCGGAGCAGGAGAACAAGCCGCTGGTGTGGCCTTACTGGCCGACCAAGCTGCGCACCTCGTCCAGCCACGAAGAGGGCTGCGAGCGCGACTGGAGCGTGGCGACCAAGCGTTTCGAAGGCAAGGATGGCAAGGTCGAGAAGCTGATTGCGTGCCGCCTCGAATGGAAGGACGGCAAGATGTCCGAAGTCCCGAACAGCGAATTCGAAATGAAGGCCGATCTGGTGCTGCTCGCCATGGGTTTTGTGTCGCCGGTGCAGGGCATCGTCGATGCCTTCGGTGTCGAAAAGGACGCGCGCCAGAACGCGAGGGCCGTGACCGAGGGCGACAAGGCGTACAAGACCAATGTGGCGAAGGTGTTTGCCGCCGGCGACATGCGGCGCGGCCAGTCCCTGGTGGTGTGGGCGATTCGCGAAGGGCGCCAGTGCGCCCGCGCCGTCGACGAATTCCTGATGGGTGCCTCCGATCTGCCGCGTTAGGCGGCCGGCCGGAAAGCGTTGGTAGACAAGGGTTTTCGGCCTATGGACATCTCCGATTTCGTGCGCAGCCGGGTGCGTACCGTGCCCGACTGGCCCGAGAAGGGCGTGATGTTCCGCGACATCACCACCCTGCTGTCTGACGCGAAAACGTTTCGCGTGCTCATTGATGCTTTTGTCGAACAGTTCCTCGACCAGCGCATTGATGTGGTGGCCGGCATCGACGCGCGTGGCTTTATCCTGGGCTCGGTGGTGGCCTATGGCCTGAACCGTGGTTTTGTGCCGGTGCGCAAGGCCGGCAAGCTGCCGTTTTCGACGCTCTCCGAGGAGTATTCGCTAGAATACGGCAAGGCCTCGATTCAGATGCATACCGATGCGATCGAACCGGGGGCCCGGGTGCTGCTGATGGACGATCTGATCGCCACTGGCGGCACCATGCAGGCGGCAGTACGCCTGCTGCAACGCCTGGGGGCCGGCGCCATTCTGCCGGCCGCGATCATCGACCTGCCCGACCTGGGTGGCTCGAAAGCGTTGGTGGACAAGGGCTTCACGCCGTTTACCCTGTGCGCCTTCGGCGGACACTAGGTATCCGCCGGAACATTTTTGAATTCTGGAGAACGCAACATCATGACTGACCGAATTACCCGCCATGGCCTCAAGGTTGCCGCTTCGCTGGACCGCTTCATCGAACGTGAAGTGCTCAAAGCCGCCGGCCTGGACAGTGCCACCTTCTGGCAGGGCTTCGATGCCCTGGTGCATGACCTCGCACCCAAGAATCGTGCGCTGATTGCCGAACGTGCGCGCCTGCAGGGCGAGCTGGATGCCTGGCATCGTGCCCACCCGGGGCCGATTGCCGACATGCCGGCGTACCGCGCTTTCCTCGAGAAGATCGGCTATCTGGTGCCGGTGCCCAAAGAGGTCAAGGCCACTACCACCAATGTCGATGGCGAGATCGCCGAGCAGGCCGGCCCGCAACTGGTGGTGCCGATGTCCAATCCGCGTTATTCCCTCAATGCCGCCAACGCGCGCTGGGGAAGCCTGTATGACGCACTCTACGGTACCGACGCGATTGGCGAAGTCGGTGGCGCCGGCAAGGGCCGTGGCTACAACCCGGTACGTGGCAATCTGGTGATCGCCCGTGCGCGCGTGTTCCTCGATCAGGCAGCGCCGCTGGCAGCCGGCTCCCACGCCGATGCCGTCGGCTATGCCGTGGCGGGCGGCAAGCTGGTTGTCAAACTGAAGCCCGGGTCGATCGACAAAGGCGTGACCGGCCTGGCCGATCCGGCACAGTTTGCCGGCTATCAGGGCAAGGCGAGCGCACCCTCGGCGGTGCTGATCCGGCACAACGGCCTGCATTTCGAGATCCAGTTTGATGCCAAGCATCCGATCGGCAAGACCGATGCGGCCCACATCAAGGATGTGCTGATGGAAGCGGCGCTCACCACCATCATGGATTGCGAGGATTCGGTGGCGGCGGTCGATGCGGATGACAAGATCAACATTTATCGCAACTGGCTGGGCCTGATGAAGGGCGACCTCACCGAAAAGGTGACCAAGGACGGCAAGACCTTCACGCGCAAGCTCAATCCCGACCGCAGCTACACGAGGCCCGGTGGCGGCACGCTGACCCTGCACGGCCGTTCGCTCATGTTCGTGCGCCATGTCGGCCACCTGATGGGCAACCCGGCGATTCTCGATCGGGATGGCAACGAGATTCCCGAGGGCATCCTCGATGCCGTCGTGTGTTCGGCCTGCGCCATGGTGGATCTGAAGCGCAAGCTCAACTCGCGCACTGGCTCTTTCTACGTGGTCAAGCCGAAGATGCACGGCGCGGCCGAAGTGGCCTTCGCCGACGAACTGTTTGCCCGCACCGAAGACCTGCTGGGCCTGCCGCGCAACACCATGAAGATGGGCATCATGGACGAAGAGCGGCGCATGAGCGTCAACCTCAAGGCCGCGATTGCCGCCGCTCCGGCGCGCGTGGCCTTCATCAACACCGGGTTCCTCGATCGCACCGGCGACGAAATGCGCACTGCCATGGAAGCCGGCCCGATGCTGAAAAAAGGCGACATGAAATCGACCGCCTGGATCGCCGCCTACGAGCGCAGCAATGTGCTGATCGGTCTGGATTGCGGCCTGCGCGGGCGCGCCCAGATCGGCAAGGGCATGTGGGCCATGCCCGACATGATGGCTGCGATGCTGGAGCAGAAGATCGCCCACCCGAAGGCCGGCGCCAACACGGCGTGGGTGCCTTCGCCGACGGCCGCCACCCTGCACGCACTGCACTACCACCAGGTGGACGTGCAGGCCGTGCAGCAGGAACTGGAGAAGACGTCGCTGGCCAGTGTGGCCGATGAGCTGCTCAATGGCCTCCTGCAGGTGCCGGTGACGGACAAGCCGGATTGGTCTGCCGAAGAGCGCCAGCGCGAACTGGACAACAACTGCCAGGGCATCCTGGGTTACGTGGTGCGCTGGATCGACCAGGGCGTGGGCTGCTCCAAGGTGCCGGACATCAACAACGTCGGCCTGATGGAAGACCGCGCCAC
>CAYUEG010000151.1:0-7887 GCA_964443245.1 uncultured Burkholderiales bacterium | reverse complement strand
TCGGCGTTCTGGCACCCGCACGTACGCCACCCGAGATCATTGCCACCTTGCATCGCGAGATTCAAAAGGCCCTGGCACGCCAGGATGTCCGCGATACCCTTGCCCGCTTGGGCTCCGAGCCTTCAGGTATGGGGCCCGTCGACTTTTCCGCATTCATGAAAAGCGAAATCGCCAAGTACGGCAAGATCATCAAGGACGCCGGCATCAAGGTGGAGTGAAGGCCGCAACCCGAACGAGCAGACGTACGAAAGGACAGCGCAACATGAAATACGGCAGGCCCATTCAGTTTGGTCAATGGCTCGATCGCAACGCAGAACGCTTCAAGCCGCCTGTTGGCAATCAGCAGATCTGGCCGGATTCGGATCTCATCTGCACCGTTGTCGGCGGGCCGAATCAGCGTACCGATTTTCACGACGACCCCTATGAGGAGTACTTTCACCAGTTTCGCGGCAACGCCCACCTCTTGATCTGGGACCGCGGACAGTTCGAGCGGATCGACCTTGCCGAAGGGGATGTGTTCCTGCTGCCGGCGCATGTGCGCCATTCCCCGCAGCGCCCGGAGGCGGGCAGCTTGTGCACGGTGATTGAGCGCAGCCGGCCCAAAGGCGTGATGGATGCGTTCGAGTGGTACTGCGCCAACTGCGCAACGCTGGTGCACCGTGCGGAGGTACAGTTGCTCAGCATCGTCGATGACCTGCCCAAGGCCTACCGAGGTTTCTATGATCTCGACGACACTGCACGCCGCTGCCCATCGTGCGGAACGGTGCATCCCGGGCGGGACTGGGCAGCCTGGCACGCGACGCGCAGCCGCGCGTGAGTACCCTCAAAGAAAAGTCAGCGATTCCTGCGACATCCAATGGGGCGATGCAGCCCGCCCCTGCCCCCTAGTGCGAAAGCTTGGGGAGCCAGGTCGCAATCGGCGGGAACACCAGGATCATGCCGATCAGGAGCATGACACAGGCAATGAAGGGAATCGCCGCCTTGTAGATGTCCTGCATGGTCGTCTCCGGTGGCGCTACACCCTTCATGACGAACAGCAGCAGTCCAAACGGCGGTGTGGTGTAACCCACTTCCAGCGCCAGCAGCATGATGAGACCAAACCAGGTCAGATCAAAACCGAGCGTCTTGGCCAAGGGGAAAAAGATCGGCGCGGTCAGGAGCATCATGGACAATTGATCCATGAAGCATCCCAGGAACAGGATCACGCCGATCATGATCAACACCATGCCCATTGGCGCCATGTCAAAGGAAAGCGCCCAGTTCATCAGGCCGCTGGAAGCGCCGGTGAACGCGAGCATGTTGGCAAACGTGGCAGAGCCAAAGATGATCAGGAACGACATCACCGTAATGCGCAATGCGCCTTCGAGGGATTTCACCCAGGCCTGCCAGGTCATGCCGCCGTAGCAGGCGGCCAAAAGGACAACCGAAAGGGCACCCAGGGCGGCCGCCTCGGTCGGGGTGGCCCAGCCGGTCAGCATGATCAGCACGGAGAATGCAATCACCCCGACCATCGGAATCACATCGACAACAATCAGGCGAATCTTTTCCTGGCGGCTGACCGGCGTGGCGTCATAGGGCGGCGCCGCGCTCGGGTCAAACTTGGTCCAGCCCCAGATCAGCAGCCCATACATCAAGGCCAGGATGAAGCCGGGGATGATGCCGGCAATCAGCAGATCACCCACATCGGTCTGCCCCAGTGTGGCCAGAAGGACGGTCAGGGCCGAGGGGGGAATGATGACGGCCAGGCCGCCCACGCCCATGATCGGGCCGATCGACAAATACTTGTTGTATCCGCGCTTGGCCATCTCCGGCACCATCAACGAGCCGAGCAGGGCGCACGCCCCCATGCTCGAGCCTGCCGGGCCGGCAAAGGCTGTCCCGCCGATCAGCGTCACATAGGAGAGGCGGCCTGGAATGTTGCCCAACAGCTTGTCGGCCGCATTGAAACATCGGGTGGCAAGACCCGTGTGATAGAACAATTCCCCCATCAGCAGGAACATCGGAATCGGCACCAGGGCAAACGTGGTCATCGAACCGAACCCGTTGTTGATGGTCTGGATGATCCCGTTGGTACCGCCCATGAACATCACCGCTGCGATGATGTTGCCGGCACAAAAGGCGATGGCCACCGGAATGCCCATCATCATCAGGAACACCGACAGCCCGAACAGTACGGAGGCTGCCCAATACCACTCGAGGTTCATGATGCGGTGTCCTTGCCGGGTTTGGCGTCCGACATCACCACGGCCGACGCCATGTCACCCAGCACGCTCTCGCCGCGTGCCATCAGGCGGGCAAACTCGATGGCCATCATGGCGAACGAAATCGGGATGAACACCACGATGATCCAGCGCGGCATGTCCATCGAGCGCACATCCACGTCCCCGCGCCGATAGTTGGTCCACGCCACCTCGAACCCGTACCAGGCCAATACGGCACACACCAGAATGCAGAACGCGCCGATGAACCAGCCCATGCGGCGGCGGTTGGTGCCATTCAGGTACATCAGCAAAATCTCCACGTAGACGTGACCGCGCTCGCGCACCAGCCAGGGTGCGCCAAGGCACGGGATGATCAACAGCGCGTACTCGGTGAAGGTGAACAGGTGCGCCGAACTCTGAAAGCCGAGGTTGCGCAACAACACATCGATGCAGATGCTGAACATCATGGCCGCCATCAGGAAGGCGGCCACCCACGCCATCCCGTACATGAGCCGGTCATACAGGCCAGAAAGGAGTTTCATTGGGTGCAATGGGCGATTCGGTTGGAAAAAAGGCGCGGCGCCATCCACGGCACCGCGCCTTTTGGTTGGGTCGGGCTAGGGGAACCCTATTTGGCTGGTACGAACAGCGCGCGGAATTTGGCCACCTCATCGCGGGCGCCGATCTTCTCGAGACGCTCGCGCATGCGCTGGAACGATGCGTTACGGGCCTCGTCGGCAAACTTGGCTGCCGCGTCCTTGCCCAGTGAAACGCCCTTCATGCCGCGCTTGTCCAGTTCGGCAAACTCCTTCTTGCGCAGCTCGCTCAAGTCCTTCATCGACGAGACTTCGTGCTCGGCCATCACCTTCTGCAGGATCTCCTTGGACTTTTCCGACAGCGAGTTCCACTTGCGCACGTTGATGATCACACCCAGGTCGGTCGAGAAGAATGCCGGATCCAGCCGGAACTTGAGAAACTTGTCCCAGTTGGCGTCCATCAGGCCGATTTCGGTCCAGCCGGTCGCATCCACCGTGCCGCGCTCCAGGGCGGTGTAAACCTCGGTCGAAGGCAGGTTGATGACCTGCGCCTTGAGGTAGTTGGTGAAGAACGCGTTGTAGATCGGATTGCCACGCAGCTTGACGCCGGTGATGTCGAGGTTGCCGGCCGCATCAATCTTCGGCTGGTTCTTGAACCACATGTGGAAACGGATGCCGCTGTCCATCCAGCCGAGATAAACGACGCTCATGCGGCGCACGTGGGCTTCATTCAGGGCCGCCAGGGCACCGCTCTTGCGTGCGGTGGGGCCGTCAATGGTGCTGGCGCTGACGGCATCGCACTCGGGCACGCTGCCGGCATAGAACGCGCAGGGGGTATAGACCATGTCGACCACGCCGTCACGCACCGCGTTGGGCTGCTCAAACATGCCGACGGCCTCCGGGCCGCCACGAACCTTGATTTCAACCACACCTTTGCCAGCGGCATTGACCTTGCTGACAAACTGCAGAAAGCTCTTTGAATACACCCAGGATGCCGGGAACGCGTGTACCGCGGTGATGGTGTCAACAGCACGTGCCGGCAGGGCCAGCACTGCTGCGGCCAGGCCGGCAGCGAGCAACAGACTACGGGTTTTCAACATGGTGGGACTCCGGGATTGAAAGGCTGGGGGGATTGGGGGTGCGCGGTGTTGAACAACCAGGCGAACGACCAGCTGCCAAGCATAGCAGTTGGTGCGGTCCAGACACCATGCAGAATGCATGCCAAAAGAGGAATTATACTTTACACCTAAAGCAATTTTTCCGAGTATCGAGGAGGCTCTCATGGACACGAGCAAACCGCAACACAAGATCTGGTTTCAGGGGGCGACGGATCGTATCGCGCACAGCGCTTACATCACCCGGCTGGAAGCCCACATGAAGCGGATCATCGATCCCGGGTTCGACTACAGCTTCAACACCACGACCCCGCCGGCCACCACGACCCACCCGGTGACCGAATTTCGCATGGCGCGCAATTTCATGAAGAATGCGGTCGAAGCCGAGCGCCAGGGTTACAGCGTCATGGCCATCTCCCATTTTCAGGATGCGGGCCTGGCAGAAGTCAAATCGATGGTCGACATCCCGGTCCTGGGTCTGGGCGAGACTTCCATGTTCTTTGCCTGCACCCTGGGGCGCAAGTTCGGCCTGGTGACCATCAACCCGACGTTCATCCCCTGGCATGAAGACCAGGTGATCCGCTATGGCCTTTCCCAGCGCTGCGTGGGCGTGCGCGCGGTGGATTGCAAGGTCAGCGACTTCATGGATGCATTTGCCACCGAAGAAGGCTACGCCAAGCTGGCGCCGAAATTCCAGCACGAAGTCAATGTCCTGCTCGACGCAGGGGCCGATGTCATCGTGCCCGCCGGCGGACTACCCATGCTGATGTTTGGCGGCAAGCAGGAACACCGTTCGATCCGGATCGAAACCGGCGGTGCACCCATCATCAACGGGCTGACCGTGCTGTGCAAGTCTGCCGAGGCGGCCGTACGCATGCGTGAACTGGACGGCCTTGGCGTCAGCCGGCGCTCGAACTACGCCAAACCGCCGGCCCTCGCCTTGCAGGAGTTTCTCGAACAGGGCTGAAGCCGCCGCCCTGCGCCTGCCTGCAGCACGTACTCAGTAGCCGGCTGCCGCGTAGGGCGTTTGCGCCTCTTTCTTGTACACCAGTAGCCGACGCTGGTAGGACATCACCAGCTCGCGCCGCTGGTTGTAGGCGCGCGTCTCCACGCCGAGGATGCCCTCGTTCGGGCGCGACTTCGATTCGCGCTTGTCCAGGATTGTCGATTCGGATTCCAGTGTGTCTCCGGCAACGACGGCGGCGCCCAGTTCCACACCGGTCCAGCCCAGGTTCGCCACCACCCGTCCGAAGGTACGCGTGGTCATCGCTGTGGCGACGGTGACCACCCATGCCTCGCTGAAACGAAACACGCCGCCCGCATGGCTGGAAATCCAGTCCAGGTCGTGATACTGCGGCGCCATTTCAAACGAGCGCCACGCATGCTCCATGCCTTCTTCCCGCAGCATGGTGCGCCGGGGCCAATGCACAAACGTCTCCCCGGGCTGGCAATCCTCGAAGAACAGGCCCACCTGCTCCACCAGGGTGCCATCTGCTTCGGTGCGGTGCGCCAGAAAGCGTCCCTCGGCGGCGGCCTCCCCCGTCACCCCGGACCCCGCCCTGTCCTCCGGATGGCGGCCGCGGCGCCACACCAGTACGCGGTAGGTCACCCGCGCCACTTCCTTTTCATGCTGGTTGATGCCATGGCAAATCACCGTGACCTCGCCCAGATCCGCATCGGCGCTCGCGTTGACCGCCACCACCTTCGACTCCGCGTAAAGCGTGTCGCCGCCGAACACCGGACCGGTCATGGCAATTTCGTCGAAACCCTTGATGGAATGCTTGCGACCGAAGGTCTTTGACGACAGCCCCACCAGGCGCTGCAGCGTAATGGTGCTGACCATCAGCGGCAGCTTCCACGCGGTTTGTGCCGCGTATTTGGCGTCGTAATGCACCATCGCAGCGTTCAGCGTATCGAGCGCCTCGTCGGTGTTGTCCTGCTGCGAAAGCGTCACCCCGGGTCGGTGGCGAAAGCGTTGCCCGACCGAAAAATCCTCGAAATCCAGTCCGAAGCGCTCACGATAGCGATGCTCGGCAATACGCGAATAGGCATAAAAGCTCATGCTGCTTTCCTCTGACAATCAAATGGCAACGGCGCGCGACGCCCGCGCCAGAATCCGCCGCACGGCAATCATCACGGGCTCATCCACCATCTTGCCGCGATAGGTGCAGGCACCACCCGCGGCGGCTTCGAATGCCGCGCTGACACCCTCGGCGTAGGCGATTTCGTCAGCGGAGGGTACAAACCCGGCATTGATGCCGTCCACCTGGCGCGGATGGATCGCCAGCTTGCCATTGAAGCCGAGCGCCCGCACGCGCGCACACTCCGCCGCCAGGCCGTTGTCATCGGCGATCTCCAGGTACGGCACGTCCATCAGGCCAATCCCGGCGGAAGCAGCGGCTTGCACGACCCGGCTGCGCCCGGCCAGCAACGTCTCCCAGGCAAAGGTGGCGCGCAAATCGGCCGCCAGATCCACCCCGCCAAAGGCCATTGCCTGCACCATCGGGTGGGCATGGGCAATGCGCATGGCTTCTTCAAGACCGCGCGCGGATTCGATCAGCGCCATTAGCGCCACGCCTGCGCCAGCCTTGCCACTGGCCTGAAGATGGCGCGCCACCAGTACCACTTCCTCTGCGGATTCCACCTTGGGCAACAGCAGTACATCCGGTGCGAAGCCGGCGCGCGCCGCATCCGTGAGTGCGGCAAGGTCGCGCAAGCCATCATGGGTATAGATCGAATTGATGCGCAGGCAGACGAGGAAATCGGATCGCACCACGCCTGCGCGGGTGCGCAGCCATTCCATCACGCCCAGCCGCGCACTGGCCTTGTCCGCCGGCCCGACCGCATCCTCAAGATCGGCAATAAAGCCATCGGCAGCAGTCGCGCATGCCTTGCCAAAGCGCTCGGGACGGTTGCCCGGTGTGAACAGCAAACTTCGAACCAGATTCAAATCCACAGGGCGTGTCCCTTATCTACGCAAACAAGATCATTCACCATAAGCAACTAGACCACACCGGCAGCGCGCAGCCGGGCAATATCGGCCGGCGAGATGCCAGCCGCCGCCAGGATTTCGGCGCTGTGCTCTCCCAGCACCGGCGCCCGGGCATTGCGGGGCCTTCCCTCGTAGCGAATCGGGGATGCCAGCAGGCGCAAGTCCTCCGCGCCTGACACCGGAATGTTCTCGATGCGGTCGCTTTCTGCAACCCACGGGTTGTCCAGCGCCTGCTTGACATCGTAAATGGGGGAGGCCGGCACGCGTGCCGAGAAGATACGCATCCATGCATCCGTACCACGCGCCGACAAGGCATCGTCAAGCATTTCCGTAATCAGGTCGCGATGCGCCAGACGTGCCTTGAAATCGACAAAGCGCGCATCGGTTTTCCATTCGGGGCGGCCAATGCAATCACAAAGTTCGGCCCAGAATTTCTCCTTGTTGCACATGAGGAAGATCCAGCCGTCAGCTGTCTTGTAGCTCTGGCAAGGCGTCAACGAGGCATGGGCGGAACGCGGCAGACGACCAGTGACAGCACCGTTGTTCAGATACCAGTGGCCGATGTAATTCAGGTTCGACAGCGCGAGGTCAAACAGGCTGACGTCGACATCGCGCCCGACCCCGCGCGTGCGCGCTTCCAGCACGCCGGCCAAAAGACCCATCGAGAGAACCGCGCCCGTCATGAAATCGATCAGCGAGAGCCCGGCACGCGCCGGCGCGCTGCCCGGCTCTCCCGTCAGGGAAAAATAGCCTGCCTCGGCCTGCATCAGATAGTCGTAACCGGGCCAGTTGGTGCGCGCACCCTCCCGGCCGTAGCCGGTCAGATGTGCACAGACGATGCGCGGATTGACCTGGCCCAATGCTGCATAGTCGATGCCCAGCTTGGACGGCACGTCACCACGCATGTTGCTGGTCACCGCATCGGCGTTGGCCACCAGGCGGAGGAAAACAGACTTGCCTTCCGGGTGGTTCAGATCCAGCGTCAGGCTCTTCTTGCCGCGGTTCAGGCCCTGATAGAACACGCTCTGCGCAGTCTCGGGCAA
>CAYUEG010000150.1:0-7896 GCA_964443245.1 uncultured Burkholderiales bacterium | reverse complement strand
TCGTGCACCTCACCAATCTTGTGGTTAACGCCAGTGTAGAAAAGGATGCGCTCCGTGGTCGTGGTTTTGCCCGCATCAATGTGGGCTGAAATGCCAATGTTGCGATACCGTTCGATAGGAGTTTTACGAGCCACGTCTGCACCTCTTTCTTAAAGATCAAACTGCGCTGAACTGAAAACGCAGCGAAAATATTCAGGGACTTACTGGAGAAACCGCCAACAACAAGCAAAAAGCGCCGCTTCCATCAAGCGGCGCCCGCACCTCGATCTGATCGAAGTACTTAGAACCGGAAGTGCGAAAAAGCCTTGTTGGCTTCTGCCATACGGTGAACTTCGTCCCGCTTCTTCACCGCGCCGCCCCGCCCTTCAGCTGCTTCCATCAACTCGTTCGCCAAGCGCAGACCCATGGATTTTTCTGACCGCTTGTGCGCAGCCTCACGAATCCAGCGCATCGCCAGCGCCATGCGCCGCACGGGACGCACCTCAACGGGCACCTGGTAGTTGGCGCCACCCACGCGACGGCTCTTGACCTCGACCATCGGCTTGGCGTTGTTCATTGCAGCGCCAAACACTTCAAGGGCATTTTTGCCGGACTTCTTGGTAATCTGATCAAGGGCACCATAAATGGTGCGCTCGGCCACGGCTTTTTTGCCGGAAAACATCAGTACGTTGACAAACTTGGCCAGATCCACGTTGCCGAACTTCGGATCCGGGAGGATGTCACGCTTGGGAACTTCACGACGACGGGGCATATCTCACCTCAACCTTTAAGCTGCTTTCGGGCGCTTGGCACCATATTTCGAACGGGACTGCTTCCTGTCCTTGACGCCCTGCGTATCCAGAGAGCCACGCACCATGTGGTATCGGACGCCAGGCAAATCCTTCACGCGGCCGCCGCGGATAAGCACCACTGAGTGCTCCTGCAGGTTGTGCCCTTCACCGCCGATGTAGGAAATCACCTCGAACCCGTTGGTCAGGCGCACCTTGGCAACCTTGCGCAGCGCTGAGTTGGGCTTCTTGGGGGTGGTCGTGTAGACACGCGTGCAAACGCCCCGCTTTTGCGGGCTGCGCTGCATGGCGGGCACCTTGCTCTTGCTCTTGGGGGCAACGCGAGCCTGCCGCACCAGTTGATTGATTGTAGGCATGTAGATCCGTTCTTGATAATGCGCGCTCGCTACGATTGGCCAGCGCGAACAAAGACTTGGAATGATAACCTGAAAGTGGCTTTTCGTCAATCCCGGGTGATCGCGCACCCGGGATTGGTCGTCATGCTTCTGTGGCCGTTTCTGCGGACGCCTCGGGAGCCGGGGTTTCGAACATGGTTTCCGGCGACTCGGTTTCCTTGTTGCGACGCGCGGTATGGAAGGCCAGTCCGCTGCCCGCCGGAATCAGTCGGCCGACAATTACATTCTCCTTCAGGCCGCGCAATTCATCCCGTTTGCCCATGATCGCAGCCTCGGTCAGAACCCGTGTGGTTTCCTGGAAAGAGGCAGCCGATATGAACGAGTCGGTCGACAACGACGCCTTGGTGATGCCGAGCAACAGGTGCCCAAAGGTGGCGGGCCGCTTGCCCTCCGCCATGACCCGGTCGTTCTCGTCCAGCAGGTCCGAACGCTCCGCCTGTTCGCCGGTGATGTACTTGGTGTCCCCCGCGTCGACAATCTGCACCCGGCGCAGCATCTGGCGGACAATCACCTCGATGTGCTTGTCATTGATCTTCACGCCTTGGAGGCGATAGACGTCCTGCACTTCATCAGTGATGTATCGGGCCAACGCTTCGACGCCCTGCAAACGCAGAATGTCATGCGGATCAGCGGGACCATCGACGACCATTTCGCCCTTGTTCACCACTTGGCCGTCGTGCACCAGCACCTGCTTGTCCTTGGCAATCAGGAATTCGTGTGTCACGCCTTCCAGATCGGTGATCACCAGACGCTGTTTGCCCTTGGTGTCCTTGCCAAACGACGCCGTGCCGGTCACCTCCGCCATCATGCCCGCATCTTTCGGCGCGCGCGCTTCAAACAGTTCAGCCACCCGCGGCAAGCCGCCGGTAATGTCACGCGTTTTCGAGGACTCCTGCGGGATCCGTGCCAGCACCTCGCCGACCCCCACCTGCTGGCCGTCCTTCACCGTAATGAGAGAACCCACCTGGAAGGAAATGGTCACCGAATGGTCGGTGCCGGCAATCTTCACTTCTTCGCCACGGTCATTGATCAGCTTGACCTGCGGACGAACGCCTTTGGTTTTCGAGGTAACCGAGCGTTTCGGATCAATCACGACCAGCGTCGACAGACCGGTCACTTCGTCCATCTGCTTGGCTACCGTCACCCCTTCTTCCACATTTTCGAATTTCACGGTACCTGCGTACTCGGTGATGATCGGACGGGTATGCGGATCCCACGAAGCCAGCACCGCACCAGCCTTGACCGGCTTTCCATCGGCCACCGTCATCGTTGCACCGTACGGCACCTTGTGGCGCTCGCGTTCGCGGCCGTTGTCATCGGTGATCAGCACCTCACCGGAACGTGAAATGACAATCTTCTCGTTCTTAACGTTGGTAACATAGCGCATTGTTGCGGTAAAGCGAATGACGCCGTTGGATTTCGACTCAACCGATGACGCAGCCGCTGCCCGCGAGGCGGCACCGCCAATGTGGAAGGTCCGCATCGTCAACTGGGTCCCTGGTTCGCCAATGGACTGCGCTGCAATGACGCCAACTGCTTCGCCAGTGTTGATCAGTGATCCACGGCCCAGATCCCGGCCATAGCACTGGGCACACAAACCATAGCGTGTATCGCAGGTAAGCGGCGTACGCACCCGCACTTCATCAATCCCCAGAGACTCGATCAGTTCAACCGCGTCCTCGTCGAGCAGATAGCCCAGCGGGAACAGTACATTCTGGGTTTCCGGATGGATCACATCTGCTGCCGTGACTCGTCCGAGAATGCGGTCACGCAAGGGCTCGATCACCTCGCCGCCTTCGACCAGGGCCTTCATGGTGGCGCCATTGGAGGTGCCGCAATCATCTTCGATCACGACCAGATCCTGTGTCACATCCACCAGGCGACGGGTCAGGTAGCCCGAATTGGCCGTCTTGAGCGCAGTATCGGCCAAGCCTTTGCGCGCGCCGTGCGTCGAAATGAAGTACTGCAGCACGTTCAAGCCTTCGCGGAAGTTCGCGGTGATCGGCGTCTCGATGATCGAGCCATCAGGTTTGGCCATCAGGCCGCGCATGCCCGCAAGCTGGCGAATCTGGGCAGCCGAACCACGCGCACCCGAATCGGCCATCATATAGATGGAGTTGAACGACTCCTGACGCACTTTCTTGCCATGGCGATCAATGGTCTCTTCCGAACCCAACTGCTCCATCATGGCCTTGCCGACCTGATCCCCGGCGCGACCCCAGATGTCCACGACCTTGTTGTAACGCTCGCCCTGCGTAACCAGGCCGGAGGTGTATTGCGCTTCGATCTCCTTGACTTCGGTCTCGGCCTTGCGAATGATGTCGTGCTTTACCGGCGGCACCAGCATGTCATCCATTGCAATGGAAATGCCGGCACGTGTTGCCAGACGGAAGCCGGACTGCATCAGCTTGTCGGCGAAAATCACGGTCTCTCGAAGACCGCAACGCCGGAATGAGGCATTGATCAGGCGCGAGATTTCCTTCTTCTTCAACGCCTTGTTGATCAAGGCGAACGGCAGCCCTGCTGGCAGGATTTCGGAAAGCAGAGCACGGCCGGCAGTCGTCTGATAGCGCGTAACCTTGGTCTTGCGCTCACCCGACGCTTTGTCCACTTCGACTTCACGGATACGAACCGACACGCGCGCCTGCAGTTCCACCTGCTTGTTGTCAAGCGCCCGCTGCAACTCGCTCATGTCGGCAAACACGATACCCTCACCGACGCCGTTGATGCGCTCCCGGGTTGCATAGTAGAGGCCGAGCACGATGTCCTGCGAGGGAACAATCGATGGTTCACCGTTCGCCGGAAACATGATGTTGTTGGAAGCCAGCATCAACGTCCGGGCTTCCAGCTGTGCTTCAAGCGAAAGCGGCACGTGTACCGCCATCTGGTCACCGTCAAAGTCCGCGTTGAACGCCGCGCATACCAGCGGGTGCAACTGGATGGCCTTGCCTTCGATCAGCACGGGCTCAAACGCCTGGATGCCAAGGCGGTGCAGGGTGGGGGCCCGATTCAGCATGACCGGGTGTTCGCGGATCACCTCTTCCAGGATGTCCCAGACTTCCGGCAGTTCCTGCTCCACCCGTTTTTTGGCCGCCTTGATCGTCGTGGCGGTTCCCAGCAGTTCAAGCTTGTTGAAAATGAACGGCTTGAACAGTTCAAGTGCCATCTTCTTCGGCAGCCCGCACTGGTGCAACTTGAGTTGCGGACCGACCACGATCACTGAACGGCCCGAGTAGTCGACCCGTTTGCCCAGCAGGTTCTGGCGGAACCGCCCGCCCTTGCCTTTGATCATGTCTGCCAGGGATTTGAGAGCACGCTTGTTGGCGCCGGTCATGGCCTTGCCGCGACGACCGTTGTCCAGCAGCGAATCGACAGCCTCCTGCAGCATGCGCTTTTCGTTGCGCACGATGATTTCGGGTGCCTTGAGCTCGAGGAGCCGTTTCAAACGATTATTGCGATTGATGACCCGACGATACAGGTCATTCAGGTCAGAGGTGGCAAAGCGGCCGCCATCCAGCGGAACCAGCGGGCGCAGGTCCGGCGGAAGTACCGGCAGCACCTCAAGCACCATCCATTCGGGCTTGATCCCAGACTTCTGGAATGCCTCGATGATCTTCAGGCGCTTCGAATACTTCTTGATCTTCGCTTCCGAACCGGTAGCGCCAAGATCCTTGCGCAAGGTCTCCGTTTCGTGCACCAGATCCAGCGAGTGCAACAGCGACCGAATGCCCTCGGCTCCCATACTGGCCGAGAAATCATCGCCAAACTCTTCCACCTTTGCCAGGTAATCGTCTTCCGTCAGCAACTGGCAGCGCTTCAACGGCGTCATGCCCGGATCAGTCACGACGTAGGCTTCGAAGTACAACACGCGCTCGATGTCGCGCAGGGTCATGTCAAGCACCATGCCCAACCGGCTCGGGAGCGATTTCAGGAACCAGATGTGGGCGGTCGGGCTGGCCAGCTCAATGTGGCCCATACGCTCACGACGCACTTTCGTGAGGGTCACTTCGACGCCACACTTTTCGCAGATTACGCCGCGATGCTTCAGGCGCTTGTACTTGCCGCACAGGCACTCATAGTCCTTGATGGGGCCGAAAATCTTGGCGCAAAACAGGCCATCACGTTCCGGTTTGAAGGTCCGATAGTTGATCGTTTCAGGTTTCTTGACCTCGCCATAAGACCAGGAACGAATTTTTTCCGGGGAGGCCAATCCGATGCGAATCGCGTCGAATTCTTCCTCTTGGGTGACTTGCTTAAACAGGTCGAGTAGGGCTTTCATACGCTGTCACTCCGGTAAATTAATGACGCTCGAGATCGATATCGATCGCGAGTGAACGGATTTCCTTGACCAGCACATTGAACGACTCCGGCATGCCGGCTTCGATCTTGTGGTCTCCCTTGACGATGTTTTCGTAGACCTTGGTACGACCCTGAACGTCGTCGGACTTGACCGTCAACATCTCCTGCAGGGTATACGAAGCACCATAGGCCTCCAGCGCCCACACCTCCATCTCGCCGAAACGCTGGCCGCCAAACTGCGCCTTGCCCCCGAGCGGCTGCTGCGTGACGAGCGAGTACGGGCCGGTGGAACGGGCGTGCATCTTGTCATCGACCAAGTGGTGCAATTTGAGAACATGCATGTAGCCGACAGTGACGGGGCGGTCAAATTCCTCGCCCGTGCGCCCGTCAATGAGCATCACCTGCGTCTTGTGGTCCGTAAACCCGCGCGGCTTGGCAAACTCGTCCGGATATGCCAGATTGAGCATGGCGCGGATCTCGTCTTCATGTGCCCCGTCAAACACCGGGGTTGCGAAGGGAACGCCGTGCTTGAGATTACCGGCCAGCGCCAGGATCTCGTCGTCTGAAAATGACGCCAGATCCTCGTGCTTGCCGCTGGCGTTGTAGATCTTCTCCAAGTATTTGCGGATTTCCGCAGCCTTGCGCTCCGCCTTGAGCATTTCATCGATGCGCTGGCCGATACCCTTGGCCGCCCATCCCAAGTGCACTTCGAGAATCTGGCCCACGTTCATTCGTGAAGGCACGCCCAGCGGGTTCAGCACCACGTCCACTGGTGTACCGTCAGCCATGTGGGGCATGTCTTCCACCGGAATGATGCGGGAAACCACGCCCTTGTTGCCGTGACGGCCAGCCATCTTGTCGCCAGGCTGCAGGCGCCGCTTGACGGCCAGATACACCTTGACCATCTTGATCACGCCCGGCGGCAGTTCGTCGCCTTGGGTCAGTTTCTTGCGCTTCTCTTCAAACGCCTGGTCGAACTGCACCCGCTTCTGGGCCAGCCCGTCCTTGAGCTGTTCGAGCTGCTGCGCAGCCTCTTCGTTGGCAAGACGCACATCGAACCAGTGGTAGCGCTCAAGGTCCAGCAGGTACTCCTTGGTCACCTTGGCGCCTTTGGCCAGCTTCTTCGGCCCGCCGTTGGCGACCTTGCCGAGCAGCATGCGCTCGATCCGGGCGAACGTATCGTTCTCCACAATCCGCATCTGGTCGGCCAGATCCTGCTTGTACGCCTTGAGCTGATCGTCGATGATCGACTGGGCCCGCTTGTCGCGTTCGATCCCTTCACGCGTGAACACTTGGACGTCGATCACCGTACCGGCAATGCCCGAAGAGACACGCAGCGACGTGTCCTTCACATCGCTGGCTTTCTCTCCAAAGATTGCGCGCAGCAGTTTTTCTTCCGGGGTCAGCTGGGTTTCGCCTTTTGGAGTCACCTTACCGACCAATACGTCACCGGCCTGCACTTCGGCGCCAATATAGACGATGCCGGATTCATCCAGACGGGCCAGCTGTCCTTCCGACAGATTCGAGATGTCGCGCGTAATCTCTTCCGAACCAAGTTTGGTGTCGCGCGCAACGATGTTCAGCTCTTCGATGTGGATCGAGGTATAGCGGTCTTCGGCGACGACTCGCTCGGAGATCAGGATCGAATCCTCGAAGTTGTAACCATTCCACGGCATGAATGCCACCAGCATGTTCTGGCCCAGCGCGAGCTCGCCCAGGTCAGTCGATGCGCCATCGGCAATCACATCACCCTTGGCCACGACATCACCGGCGCGAGCGATCGGACGCTGATTGATGTTGGTGTTCTGATTGGAGCGGGTGTACTTGGTCAGGTTGTAGATATCGACGCCCGCCTCGCCCGGCACGGTTTCGTCGTCATTGACGCGAATCACCAGGCGACCTGCATCGACATAGTCCACCGTGCCGCCACGCAAGGCCTGCACTGTGGTTCCCGAGTCGACAGCAACCGTCCGTTCAATGCCAGTCCCCACGAAGGGCTTCTCGGCACGCAGGCAAGGCACGGCCTGACGCTGCATGTTCGAGCCCATCAACGCACGGTTCGCGTCATCGTGCTCCAGGAACGGGATCAGGGAGGCTGCGACCGACACGATCTGGCCTGGCGCCACGTCCATGTACTCGATCTTGTCGGCGGTCGAAAGGATGGTTTCGCCCTTGTGACGCGACGTCACCAGCTCATCGGTCAGACGGCCCGACTTATCCAGACCGGCATTGGCCTGGGCAATGATGTAGCGGCCTTCCTCGATCGCCGAGAGGTAATCGATCTCGTTGGTGACTTTGCTGTTCACCACTTTGCGATACGGGGTCTCCAGAAATCCATAGCGATTCAGGCGGGCATACAACGCCAGCGAATTAATCAGGCCGATGTTCGGACCTTCCGGCGTTTCGATCGGGCA
>CAYUEG010000149.1:0-7925 GCA_964443245.1 uncultured Burkholderiales bacterium | reverse complement strand
TCATCACGCCTTCGCGGGCGCGCATCCAGTTGAAGTTGCCCTTGACGGTGTTGATTTCGCCGTTGTGCGCGATCATCCGGTAAGGATGCGCCAGCGGCCACTCCGGGAAGGTGTTGGTCGAAAACCGTTGGTGCACAAGGGCCAGCGCGGAGACGCAGCGCTCGTCCTGCAAGTCCTTGTAGTACACGCCCACCTGGTCGGCCAGCAGCAATCCCTTGTAGACGATGGTGCGCGCCGACATCGACGGCACGAAGAACTCCTTGCCGTGGATCAGGTTGAGCGCCTGGATCGCGTGGCCGCTCGATTTGCGGATCACGTACAGCTTGCGCTCCAAGGCATCCGTCACCATGATGTCCGGCCCGCGGCCGATGAAAATCTGGCGGATCACCGGTTCCTTCGCCTTGACGGTGGGCGACATGGGCATCGTGTGATCGACCGGCACATCGCGCCAGCCCAGCACGACCTGGTTCTCGGCGCGCACGGCGCGTTCGATTTCCTGCTCGCAGGCGATGCGCGAGGCGTGCTCCTTCGGCAGGAACACCATGCCGATGCCGTACTCACCGGGCGGGGGCAACTGGACGCCCTGTTTCGCCATTTCGTGGCGCAGATACGCATCGGGAATCTGGATCAGGATGCCGGCACCATCGCCCATCAGGGCATCCGCCCCCACCGCGCCGCGGTGGTCAAGGTTCTTCAGGATAAGCAGCCCCTGCTCGACAATCGAATGCGATCTCTTGCCCTTGATGTGCGCAACGAAGCCGACACCGCAGGCATCGTGCTCGTTGGCCGGGTCATACATGCCCTGCGCCAGCGGCGCCGCATGAGTGGCGCCCGGGATTGAAGCGGCGGAAGGGATCAGGGTCGAATCGGACATGGCTCGCTCTCTTGCCACAAATTGCGGCATCGCACAAAACGGGACAGAGAGTCTACGCCCAAGTCCTTGATCAAACAAGCACAATAAATGGGGTCTGACCCCATTTATTGACTGCAACAATCTTCGTCGAATTAAATGGGGACAGAGTTATTCTTGCGCGGTCGACCCCGGCGCGGCAGAGGCTGCAGGCGGCGGGTCGCAGCAGGAGCGGCCTGTGCGAGGAAATCCTTGCTTGCCAGAGCCCAGCCCTTGTTGGTGGCATCACTGATCGCCTGCGCGGCGGATTGCGCCATGCCCTCGGCACAGAGTTCCCGATACGCCGCCTGGCGCGAAAACGGGGTATTGCCCAGGGCCCAGAAGAGCGGGTGGTCGGCGAGGAACGGCACGGCATCCATACCCGCATGATGCCGATAGCTGGACCAGCGAAACTCGCCCGGATCAGACACCACGCCAGAGCGCACGGGGTTCAGGTCGATGTAGCGCATGCACTCGATGAGATAGCGCTCACTATCAACGATGGTCGCCCTGTATCTTCCTTCCCATATCGTGCCGGCACGGCCGTGGCGATCGTTGAAGTAGCGTACGTAGCGCCGGCCGAGGGACTGCAGGGCACGCCCGAGCACGCCTTCTGCAGGCGGAATCACCAGCAGGTGCACGTGATTGTCCATCAGGACGTAAGCCAGCAGTTCCAGCCGGTAGTCGCGCACCGCGCCTGCCAGCCAGCCCAGGTAGGCTTGCCGGTCCGCATCGTCCAGGAACACGGTGCGGCGGCCGTTGCCGCGCTGAATCACGTGCTGCGGGCACCCCGGCAGGTAAAGTCGCGGCAGCCTGGCCATCCGTGACGAATCCCTGCCCTGCCCGCGCCAGGCCCTTACAGGGTGCCGTAGGAATGCAGGCCGGACAGGAAAATGTTGACTCCGAGGAAGGCGAAGGTCGTGATCAAAAGGCCGACCAGCGACCACCAGGCCAGCACCACACCGCGCAAGCCCTTGATCAGCCGCATGTGCAGCCAGGCCGCGTAGTTGAGCCAGACAATCAGGGCCCAGGTTTCCTTCGGATCCCAACTCCAGTAGGAGCCCCAGGCTTCGGCGGCCCACAGGGCGCCCAGAATGGTGGCCACCGTAAAGAAGGCAAAACCGATGGCAATCGCGCGGTACATCACGTCATCAAGCACCGAGAGGGCCGGCAGCTGGGGGGCGATCCGGCCACGCGCCATGATCACGGCGGCAAAAATCGCCAGGGTCACCGCAAAATAGGCTGCCCAGTAGGCGGAAGCCCCGGTTTTGCGGAACACCACCGCTTCGAGCGCCAGGGCAATGGCCAGCGCCACGCCCGCGCCCCATACGGCGGCCATGTTGGCGCGGGACGGCGCTTCGTGGTTTGCCTTGAGCAGGGTGGCAAAGCCGACCATGGCAGCAAGCGAAAAGGCGCCGTAGCCGATGAAGTTGGCCGGCACATGGATCTTCATCCACCAGCTCTGCAAGGCGGGCACCAGCGGCTGGATTTCGTGGGCGCCGCGCTCGAAGGTGTACCAGAGCAAAAAGCCGACCGCGGCCAACACCACCAGCATCACGAAGGCGCCAAGGCCACGCGTGGCATAGCGTCGCTCGTAGTGCAGGTACATCATCGAGGTAATCAGGCAGAACAGCACAAACACTTCATACAGGTTGCTGACCGGGATGTGGCCCACATCCGGCGCAATCAGGTAGCTCTCGTACCAGCGCACCATGAGGCCGACAAAGCCCATCACCACCGAAATCCAGGTCAGTACCGAGCCGGTACGCGCGGCAAATTCCGAATGCGCCACCAGGCCGATCCAGTATGAAACGGTGGCAAAGAAAATCAGCGCACACATCCAGACAATCGCCGACTGGCTGGAGAGGAAGTACTTGAGCAGGAAGCCGGTCTGCGCCGCCTCCAGCGAACCACCATACAAGCCCACGGCCGCGAGCGAGAGGCCGCCCATCACCAGAAACACGGTGCGCACCGGATTGAAGAACCAGCCCAGCCAGGCAAATACCGGCACGGCGCACAGCAGAATGGCCTTCTCGTAACCATCCATGAAGGCACCGTAGCGCACCAGGCTGAACACCGCCCCGATCGCGAGGATCAGCCCGAACACCCAGTCATAGGTGCTGATGCGCTGCAGCAGGGGTTGCGGGGGGGCGTAGGATTCCGTCTGGAGGGCGCCCGGGGACGCACCGAATCCGGTCGGGGCTGATGCATTTGGCTGGCTCAGTTCCATTGCTTGTCTCACTTCCCTTTGGTCACTTCCTATGCGGCTGGGGCGGCAGGATTGGGACCGCCCCCCAGATGCTGACGCAATTTTTCGCGCAGCTGATTGAATTCCCGATCATCATCGACACCACGGCGCAGGGCCGACATGGCAAACAGCGCGGTGCCGTCGCTTTTGACCATCACCCAGGCCCGACGTTCGCGAATGTACAGCATGGCGAACACCCCAAGCACCAGCAGCAGCGAGCCCAGGTAGACAATGTTCTTGCCTGGCGAGCGCGTCAGCTGAAATACGCTGGCCTTGACCTCGTCGAAGGAATTGAGGTGCAGATATACCGGGGCACCGTAGAAAAAGCTGTCCGACACGGCATTCAACGCATCCTGGACAAAGCGCGCGTTGGTTTCATCGAACTCCTGGCGCGGCAGCCCATCCTTTTCACGCTTCAGCTGCCAGGCCTCGAACGCCGCACTGTTGAGCAGGCGCACATACACCTCGGCCGCCTTTTCACGCTCCGCTTCCGGCACGCTCTTCTCGAGGAAATCGGCCACCGCCTGAAAACCCTGCACGGCGAACGTTTCGAGCGAGCGCCGGCCCGATTCGGCCAACTGCTTGCGCAACGCATCGGTCACGTTGTTGCCCTTCAGTTCGCGCGCAAACGCACCGCCCGCGCGGGCCTGCAGCTCCGGATCAAACACCGCCGCGCGCAGGCGCATGAAGTCGGCCAGCGAACCTTCACGATCCATCGGCAGGCGCAGGTAGCGAAAGGTATCGTTCGGATTCTCGCGCACCCCGGAGAGCAGCATCTGACGCCCGTCCAGGAACATCGGCAGCATGTAGTTGTGAAACTCCTTGGCCTGGCCGGCGGCATCGCGCAGCTTGTAGGTGATGCTCGGGCCCACATTGCGCATCTCCTTGTCCTTGCCGGGGGCTGAGCCAGGGCCGAGCCCCTGCTTGAGCTTGTCGGCGAAGGTCGGCTCGCGCGGCGGGCCGGATTCGCCGACTCGTTCGACGTTGAAGAGGCGAAAGCCGGTCATTTCGAGCGTCAGGGACTTGTCCGCCGCGTCGGGGGTCAGCACGGTGCCGCCACCGATCTCGCCATCCACCGCGAAGCTGTAATCGCGCGGGCCTGCCACCGGATAGCCCTTCAGCTTGACCTTGGTACCACCATCGTCGAAGCTGGACTGGTAGACCGCAACGCCGCGATGGATCAACGGCTTGTTGACTTCGATGCGTGCTTCGAAAGTGCGGCCGTCGTCCTTGTTGGTCACCACCACATCACTGGCGAAGAGCTTGGGCTGGCCGGTGGGGTAGTGCTCGATCACGAAGCGCTTCAAGTCAAGCTTGAAGGGCAGGGGCTGCAGGAGAATGCCGTCAGCGTAGTTGAGCAGGGCGAAATCGCGCCCGCTGCCCTCGGGAATCAGGATGTTGCCGCGAAAGCTCGGATTGCCTGCCGCCAGGCGGCTCTTTTCCGGAATCTCGGAGATCAGCGGGTTGCCGCGAATCGCCTCCTTGCCGCCAAACGCCATCTGTGCGCGCAACAGAAGATCACCGTCAAGCAAACCACCAATGCAAATGACGATGATGCCGACATGCGCGAACACGTAACCGAGGCGGTTTGCGCTGCCGGCCTTGGCGGCAACCATGGTGGCGCCGCTGCCGACTGCCGTCTTGGTCTTGAAGCCGGCGTGGCGCAGCACCGTTTCCGCCCGCGCCACACCGTCTGCCGGTACCGCCGTGAAGGCGGTGTGGTGGGCAAAGGCTGCAAACGACTGCTCGCGCATGCTTTCCTTGAAGGTGCGCATCTGGGCGAACATCTTGGGGGCATTGCGGTACACGCACAGGCTGGTGGAGGCCACCAGGAATGCCAGGATCAGCACGAACCACCAGGCGTTGTACACGCCGTAAAGCGAAAGCGCCTCGAACACGGCGAACCAGAACTGGCCAAACTGGTTCAGATAGTTGTTGTACGGCTCGTTCTGCTTGAGGATGGTGCCGATCACCGACGCCACCGCCAGAAAGCTCAAGAGGCTGATGGCAAAGCGCATCGAACTGATCAGTTCGACCGCATGGCGCGCCGGGGAAGAGGACATCGGGGGTCCGTCAGGTCAACAGGTGGGGGAGGGAAATTCGAGCGGCGGTGAAACTAAAAGGGGTGGCGTAACGCCACCCCCTGTTTGAGCCTGCCGAAGGCAATACGTTCAGTTCGCGCGCTTCAAACCGGCAATATAGTCGGAGACGGCCTCGATTTCCTTGTCCGACATTTTCGCCGCCACGCCACGCATCATGCCCTGCGGATCGTTCTGGCGCTCGCCCGAGCGGAACGCAACCAGTTGCGCCTTGGTGTAATCGCCCCACTGGCCTGCCAGGCGCGGATACTGCGCCGGAATGCCGGAACCGGCCGGGCCATGGCAGCCGGCACAGGCTGCGATGCCTTTTTCCGGCACGCCGCCACGGTAGATCTTTTCACCCAGTTTCAGCGTGGCCGGGGAGCGGGCCGCACCATCCTTGGGCTTCTGGGCGGCATAGTGCGCGGCCACGTTGGCCATGTCCTCGGGCGTCAAGGCGGCGGAAAAGCCCATCATCACGGCGTTCTTGCGCGTCTTGTTTTCCTTGAAGTTGGCCAGCTGTTTGGCCAGGTACTCCGGGTGCTGCCCCGCCAGCGAAGGGTTGGCCGAAGCGGCGCTGTTGCCATCGGCACCGTGGCATGCCGCGCACACCTGGGTGGCGATCTGCGAGCCGCGGGCAAGGTCTACCTTGGCTGCCGGTTTGGGGCTGGCGGCAACCGCTGGCGCGGCTGCCAGGGAGCAGGCCAGCAATGCGGCCAGGCCGGTTGCCTTGAGGGCTGCGCCGAATGTGTGGTGAAGAGCGGATGTCATCAAACAGTCCCCGACTTGAATGGAGGGTTGGATTCGCGTGCTTTGGTGCACCATCAAACCTGATATTCTACCGCAAGTTGGCCCCTCTTTACCCTCTCAACGGTCTCTCAACGGCGCACGGGCCGAAGGCGCGATCCCCATGTCTTTCCTGCATCGAGCCCGGTTTTTCACGACCGCCTCATCCCTCGACAACCTGATTTTCCCATCGGTGGCCGAAGTGGCGTTTGCCGGCCGCTCCAATGCCGGCAAATCGAGCGCCATCAACACTCTGGCCAACCAGAAGCGGATGGCGTTCACCAGCAAGACGCCCGGCCGCACCCAGCAGCTCAATTACTTTGCCCTGGGGGCAGACCCCCTGGCCGAGCCGGACAAATATCTGGTGGACCTGCCCGGCTACGGCTATGCCAAGGTCACCAAGACCGAGCGCGCGCGCTGGAACGTGTTCCTTTCCAGCTACCTGGCCTCGCGCGAGCAGTTGGCCGGCATGGTGCTGATCATGGATGCGCGCCACCCGCTGACCGACCTGGATGTGGAAATGCTCGACTGGTTTGCCGTTACCGAAAAACCGGTGCACGTGCTCCTGACCAAGGCAGACAAGCTTTCCCGCAACGAACAGGCCGCCACCCTGGCGCGCGTGCGCAGCACCTTGAACCTGCGCATCGGCACCAACTCGGTGAGCCTGTTTTCCAGCCTGAAGAAAACCGGGATTGCCGAAGTGGAAGCGGTGCTGTCGAAGTGGCTCGACATTCCGCTGGAAACGCCGAAACCTGCCAAGCCTCAGGCAACCCCCAAACCCGCACCCGTGGCGGCCAAAACACCGCACTACCGGCGCCACCGCGCCCCACAAAAAACGAGGCCGTGAAGAAAGGGGTTTCCTCACGGCCCAACGCCCTGTCATGCCCGGCAGCGCCGCAGAAGGGATCGCTGTGGGAACCAGAGCCCCGCTTAAGGGAGGGAAAGCGGGGAGCGCGCAAAGCGCTCATCGGTGACAATAGACCCTTTGCTGCACGGTTTCAAGCGAAAAAATGGCTGCGGGAAAAAGTTTCCGGCCACGGTAATTCCCCCTCTGTTAAGGTCGAATCTGAAGAAAGCTTTTGCACCCCATGAAAGTGCTAGGAAAATTCCCCGAGCGGCGCATGCGCCGCAACCGCCGCAACGAATTTGCGCGCCGCATGGTGCAGGAAAATGTCCTCACCACCAACGACCTGATTTACCCGGTTTTCGTGCTGGACGAGCGCGATGCCGGGGCCAAGGTCGTGCAGCCGGTGCCTTCGATGCCCGGCGTCAGCCGCTATACGCTCGATACGCTCTTGCCGATTGCCGAAGAAACCCTGCGGCTCGGCGTGCCGTGCATGGCACTGTTCCCGGTGATTGACCAGAAGCGCAAGGACCCCGACGGCACCGAAGCGATGAACCCCGATGGCCTGGTGCCGCGCGTCGTTGCGGAGTTGAAAAAGCGCTTTCCTGAACTAGGCGTGCTGTGCGATGTGGCACTCGACCCCTACACCAGCCACGGCCAGGACGGCGTGCTCGATGACAACGGCTACATCAAGAACGACGAGACGATCCAGATTCTCAAGCGCCAGGCACTCTCCCAGGCGGCGGCGGGCGTCGATATCGTTGCACCTTCCGACATGATGGATGGCCGCATCGGCGCGATCCGCAAGGCGCTTGATGGTGGCGGCCACCCGCTCACGCAGATCATGGCCTACTCGGCCAAATATGCGTCCGCGTTTTACGGCCCCTTCCGTGATGCCGTCGGCTCGGCGAAGAACCTGGGCAAATCGAACAAGAAAACCTACCAGATGGACCCGGCCAATACCGACGAAGCCCTGTGGGAAGTCGGCCTCGACCTCGAAGAAGGCGCGGACATGGTGATGGTCAAACCCGGCATGCCTTACCTCGACATCGTGCGCCGCGTGAAAGACGAATTCGGCGC
>CAYUEG010000148.1:4278-7932 GCA_964443245.1 uncultured Burkholderiales bacterium | reverse complement strand
TCAGTCATCCCGATACTGCTTGTCGAACGCGCTGACCTCATCGAACCCCATCAGCTTGCTCATGGCCTGGAAGTTGTACAGCGGCACGGCAGGCGGCACGCTGGAACGCTTTTCCTTCAGGCCAGTAAACGCCGCTTCCATCGCGTGCGTGGCGGCAAGAAATCCCAGCGCCGGGTAGATCGCCAGGCCATAGCCGATCTCCTCCAGTTCGGCCGCCGTCAGCACCGGGGTGCGCCCGCCCTCGACCATGTTGGCAACCAGCGGCAGATCGAAGGTCTTGCCGATACGCTGCATCTCTTCCACACTCTCGGGGCTTTCGACGAACAGCAGGTCGGCACCCGCTTTGGCGTAGGCCTCGGCACGGCGCAGGGCTTCATCCAGCCCATGCGTAGTGCGCGCATCGGTACGCGCGATGATCAGCAGGTTCGGGTCATTGCGGCTGGCCACTGCCACCTTCACCTTGGCCACCATGTCTTCAACCGGCACCACCCGGCGCCCAAGCATGTGGCCACACTTCTTCGGAAATTCCTGGTCTTCGAGCTGGATCGCGCAGACGCCGGCTTCTTCGTAGCCCCGCACCGTGTACTGCACGTTGAGCAGCCCGCCGTAGCCGGTATCGGCATCGGCGATCAGCGGCGTCGCCGTGATGCCGGCAATCATGCGCGCATGCGCCGCCATCTCGGTATAAGTGGCGATGCCGGCGTCGGCAAGGCCCAGGCGCGAAGCCACCGTGCCGTAGCCTGTCATGTAGAGCGCGGTGAAGCCCATGCGGTCGGCGATGCGTGCCGAGATGCCGTCGAACACCCCGGGGGCGATGACCAGGCCGGCCTTAAGGGCGGCCTTGAGGGTGCTGCGGCGCGACGGAAAGCTGGACATGGAGAAACGCTCCTGTGCAAGAAAACGGGTTCTGGATGCAATGGCTACGATAACAGCGCCACCACGACATAGCGGGCGCCCTTGCCGATAGCCATGAACAGCATGCATGACAACCAGTGCAAACGTAGCCAGCCGGCGGCGACGCACAACGCGTCGCCGGCCAGCGGCAGCCAGGAAAGCAGCAACAGGGGCGCGCCATGGCCGCGCAGCCACGCCTCGTGGCGAATCGTCTTGCGATGCGGGATCCAGCGCCCCATGGCGTAAGACACCATGCCGCCCGCGGTATTGCCCAGCGTGGCCACGGCGATTGCCGGCCACAGCTGTTCCGGGTGCAGGCGGATCACGGCAAACAACATCACCTCGGATGACACCGGAATCAGCGTGGCGGCGAAGAAGCTGCCGGCCAGGAGCGACCAGAGGCTGGCATCAGCGGTAAAGAATGCCTGAAGGGATTCGATCAAGGGAGGCGCAGAAGGAATTGAGACACCCCCTCTTTGGGGGTCGGAGTCGGGTAAAATGACACCCCTTCCGAAGGGGTAGACATTTTGCACATGAAGACACCGGATTATCTCCAAAAAATCCTCACTGCGCGGGTGTATGACGTTGCCAGTGAAACGCCGCTCGAGAAAGCGCCCAATCTTTCCGCGCGGCTCAACAACACGCTGCTGCTCAAGCGCGAGGACATGCAGAGCGTGTTCAGCTTCAAGCTGCGCGGGGCCTACAACAAGATGGCACAGATGCCGCGCGCCGCTCTGGATCGCGGCGTGATCTGCGCTTCGGCCGGCAACCATGCACAGGGCGTGGCACTGGCAGCCAAGCGGCTTGGCGTTCGTGCGGTGATCGTGATGCCCGTCACCACTCCTGTTGTCAAGGTGCATGCGGTGAAGGCACGCGGCGCCGAAGTGATTCTGTTTGGCGACATGTTTGACGAGGCCTATGCCCACGCCCGCGAACTGGAGCACAAGCAGGGTCTGACCTTCGTGCATCCGTTCGATGACCCGGACGTGATTGCCGGCCAGGGCACCATCGGCATGGAAGTATTGCGGCAACAGCAGGGGCCGATTCATGCCATCTTTGTCGCCATTGGCGGCGGCGGCCTGATTTCGGGCATTGCCGCCTACGTCAAGCGGGTACGGCCGGAGATCAGGATCATCGGCGTGGAGCCGGCCGATTCGGACGCGATGGCACGCTCGCTGGCGGCGGGCAAGCGGGTCAAGCTTGAGCAGGTCGGCCTGTTCGCCGATGGCGTGGCAGTCAAGCAGGTAGGCGAAGAGACCTTCCGCCTGTGCCGCGAGCTGGTCGACGAGATCATCCTGGTCGATACCGACGACATCTGCGCGGCCATCAAGGATGTGTTCGAAGACACCCGCGCGATTCTGGAGCCGGCCGGCGCGTTGGCCATCGCCGGTGCCAAAGCCTATGTGGAGCGCGAGAAACTCAAGGGAGAGACCCTGGTTGCGGTGGCCTGCGGCGCCAACATGAACTTCGACCGCCTGCGCTTTGTCGCCGAGCGCGCCGAGGTCGGCGAGCGCCGCGAGGCGATCCTCGCGGTGACGATCCCCGAAGAGCGCGGCTCATTCCGGCGCTTTTGCGAGCTGGTGGGGAGCCGTAACGTCACCGAGTTCAACTACCGCATCGCCGATTCGAGAGAAGCGCACATTTTTGTCGGCATCTCGGTGCATGATCGTGCCGATGTCACGCGCCTGATCAAGACCCTGGCCAAACACGATTTCAAGGCGCTCGACCTGACGGACGACGAGTTGGCCAAATCGCACCTGCGCCACATGGTCGGCGGCACCTCGGGCCTGGCACATGACGAACTGCTCTACCGCTTCGAATTTCCCGAGCGGCCCGGTGCCCTGATGAAATTTTTGACCAGCATGCGCCCGGACTGGAACATCAGCCTGTTCCATTACCGCAACCACGGTGCCGACGTCGGCCGGGTACTGGTCGGCATGCAGGTGCCGGCCCGGGAGATGGGCGCGTTCCGCAAGTTTCTCGATGCCCTCGGCTACCGCTATTGGGATGAATCGGCCAATCCGGCCTACCGCATGTTTCTGGCGCAGGCAGCATGAAGCTCACCTACCGCCTCCTGAATGTCTTTGCCCTGCCAGGCCAGCCGCTGACGGGCAACCCCTTGTGTGTATTTGAAGATGGCAGCAGCCTTGACGATGCCACCATGCAGGCACTGGCATTGCAGTTCAACCTGTCCGAGACCACCTTCATCCTGCCATCCGGACAGGCAACGGCACGGATGCGCATCTTCACGCCCGCGATGGAATTGCCCTTCGCCGGGCATCCGACGCTCGGCACGGCACAGGTGGTGCGTGCGCTGCACCGTGCCGGCGATGCCATCACGCTTCAGACACACGCCGGCGTGATTCCCGTATCGGCCCTGGGCAACACCTGGACCCTGACCGCGAACGCGCCAACCACGCGGCCGCTCGATGCCGCACGCATCGCAGAACTGGCTGCTGCGCTCGGCATCCAGCCCGGCGATGTCGCAGCCGCACCGCTCTGGGTCAATACCGGCATGGAACAACTGGTGGTGCCCTTGGCCTCGCGCGCACTGGTGCGTAGCCTTGCCCCCAACGCGGGGGTCGCGTCGTTTACCAACAATCTGGGCAAGGTATCGGTGTACTGCATCTCGCCGGTGTCCGAGCCGGAGATGGAGGTGCGTTTCTTCTTCTCCAAAAACCAGGGCAGTGTGGCAGAGGATCCGGCCACCGGCTCCGCCTGCGCCAACCTGGGCGGCTACCTGATTGCCACGCAAGCCGC
>CAYUEG010000148.1:0-4178 GCA_964443245.1 uncultured Burkholderiales bacterium | reverse complement strand
CGCTTCTCGGCGAACGCCTTGCGCCCTTCGTTGTAGTCTGCGCTGGCAAAGCAGGCTTCCACCATCTTCTGGATGCGTGAAGGGTCCTGCTCGACCTGCGGCTTGCGCATTTCCATCAGGGCCGCCTTGGCTGCCGCCAGGGTCAGCGGCGCGTTCTGGCTGATCATGGTGACGTAGTCATCGACCACCTTATCCAAATCGGCCACCGGCACCACCTGCTTGACGAGACCGATCTGAAGTGCATCAGCAGCGCCAAAGGTACGCGCGGAGAAGAACAGGTCGGCGGTATTGGCCGGGCCGATCACCTCCGCGAAGCGCTTCAGCCCGCCGAACGCGTAGCCCAAACCCAGACGCCCGGCCGGCATGCGGAACTTGGCGTCATCGGCGCAAATGCGAATGTCGCAATTGAGGATGATGCCCAGGCCGCCACCCATGCAGATGCCGCGAATCTTGGCCACCACCGGCTTGATACAGGCGAGGATGGACATGTAGCCAGCCTCGGTGGCCTTGTTGTACTCGGCCGCGCCGTCACCGCTGCGTTTGTCGCCAAACTGCGAGATGTCCGCGCCCGACACGAAGGCCTTCTCGCCGGCACCTTCCAGCACCACAACCCGGATGTCGGGGTCGGCATTGAATTCGGCAATCGCCTTCGGGATCGCCAGCCACATGTCGAAATTGACGGCGTTGAATTTTTTCTGGTTGTCGAAAATGATGTAGCCGACATGGCCCTTCTTGTGCCAGTGAACTTTGCCAGGGGCGGCTTCTGCTTTGACTTCACTCATGATTCAGATGACCTTTTTGAGTTTGAATGATTCGATTTGTTGGGGGAGATGTGCACGGGCACCCACACGCCACACGTGCTTCCCTCCCAAAGCAGGCTTCCCTCCCAAAGCGGGCTTCCCTCCCAACGCGGGCTTCCATCCCAAATGGGCTTAAGCTTGCGGCTCGCACAATAACACTTCAAGGACACAGCACAATGAAATCGTGGTTGATCGATGGCGGCTCGGGCGAACTGGCATTGCAGGATGTGGCAACTCCCGAACCGGGCGCGGGCGAGATCCTGGTACGCACGCGTGCCGCGGGCCTGAACCGGGGGGAGTTCATCCGTGGCCATGGCCTGCATACGCCGGGCGTGATGAAACCGTGCGGCATGGAAGGCGCAGGGGAGATCGTCAAGGTTGGCGCCGGGGTCGCCGGCTTCAAGGTGGGCGACCATGTGATGGGCCGCCCGCAAGGGGCCTTCTCCGAGCTGGCGACCTGGAAGACCGGCGAGACGATTCTCAAGCCGGCCGAGCTCTCCTGGGAAGAGGCCGCCGGCGCATCGCTGGCCTACTGGGTGGCCTACGACATGGTCAAGCATGCCCACATGGGCGAAGCCGGGCCGATCGGCGCCGGTGACTGGATTCTGATTGCCGGCATTTCCTCCGGCGTGGGTGTGGCCAGCATGCAGATTGCCAAGACCATGGGCGCAAAGATATTTGGCACCTCCGGTTCGGCCGAGAAGCTGAAACGCCTCGAAGCACTGGGCATGGATGCCGGCGTGCAGGTGCGCGGCCCCGGCTTCCTGGAAGCGGCGATGAAAGCCACCGACGGCAAGGGAGTGAAGCTCTTCATCAACAACGTGGGCGGTTCGGTGTTCGCCGAAGGCATGCAAAGCCTGGCCTACAAGGGCCAGCTGGCCACCGTGGGCTATGTGGATGGCGTGCTCGATGCGAAGATCGATCTGGAAATGGTGCATGCCAAGCGACTGCGCGTATTCGGTGTCTCCAACAAGATGCGCTCGCTCGAAGACCGCGCCGGCACCGTGACCGCGTTCGCGCGCGATGTGGTGCCGCTGATGGCCAAGGGCACCATCAAGCCTGTGATCGACCGCGTGTTTGGCTTCGATCAGCTGCCGGCCGCGCGCGATTTCATGGAAAGCAACGGCCAGGTCGGCAAGATCGTCATCAAGATCGCCTGACGCACCCCGGCTCATGCCAAGGAGAATGGCTCCCAGAGCCATTCTCCTATCGTTTTTCCTCTTCCGGGGCAAGACACTTCGCAGGACATCGTGCGCAGTAAAATGGCGCTTCAACCCCACAGGCCTCACATGCAAATCATTTCTCCGGATCTCAAGCCCGCCCTGCAATCGATGGCCGTGGCCGAATCGCAATTGCTCACCCCCTATGGGCTGACGCACGCCGATGTGCGGCGCGTGCTCGATTCGATGTTCACCCACAAGATCGACTACGCCGACCTGTACTTCCAGTACGCCCGCTCCGAAGGCTGGAGCCTGGAAGAGGGCATCGTCAAGAACGGCAGCTTCAATATCGAGGAAGGCGTGGGTGTGCGCGCGGTCAGTGGCGACAAGACCGCCTTCGCTTATTCGGACGACATTTCGCTGGCGGCATTGCACGATGCCGCCGCCGCCACCTCGGCGATTGCCCGGCAAGGCCAATCGCGCGCCATCCAGTCCGGCAAGGGCGCAGCCCGCGCGCTGTATGCCCCGCATGACCCGCTGGCCTCGCTGGCGGCCGAAGACAAGGTGAAGCTGCTGGAACGGGTGGAGAAGATGGCGCGTGCCATCGATCCGCGCGTGGTGCAGGTGATGGCTTCGCTCGGCGGCACCTATGAGGTGGTGATGGTGGCGCGGGGTGACGGCGTCACCGCAGCCGACGTGCGCCCGCTGGTGCGCTGCTCCCTCACCGTGGTGGTGGAGCAGGACGGCAAGCGCGAGACCGGTTCTTCCGGCGGCGGCGGCCGTTTCGGCTACAGCTATTTCACCGATGCCGTACTGCAGGATTACGCCGCACAGGCGGTGCACGCCGCACTGACCAACCTGGCGGCGGGCCCGGCCCCGGCCGGCGTCATGACGGTGGTGCTGGGGAACGGCTGGCCCGGCATCCTGTTGCATGAAGCGATCGGCCACGGCCTGGAAGGCGATTTCAACCGCAAGGGTTCCTCGGCCTTTACCGGCCGCGTCGGCCAGCGTGTCGCCGCCAAGGGCGTCACTGTCGTCGATGACGGCACGCTCAAGGACCGCCGCGGCTCGCTCAACATCGACGATGAAGGCAACCGCACCCAGTGCACCACGCTGATCGAGGACGGCATTCTCAAGGGTTACCTGCAGGATGCGATGAACGCACGGCTGATGAAGGTCAAACCGACCGGCAACGGGCGACGCGAATCGTTCTCGCACGTGCCGATGCCGCGCATGACCAACACCTACATGCTGAACGGCGACAAGGCGCCGGAAGAGATCATCCGCTCGGTGAAGAAGGGCCTGTACGCCAAGAACTTCGGCGGCGGACAGGTCGACATCACCAGCGGCAAGTTCGTCTTCTCGGCCTCCGAGGCCTACCTGATTGAAGACGGCAAGGTGACGCGGCCGGTCAAGGGTGCGACGCTGATCGGCAACGGCCCCGATTCGCTCAAGCACGTGAAGATGATCGGCAACGACATGAAGCTCGATTCCGGCGTCGGCACCTGCGGCAAGGATGGGCAGAGCGTGCCGGTGGGCGTCGGGCAGCCGACGCTGCGGATTGATGGCCTGACGGTAGGTGGCACGGCGGGCTGAACGGCCCACCCATTCAGCAACGGCCGATCAGCGGGTCACGCCATCGCCCTGAAACCCTTGGTGGGAGCGGGTTTCAGGGAATTCACAGAGGCAGACGCTAGACCCCGGCGGCGTGGCCGTCCTTGCGCGCATCCGACGCGGCAATGTAGCCGGTGAATTGCCCTTCTTCTTCCAGGCGCCAGGCAAACTGGCCCGAGCCGAAATCCATGTAGGGATCGTTAAGGGTTTCGATGTCGTGGCCGAGCGCTTGCAAGGCCTTGAGCGTATCGGGCCGCACGGTGTACTCCGAATTGACCTTCATGCCGCCGGCCACGCGCCAGCGCGGGCCGTCGCAGGCGGATTGCGGGTTCTGCTGGTAATCGAGCATGCGGATCAGCGTCTGGATATGGCCCTGCGGCTGCATGTTGCCGCCCATCACGCCAAAGCTCATCTGCGGCCGACCATCTTTGGTCAGGAACGCCGGGATGATGGTGTGGAACGGGCGCTTGTTCGGCCCGACCTGGTTGGGGTGGCCTTCCGTCAGGACGAATCCGGCGCCACGGTTTTGCAGGCTGAGGCCGCCGGGCGCCACACAGCCCGAGCCAAAGCCCATGTAGTTGCTCTGGATGAAGCTCACCATCAT
>CAYUEG010000147.1:3774-7984 GCA_964443245.1 uncultured Burkholderiales bacterium | reverse complement strand
GGCCCATGTAGGCCTTGAGGATGCCGTGGCCGCGCGGGAAGTTGATGGTCTGCACGCTGTCCCACTGCTCGAACGAGGAGGCAAAGGTCGACAGGTAGTGGTAGTAGAGCGGTGGCGTGGTGCCGCCGGCCTTCATCTGCTTTTCGATGCGTCCGGCAGCCACACCGGTGGACTGGTGGGTCACCGAGGGGTGCAGGGAATCGAGCTGGTTTTCCATGAAGAACTTCCAGTTCGAATGCTGCATGACGCGGTGGCAGGTCGGCACCACTTCCACTTCACCCTCGGGCGAGCGGTCGCACATGTCGTCAAACGCGATCCGGGCTTCGCCAAGAAAATCGAGCAGGGACGGACCGGTGGGCGACAGGCTGGCGAACACGAACCCGCGGTAGGCATCCACGCGCGCGGCGGCCTTCATGCTGCAGTCCGGGTTGTCACGCGTCATGCGCGTACCGTCGTAGCCCTTCATCAGGGGGATGCTCTCGATCTTGCCATCGAGATGAAAGCTCCACGCGTGGTACGAGCAGACAAAGTTGCTGCCGGTATTGCCATGGGTGTTGCCGCACAACTCCACACCACGATGCGGGCAGCGGTTGTACAGCACCCTGATCTTCTGGTCCTTGCCACGGACCATCACCATGGGCTGGCGGCCGATCTGCAGCGTGTAGTAGTCGCCCGGCTTCTTGATCTGGGATTCGTGGCCGCAATACACCCAGACTTTTTCGAAAATGTTCTCGATCTCGCGATCGAATATCTCCTGGCTGGTATAGGCCAGACGATGGACGCGATCAGGTTCGACCAGCTGGGCGGGGTTAAGTTTTTCCATGGATTTCTCGCAACGCGGTTGTGCGCCCGGAGGCGGGCTGATGATGACAATGACGACACAATACCAAGCTCCGGCACCGGACACAACCGGCACCGCCGATGATGCATCAGGCCTTGAGGAACGAGGCCTTGAGGGCGGACTTGATCACCTTGCCGGAAGAGTTGAGGGGAAACGCCTCCAGCGCTTCAAACTGCCGCGGCAGCTTGTAGGGCGCCAGATGCCGGGCACACCAGTCGCGCAATTCGGGATCAGGTAGCGGCCGTGCAAGCAGGACGAAGGCGACGACCTCCTCGCCACGGTCGGGATGGGGCACCCCGACCACTGCGGCGTCGCGCACATCCGGATGCGCGCGCAGCGCGGTTTCGATTTCCTCCGGGTAGATGTTGACCCCGCTGCGAATGATCATGTCCTTGGCGCGCCCGGCGAGGGTCAGAAATCCCTGCGCATCGAGTTGGGCCAGATCGCCGGGATAGAACCAGCCCTCGTGAAAGGCCTCGTTCGAGGCTTCCTCGTCGAGGTGGAAGCCGGTGGCACAGCCCGGGCTGCGATAGCGCAGGCGCCCCACCTCACCCGCCGGGAGGGGCCGATGTTCGGCATCGACGACCTGCACCTGAACGGCATGCACGGCGCGGCCGACCGATTGGGCGTGCTCATCCATGTCCGGTGCGGTGAGCAGCGTCACCCCGCCTCCCTCGGTGGAAGCGTAATACTCGCAAAAGCGGGGATTCAGATGCGCGCGGATCGCGAGACGCTCCCCGGCGTTGAGCGGCGCGCCACTGGAAAACAGGAGCCGGAGCGCCCGCAGCTCCGGCGCATCGGCATGTTCGGCCAGCAAGCGGCGCAGTTGCGTCGGCACCAGAAACAGGGTCGACACCTGCTCGCGCGACAGCGTGGCCAGCAAGTCCGGCGGATCGAAAGGCGGCGGCGCCAGCACCACCTTGCCGCCGACATACAGCGTGGACCAGACAAAGGTGCGGCCGCCGCCAAAGTACAGCGGTGTGGCGCAGGCGAAGCAGTCGGATGCCACGAAGCCCATGTTGACCCAATGGGTGCGAAAACGCGCCAGAAAGTGGTCATGCGTGATGCGCGGGCCTTTGGGTCGGCCGGTGGTGCCGGACGACAGGGACACGAGCAACGGCGCGGCGCCGCCGGGCGCAATGCGCCGGTCGGGTTCGGCTGCGGCTGCGGACTGAGTCCATGCCGTATCGATCTCGATGTTCGGCGCACCTGCCACCGGGAACCCGGGTTCGACCAGGATCAGTGCCGCACCGAAATGTTGCGCCACGCGCTCACGCTCACCGGCGGTCCAGCGGTGATCCAGCGGCAGCATGACGGCACCCACACGCGCCAGTGCCAGCATGATGATCACGTGGGTCGCGTGATCGGCCAACGCCACCCCGACCAGCACACCCGCCTTGACGCCATGCGCACGCAGGTGGCCGGCGGTGCGGGCGATGCGGTCAGCCAGTTGCGCATGCGTCAGACGCAACGCACCATCGATCAGCGCTTCGGCATCGGGCCGCAGGCGCGCGTGCTCGTCCTGTGCGGCAGCGAGGTTGACGCCGGCAATCACAAGCGATACAGGCGCAGTGCGTTGTCGCGCAATACCTTGCGCCTGGCCTCCGGTTTGAGCGGGATGGCTTCGAAGTCGCTACGGGTCCGTTCGAAATCCAGGACCGGGAAGTCGGTACCGAAGATCACCTTGTCCTGGCCGTAGCTGTTCATGAACTTGATGAACGACTCCGGCCAGTAGGTGGGGCGATGCGCGTCGCAGCCGATGTAGACGTTGGCGTGTTTCCAGGCCATCGCGATCATCTCGTCCGTCCACGGAATGCCGACATGGATGCCAACAACCTTGAGTTCAGGAAAATCGCAGGCAATGGCGTCAAGGCAGATCGGCCGACCCACGCTGCGGCGCGGATAAGTCGGGTCATACACCATTGATTGGCCCACCTGCATCTGGATCGGGATGTCGAGTTCGACGCACTTGGCGTAGAACGGGTAATACCTGGCGTGATCGGGCGCGAGCTCATACCAGTGCGGATAGGTATGGGCACCAATGAACCCGTATTCGCGCACGGCCTTTTCCAGCGCACGCACACCCGCCATGCCTTCGGTGGGATCCACCCCGGCCAGCCCGGAAAAGCGCGCCGGATACTTCTGCACCGCATCGGCCACCAGCTCATAAGGCACGTGATAGCAGGCCGGGTGATGCTTGACGCCGACCTTGGCGGCGATCAGAAAGCTGCGCTCGATACCGGCAGCGTCCATGCGCGCGAGCATCGCCTCCAGGCTGATGCCATCGAACGTCTCTTCCTTGACACGCATCTTGTCGACATAGAACTTGCGGCGGTCCGGCTGCAGCGCGAGCGCTTCGGCGGTGCGAATGTTGACCACCGCATCGATGGCCTGGATGTCGTACTTCAATTCAAGCTCCGCATGTCAATTCTCGTTGCTCCGGCCTTGCATTTCAGTCCCGGCATGTCAATCCCACGTGGCACCGGTCTTCTTCACGATCCGGCCCCAGCGTTCATGTTCGGCCAGCGTGTAAACGCGAATCTGCTCCAGCGAGGTGGGCGCCGGCTCGATATTGGCATCGCGCAGGCGCTGCTGCACATCCGGGGCGTTGAGCGCGCGCTGGATTTCACGGTTCAGGGTTTCCAGTACGTCACGCGGCACGGCCGACGCGGTGAAGATGGTGAACCACACACTGATGTCAAAGTCCTTGTAGCCGGCTTCAACCATTGTGGGCACCTCCGGCAATTGAGCAGCACGCTTGGCCGTCGTGACTGCCAGGGCGCGCAGCTTGCCGGACCGAATGTGCGGCAGCACCCCGGCCAGATTGGAGGTCATCACCGGCACCCGGCCACCGATCACGTCCTGCAGCGCCGGCACATCGCCTTTGTAGGGCACATGCGTCATGCTGATGCCGGCAGCGTCGTTGAGCAGTTCACCGGCCAGATGCAGCGAGGTACCCTGGCCGGGCGAGGCAAAGGCGAGTGGCTGCTTCTTCGCCTGCGCCACGAGTTCGGCGATGCTTTTTGCCGGAAATTCGGCGTTGACGACGATGACGTTGGGAATCACGCCGACCATCGATATCTGCGTCAGATCCTTCAGGGCGTCATAGGGCAGCTTTTTGGTGAGGTGCGGATTGATGGCAAAGCTGTTGGTCGCCGAAATGCCGATGGTGTAGCCATCTGCAGGCGCCTTGGCAACCATTTCGACACCGATATTGCCGCCCGCACCAGGCTTGTTGTCGACGACGACCTGTTGCTTGAGGCTGTCCGAGAGCTTCTGCGCCACCAGGCGCGCCATCATGTCGGTCGCCCCGCCAGCGGGATACGGCACGATCAGCCGCACCGGTTTGGCGGGAAAGCCCTGCGCCAG
>CAYUEG010000147.1:0-3674 GCA_964443245.1 uncultured Burkholderiales bacterium | reverse complement strand
GGGCGCGTTCTCATGGCGGTTTCCTCATGATGTGGGAGGGTCGAAATGCGCGACCGGATCATAACTTGAATCATTGCTTGATCCAGATCATGAAGTTTTCCGGCACGGGAGCGGAGTCACCCGGATTTGAGCGCATAATCGAAGCGCTGTCTTGATCTGCACCGCCGCATATTCTGGGCGTTCCCAACGCTCATCCGCAAAGGAAAAGAAGATGCTGTTTTCAGGTGTATTTGATCTGCCCTGGTGGGGTTACGTGCTGATCGCCGTCATCGTGACCCAGATCACGATCGCGGCCGTCACCCTGTTCCTGCACCGCAGCCAGACCCATCGGGCCGTGGATTTTCATCCGGCGGTGAACCACTTCTTCCGCCTGTGGCTGTGGCTTACCACCGGCATGAAGACACGCGAGTGGGTCGCAGTGCATCGCAAGCACCATGCCAAATGTGAAACCCCGGATGACCCGCATAGTCCGCAGGTGCTGGGTCTGAACCGGGTGCTATGGGGTGGTGTATTTCTGTACGTGAAGGCCTCCAACAACGAGGCCATGCTGGCGCGTTATGGCGCCGGCACACCGGATGACTGGATCGAGCGCCACCTTTACTCGCGATACGTGCTGTTCGGGCTGACCCTGACCGGTCTTCTCAACGTGATCCTGTTCGGCATCATCCCTGGCCTCCTGATCCTGGCGGTGCAGCTGGCGTGGATTCCGTTCTGGGCCGCCGGAGTCATCAACGGCGTGGGGCATTTCTGGGGCTACCGCAGCTGGAGCACGGCCGATGCCAGCACCAACCTCTCCCCCTGGGGGGTGTGGATCGGTGGCGAGGAGCTGCACAACAACCACCATGCGTATTCCACTTCGGCCAAATTCTCGATCAAGGGTTACGAATTCGACCTGGGCTGGTTCTACATCAAGGTACTGCAGGCGCTGGGCCTGGCTACGGTGCGTCATCTCGCCCCGGTGCTGAGCCACGTACCGCCGCGCGCGACGATCGACGAGGCGATGCTGATGGCGATCATCGAACACCGCTATCAGGTCATCGCCCGGTTCGACCACTCCATGAAGCAGCTCCCTCCGGGCGATGCGACAGCCCTTGCCACCATGAAGAGCATGCGCGGCGAACTGGCCAGACTGTGGGAACGTTCACTGGCTACTCGCGAGCAGCTGCTCGAGAAGCTGCAGGGCTGGTGTCAGCGCGCCGAAGGCAGCGGCGTGGCTCCGCTGGCTGAACTCTCGCGCTCGCTGCGCACCTTTGCCTGAACGCCTCAAGCGGTGCCGCCGGCCCATGCCCGCTGGCGGCCTGAAGCGCTGACCCACCGTCGGGCTCGGCGCGCTTCCCCACCATGATCGAATCCATTCTTCTGGCAGCCGCCCGGGTCTCCACTTTCGATGCAAAGGTGCACCTGACCAATGCGAGCGGGTTCTTCTTCGAGCGCAATAGCCGCCTGTTCCTGGTGACCAGCCGGCATGTGATGATCGACGAAAAGAGCAAGCACTTTCCCAACCGCATCGAAATCGAGCTGCACATCGACGCCGGCAACCTTGCACAATCGACCGGCTTCTCGATGCCGCTCTACCGGAACGGCAAGAGCGTGTGGCGCCAGGGCGAGGATACTGCCGGCGGCATCGACGTCGCGGTGATCGAGGTCGAGCGCGCGGCCCTGCCCAAAGGCACCGTCTATCGTGCGTTTACGCCCTCCCATCTGAACCACCCCGCGGACCAGGTCGAGGTGGGAGGATCACTCCTGATCGTGGGTTTTCCGCTCGGGTTTCACGACACCTTGCACCACATGCCGGTAGTTCGCCAGGCGACGGTCGCCTCTTCGTTCGGTTTGCGCTTTCAGGGTGAGGGTTACTTCCTGACTGACGCAAGGACACATCGCGGCACCAGCGGGGCGCCGGTGGTCATGCGGGTGACCACGCCCGAACCGCTCATGCGGAACCTGCCCTGGATGCTGTTGGGCGTGCATTCAGCGCGACTGGATGTCGGCTCACGTGACATGGACATCGACGAAGCACTCGGGCTCAATTGCGCCTGGTATGCCGATATCCTGATGACCCTGACGAGGGATTAGATTCGCCAGCGCACTACGGCTTGGCCGCCGCTTCGAGTTCGGCCACCCGCTTCTTCAACGCGCGCTCCTCGGCAAACTTGGCAGTTTCATCGCGAATCACCGACACAATCGCGGCGACCTTGCCGTCCAGGTGATGGAGCATCGCCACCGTAAACGAGATCGATAGCGAATCGCCCGCCTTGTTGATCGCCGGCACGCGCAATACGTCGTTGCCGTAGCGGGTGATGCCGGTGGCCATGGTCTGGTGGTAGCCATCCCAGTGGCGCTTGCGCAAGCGTTCCGGAATGATCAGGTCGAGTGATTGCCCGAGCGCTTCGGTCTGTGTGTAGCCGAACATGCGCTCGGCCGCCGGGTTCCAGACAATGATGGCGCCAGCCGCGTCGCACACGACGACGGCATCACCAACGGCGTTGATGAGGGCCGCGTAATCGATGGTGAGGGACATGGGAGACTCCTTGTTCCAACAGGCGTGCCGGGGCGACGCCCAAACAAAAACGGCACCCGAGAGGGTGCCGTTCTGACTACTGAAACACTGCCGGGCCTGAACGAGACATGGTTACGGCCCGATGGCGGACATCAGACTGCGTTGGCGGCGTGCATCGCGGCAATCTGTTCCTTGGTGTAGCCCAGTTCGGCCAGCACTTCGTCGGTGTGCTCGCCAAGCAGGGGCGAGGCGGTCACTTCCGGCTTCATGTCGGAGAACTTGATCGGGCTGCCAACCGTGTAGTAGCTGCCGCGCACCTTGTGCGGCACTTCGACGATCGAACCGCTGGCGCGCAGCGACTTGTCATGCAGCAGCTCTTTCATCGACAGCACCGGCGCGCAAGGAATGTCGAACTTGCGGAAGATGTCGACGGCTTCGTACTTGGTCTTGTCCTTGATGAAATCCTCGATGAAGCCGAAGATTTCCATGATGTGCGGCTGGCGGCCCTGCGGCGTGTTGTAGGCCGGGTCATCCTTCCACTCGGGCTTGCCAAGGGCGTCGCAAATCGGACCCCAGGCGTGGCCCTGAATGGTGAAATAGATGTAGGCGTTGGGGTCCTTCTCCCAGCCCTTGCACTTGAGGATCCAGCCCGGCTGGCCGCCGCCGCCGGCATTGGCGCCGCGCGGCACCACCTTGTCGGCAAAGGCTTCCATTTCGTGCGGGTACTGCGGATACTCTTCGAGGTAACCGACCTTGTCGAGGCGCAGCTGGTCGCGCATCTTGACGCGGCACAGGTTGAGCACGGCGTCCTGCATCGAGACGGCAACCTTCTGGCCCTTGCCGGTCTTCTGGCGGCCGATGTAGGCGGTCAGGATGCCGATGGCCAGGTGCATGCCGGTGTTGGAATCCCCCAGCGCTGCAGCGGAAATGGTCGGTCCCGCGTTTTCGCCTTTCCAGTAACCGGTGGTCGATGCGGCACCGCCGGCGCACTGGGCGACGTTTTCGTAGACCTTCAGGTCTTCATAGTGGTGACCATCAGAGAAGCCTTTGACCGAGGCCAGGATCATGCCGGGGTTGAGCTTCTGGATGTACTCCCAGGTGAAGCCCATGCGGTCCAGCGCACCCGGGCCGAAGTTCTCGACCATGACGTCCGATTCCTTGATCATCTTCTCCAGCA
>CAYUEG010000146.1:0-8045 GCA_964443245.1 uncultured Burkholderiales bacterium | reverse complement strand
TCGGGCACGCCGATTTCGACGCTGCGCAGGGCATTGACCAGTGGGGCAGGCATGGTGAAAGGGCTTTCCTCGTTAGTGTCAGGAGCAAGGCTTCCAGGCAAACCGCAGGCCCGAACGGTCCTCTTCTCCCGGATCGGGTGTGCACAGGCACGCTGGGCACGGCGCGGCGCGCGTGTGAGTCAGGGCTCGGATGCTACGCAGGGGCCGGTCATTCGCCAAGTGGATTCCTTATATAGTCTATATTTGTGGCATGGATATCCAGTCGCTCGATCTGAATTTGCTGGTGGTCTTCGATGCACTGGCGCGCCACCGGAGCGTGACGCGCGCTGCCGTGGCCATCGGCCTTAGCCAGCCCGCCACCAGCGCCGCACTGGCGCGCCTGCGCGCGCTGTTCGGCGACCCGCTGTTCGTCCGCGCCGGACAGGAAATGAAGCCAACGCCGCGCGCGATCGAACTGACCGAGCCGGTGCGCCAGGTGATGGAAACGGTGAGTGCCGAAATCCTCAACTTGTCGGCGTTCGACGCCTCCAGTTCCGCCCGCACCTTCACCATCGTGACCCCCGACATTGGCGAAGTGACCCTGATGCCGCAGGTGGCGGCCGAGTGTGCGCGTCTGGCGCCGGGAGTCAACTTGCGTTCGCGCTCGATGCCGCGGGAGCAGGCAGGTGCGGCGCTCGAATCCGGTCAGGCAGACCTCGCGCTGGGGTTTTTCCCGGACCTGCGCCGCGCCGGATTTTTTCAGCAGCGCCTGTTCCGCATGCGCTACGTATGCATCATGTGCCGCTCGCGTCCGCTGGTTGGCGGGCGACTGACCGCACGGGCGTTCCTGGCCGCCAAGCATGTCGTTGTGCGTCCCCAGGGGCGCGACCACCAGTTCGAGCAGTTCCTGCAGCAGCGGCGCCTGCACCGGCGCGTCGTGATTGAAGTCTCGCATTTCATGAGCCTGCTGGCGATCGTGCCCGGCACCGATCTGGTGGCGACCATTCCGGAGGATATTGCCGAGATGATCGCGCGCCATGTCGACATCCGTATTCTCGAAGTGCCGCTGCATCCACCCACCATCGAAGTGCAGCAATTCTGGCACCGCCGCTTTCACAAGGATGCGGGCAACATCTGGTTACGCAGCTGCATCCATCGACTTCTGCAGCGCTGACCGGCCTGCGGGTCATCGACCCTGCATCGGGGCGGTTGCATCCGCCCAACGGATCAACGCGTATGGCTTTCCTGCGCTGCACCGGCCTGCAAAGTACGGTAGTCTTGCAGTCGGCAGAAGCGCCTTGCCTCATTTCGTGTTGCTGTCATAACCACCCTTGCACCAGGGAGATTGTTGATGATCGATTTTTCCGCCTCGCGCACACGCAGCGTCGTACTGGGCTTGGCCGCCCAGCTGCACGCGCGCCATGCGCTATCCGCCGACCCGCTTGTCATTTCCCGTTAAGAAAGGAAACACCATGTCCCGCCTGCATCGCCTCCCCTCCCGTTCCCGCCGCAGCCTGTTTGCCGCCGCAGCCGTCGCTGCCGCCCTCTCTGCCGCGCCTGCCTTCGCCCAAAGCGTCTTCAAGGTCACCACGATTCCTGAAGAAGCGGCCACCGAGCAGATCCGCAAGTTCGGCCCGCTGGCCAAATATCTCGAATCGAAGCTGGGTGTGAAGGTGGAGTTCACCCCGGTCAATGACTACCCGGCTGCGGTCGAGGCGCTGGTCAACAAGCAGGTGGATCTGGTGTGGTTTGGCGGCTTCACCCATGTGCAGGCGCAGTTGCGTTCGGGCGGCAAGATCATTCCGCTGGCGCAGCGCGAGGAAGACGCGCAGTTCCGTTCGGTGTTCATCACCAACAAGGATTCCGGCATCAAGACGCTGGCCGATCTGAAAGGCAAGCAGGTCAGTTTCGGTTCGCAATCGTCCACCTCCGGGCATCTGATGCCGCGCAGCTTCCTGCTGCAGGCCAAGCTGGATCCGGAAAAGGATTTCAAGCGCGTCGCCTATTCGGGTGCGCATGACGCGACCATCGCCTCGGTGGTCAGCGGCCGGGTGGATGCGGCGGCGCTGGACATTACCGTGTGGCGCAAGTTTGTCGACGAGAAGAAGGTCGATACCAGCAAGACCGACGTGTTCTTCACCACGCCGCCTTACTACAACTACAACTGGTCAGTGCATGCCGACATGCCAGTGGCGATGCGCGAGCGTGTGACCAAGGCGCTGCTCGATTTGTCGATGAACACACCCGAAGGCAAGGAAATCCTGACGCTTAACCGGGCCACCAAGTACATCGCCACCAAGGCCGAGAACTACAAGGATCTGGAAACCGCGGGCCGCAGCGCCGGGCTGATCAAGTAAGGCGCCCTCGATCCACGCGCCGTCGGCTCGCTGCGGGTTGACGGCGCGCTGGTTACGCCACCCTTCCGGCATCCTTCTTTACAGGCAGTTGTCATGAACGTGTCCCTGCAAGCGCTCGCGGCGCGCCACCCGGCTGCGCGCCCGGAGAGCGCGCCCGCACTCAAGCCGCTCACCATCGAGGTGGCGGCAGGGGAGCAGGTGGCCGTGATCGGCCCCTCCGGTTCCGGCAAGACCACGCTGCTGCATGCGCTGGCGTGCGCGCTCCAGCCGGCGGCGGGTGCGCTGGCACTGGACGGCACCGACCCCTGGCGGCTTGCCACCCGGGAACTGCAGCGCCTGCGTGGCCGCCTGTTCCTCGCCCCCCAGACGCCACCGTTGCCGCCGCGCCAGCGCGTGATCACCGCGGTGCTGGCAGGGCGGTTGCCGCGCCAGTCCCTGGCGGCGAGCCTGCGTTCCCTGTTCTACCCGACCGGCATTGCCGCCGCCCAGGAAGCGTTGGCGCGCTTTGACCTGGCGCACAAGCTGTGGGACCGGGTGGACCGGCTCTCCGGCGGCGAGCGCCAGCGCGTCGGCCTGGCACGTGCCTTCGTTTCCGAAGCGTCGCTGTGGCTGATTGATGAGCCCCTGTCGTCGCTGGATCCCACCCGCGCCACCCAGGCCATCGATACCCTGACGCAGACGGCACGGGAACGCGGCGTCACGCTCATTACCACGCTGCACCAGGTCGATGTGGCGACGCGCTTTCCGCGCGTGATCGGGCTGCGCGAGGGCGAACTGCATTTCGACCTGCCGGCGGCGCAGGTGACGCGTGCGCACCTGGCCGGGCTGTATGCACAGCATGAACACGAACTGGCCGGCACCGCGCCCCTGGCGGCCGAGCCGCTGCCCGCGGCCCCGCAACCTGCGGTGATGCACTGCCGCTAAGGCGGCATTGACGGCCCCCGCATTGCACCCAACACGGTCATGACCAACGCCGCCGCACCCGCCGTCGCCCCGATTGCGCCCGAGCTGCGCGATCCGGCCTGGACCGGCCGCGTGTTCTGGTTCCTGGCCGCACTGGTGCTGCTGGGGCCGGCGCTGGTGGCCACCGAATTCAAGCCCTGGCTGATGTTCGAGCCGGCGAGCATGAAATCGACCCTGCGCTTTCTCGCGGACTTCTTTCCGCCCAAGGTCTCCGGCGAATTTTTGCTGATGGTGCTGCGTGAATGCTGGCGCACGGTGGCGATTGCCACCGCAGGGCTGGCGCTGGCGCTGCTGATCGCGATTCCGCTCACGCTCGTGTCGACCAGCGCCCTCTCGGTGTCGGCATTGTCCGGCCGCATGAAGCGCCTGCCGCTGCTGGTGCGCCAGGCCACGCGCTGGCTGCTGATTCTGCTGCGCAGCGTGCCGGAGCTGGTGTGGGCGCTGGTGTTCGTGCGTGTCGTCGGTCTGGGGCCGACCGCCGGGGTGCTGGCGATTGCGCTCACCTACGGCGGCATGCTCGGCAAGGTATACGGCGAAATTCTGGAGAGTGATGAATCGCACGCCACCAACTCGCTGCTGCGCAATGGCGCCAGCCGCCTGCAGGCCTTCTTTTACGGCCTGCTGCCGCAGAGTGCGGCCGAGCTCACCAGCTACACGGTGTATCGCTGGGAGTGTGCCATTCGCTCCTCGGCGGTGCTGGGCTTTGTCGGCGCCGGCGGCCTGGGTCAGCAGATGGACAACTCGATGAAGATGTTCATCGGCTCCGAAGTGGCGACCATGCTGATCGTCTTCATGCTGCTGGTGGGCCTGGCGGACCTCGCCAGTTCCTATCTGCGCAAGGTGCTGGCATGAGTGCGGAACGCGAAGCCGCCGCTGGCGCCCGCGCGGATGCCGCCGACGCGGCGCTGGCGATGCCGCCGCCCATGTTCAGCGCGCGCTGTGCTGCCTGCTGGGTGATGTTCGGCCTCATGGTGCTGACAATCGCCAGCTTCTGGACGCTGGACCTGAAGTGGGCGCAATTCTTTTCACCCGATGCGTTGCGCAAGATGGGCAAGTTCCTGGCCGAACTGCTCAATCCGATGCTCGAGCCGGCCTTCCTCTGGAAGGTGACGTTGGCGAGCCTGGAAACGATTGCCATGTCGGCGCTGGGCACGCTGCTGGCGGCGATCGGCGGGCTGGCGCTGGCGCTGCCGGCCAGCCGCAAGTTCAGCGGGGATCCGGCGTTCTGGCGTGGGCCGACGCGCCTGATTCTCAACGCCCTGCGCTCGATCCCGGAGCTGGTATGGGCGACCCTGCTGATCATTTCGGCCGGGCTGGGCCCGTTTGCCGGCACCCTGGCGCTGGCGCTGCACACCACCGGCGTGCTCGGCCGCCTGTTTGCTGAAGCGATCGAAAATGCCCCGCCGGGCCCCGCCCATGCCCTTCGGGTCCACGGCGTGCCGGAAGGCCGGGTGTTCCTCTACGCGACGCTGGCGCAGATCCTGCCGCAGCTGATGTCGTACACGCTATATCGCTGGGAGAACAACATTCGCGCCGCTGCGGTGCTGGGCGTGGTGGGTGGCGGCGGCCTGGGGCAGATGCTGGCCTTCCACATGGGCCTCTTCCACATGCGCGAAACCAGCACCGTGTTGCTGGCGATGCTGCTGCTGGTGGCGCTGGTGGATGGGGCGTCCTACGTGTCGCGCCGCCTGATGCAACGCTGAGCAGGCTTCGGTCGGGCCTACCCTTGTTTCAGAGGCCGAGCCGCTGCCCGTTGCTGGATGGTTCGTTCGGGCCTACCCTTGGATTCAGAGGCCGAGCCGCTGCCCGTTGCTGGATGGTTCGTTCGGGCCTACAGCCCGAGCCGCTGCCATAGTGTCGTGGTGAGGCCCGCCATGTTGAGCGTGTAGAAATGGATCCCAGGCGCCCCCTGGCTGAGCAGGCGGTCGCACATGTCGGTGACGACATCAAGGCCGAAGGAGCGGATCGAGGCGCGGTCGTCGCCGAAGCTCGCAAGCTTGAGACGCATCCAGCGCGGAATCTCGGCGCCGCACATGTCGGAAAAGCGTGCCAGTTGCGAGAAGCTGGCAATCGGCATCACGCCCGGCACGATCGGGATGGTGATGCCGGCCGCGTGGGCTTCGTCGATGAAGCGAAAGTAGGCATCGGCGTTGTAGAAATATTGCGTGACCGCGCCATTGGCGCCGGCATCCACCTTGCGCTTGAAGTTGGCAAGGTCATCCTGCGGTGACCGCGCCTGCGGGTGCACTTCGGGATAGCAGGCCACTTCGAGGTGAAACCAGTCGCCGGTTTCACGGCGGATGAATTCGACCAGTTCGTTGGCGTAGCGCAGCTCGCCGAAATCGACCTCGCCGGAGGGCAGGTCGCCGCGCAGGGCGACGATGTGGCGAATGCCGTTGTCCTTGTAGAGCCTGAGGGTCTCGCGCAGGTTGTCGCGCGTCGAGCCGATGCAGGAAAGATGCGGCGCGGCTTCGAAACCATCGCGCTGGATTTCCAGCACGGTGTCGAGGGTGCGGTCGCGCGTCGAGCCGCCGGCACCATAGGTGACAGAGAAGAAGCGCGGCTTCAACTGCTCCAGTTGCGCCTTGGTGGCGCGCAGCTTCTGCATGCCCTCGTCGGTCTTGGGCGGGAAGAATTCGAAACTGAAGTCGCCGTTTCTCATCAGGATGACTTTTGGGAAATGAGGGTGGACATGGCCCACGAGAACACGCTGTACAGCACGGCGCCGAGCACGGCGACCCAGAAGCCGTCCACGACAAAGCCCTTGAGCACCGAGCCGACAAACCAGAACAGGAAGCCGTTGATGATCAGCAGGAACAACCCCAGCGTAAGCACCGTGATCGGCAGGGTCAGCAGCACCAGCAGCGGCCGGATCAGGGTATTGACCAGGCCCAGCACCAGCGCGGCAATCAGCGCAGAGCCGAAGCCGTCCACCTTGATGCCCGGCAGGAAATAGGCGACGGCAATCAAGGCCATCGCATTGAAGACCCAGATCAGCAGGAGACGCATGGTGAACCTCCAGGGTGGAAGCCCGGAGAAGGGCTTCCACCAAGGGTTTCAGGGCTATCGCTTAGTAGCGGTAGTGATCCGGCTTGTACGGGCCGTCGGACTTGACGCCGATGTACGCGGCCTGTTTCGGCGTGAGCTTGGTGAGCTGCGCGTTGAGGGTCTTCAACTGCAGGCGCGCCACTTTCTCGTCGAGGTGCTTGGGCAGCGTGTAGACGCCGACCGGGTACTTCTTGGTGTTGGTGAAGAGCTCGATCTGCGCGATCGTCTGGTTGGCAAACGACGACGACATCACATAGCTCGGGTGGCCGGTACCGCAGCCGAGGTTTACGAGGCGGCCCTTGGCGAGCAGGATGATGCGCTTGCCTTCCTTGCCGTCCTTGCCGTAGCCCTTGCCCGGGAAGATCACGTGGTCGACTTGCGGCTTGATCTCTTCCCACTTGTATTTCTCGAGGGAAGCGACGTCGATCTCGTTGTCGAAGTGGCCGATGTTGCAGACGATGGCCTGATTCTTCATCTTCTTCATGTGGTCATGCGTGATGACCTGGTAGTTGCCGGTGGCGGTGACGAAGATGTCGGCCTTGTCGGCGGCGTAGTCCATGGTCACGACGCGATAGCCTTCCATCGCGGCCTGCAGGGCGCAGATCGGGTCGATTTCAGTGACCCACACTTGTGCGGACAGGGCACGCAGGGCCTGGGCCGAACCCTTGCCCACATCGCCATAACCGGCCACGACGGCAATCTTGCCGGCGATCATGACGTCGGTGGCGCGCTTGATGCCGTCAACCAGCGATTCGCGGCAGCCGTAGAGGTTGTCGAACTTCGACTTGGTGACCGAGTCGTTGACGTTGATCGCGGGGAACGCGAGACGGCCTTCCTTGTGCATCTGGTACAGGCGGTGCACGCCGGTGGTGGTCTCTTCGGTGACGCCCTTGACCGCATGCAGGCGCTTGGAATACCAGTTCTTGTCTTTCCGCAACGTCTTCTTGATCGCGGCGAACAGGCACTCTTCTTCCTCGCTGGTCGGCTTGGAAACGACCGAAAGATCGCTCTCGGCGCGCGTGCCCAGGTGCAGCAGCAGGGTGGCGTCACCGCCGTCGTCGAGGATCATGTTGGAGAAGCCGCCGTCCGGCCACTCGAAAATGCGATGGGTGTAATCCCAGTATTCGGTGAGGTTCTCGCCCTTGACGGCGAACACCGGCGTGCCGGCAGCGGCAATCGCGGCGGCGGCGTGGTCCTGCGTCGAGAAAATGTTGCACGAGGCCCAGCGCACCTTGGCACCCAGCGCTTCAAGCGTCTGGATCAGCACGGCGGTCTGGATCGTCATGTGCAGCGAACCGGTGATGCGCGCACCCTTTAACGGCTGCTTCTTGGCGAACTCCTGGCGAATCGCCATGAGGCCGGGCATTTCGGTTTCTGCAATGGCGATCTCTTTGCGGCCCCAATCGGCCAGCTTGATATCGGCAACAACGTAGTCTTGCTTGGGCTTGAATTTCAGTACGGCGCTCATCTCGCGCCCTCCTTTCAATGGTTCGAAGTGGAAGTGGGCGAGCGCCGTTGCATGAAACACCCCAAGCCTGACCGCCTCGTGTGGAACTGCTTGAGGCGGCTGCAACGCTCCTTGGGAGACCGGCATTGTACCCAAGTTGTGCGCTGCAACCAAGCGCTGTTTGCAGGGTGTTTGCAAAGTTTTGCAAACGCTGCCCGGCCCCGGCTTTGGCCCTTGTGGCGAAGTGGATT
>CAYUEG010000145.1:0-8206 GCA_964443245.1 uncultured Burkholderiales bacterium | reverse complement strand
GAAGAAGCCCGTCGCAAGGCTGCTGAAGAGGCCGCCCGCAAGGCCGCCGAAGAAGAAGCCCGTCGCAAGGCTGCTGAAGAGGCCACTCGCAAAGCCACCGAGGCCGCCGCGTTAAGCATGGCTGCCGCGCCGACAGCTTCTCTGAGTGCGGACGAAGAGGCGGCACGCTATACCGCCGCGTTGACCCCCCAACTGGAGGCGGTAGCGCCGGACACACCGGCTTCGCTCGATTTCGACGCCCAGGCCAAGGCCGCCTTTGATGCTGACCTTGACTTTGCCCCACAGGCTCCCGAACAGCGCCGCAGCGAAGAGGTCGCCCAACTGTTGGCCAGCCAATCCAGTGCCGACATCCCCGGGGCCACGCCGCTTTCTGGTGGAGGACCCGATACCTTCAGCGATACCCGTATGGACCTGGACGACGGCAGCAAGAGCGATGCCGTCAAGGAACTGGAGGAAGCCTCGCGCAAGGAAATCGAACGCGAAGCAAGGGAACGCGCCAAGGCCGAAGCTGAAGCGGCCAAGGAAGCCGAACGCGAAGCCAAGCGACAAGCCAAAGCAGAGCGCGCCGCACGCCCGCGCCGCGGCCCTTCCCTTGGTGTGATGCTGGTCGGTCTGGTATTGCTGTCGCTGGTCGGTGGCATCGCCTACCTGTTCATGGTGCCGATTGACAAATCGGCAATTGAACGGGTTGCCTCAGAACGCTTTGGCGAGCCGGTCACCATCGGCGCCGCCAAGTTCAGCCCCTTTCCGCCTGTGTTGACGCTAAGCAATGTGGTGGTTGGCGGCGTCAAGTTTGCCAGCGTCGAAGCAACACCAGATACGGCTACCCTGCTCACCGAGCGCAAGATCTGGAAATCGCTGGATGCCGCCAGCGTTTCCTTGACGGCCGCCGATGCCCGCAAGATCGCAGGGCTGGCCGGACGCGAAGTGCCCAAGATTGCTGCCGCCAAAGCGGAAATCCAGCGCATCAAGATCACCGGAGTCGACATCACCGGCATGCCCGTGGCGGTGCCGAAATTCGATCTCGTCGCCAGCTTCGCCGCCACCGGCAGCCTCAAGCAGGTTACCCTGTCGACGCCGGATGACAAGGCGCGGGTGGTGCTGGCTCCCGATGAGAAAGGCTGGACGGTGGACATCGAATCACGCGGCATCACTTGGGCCGCAGGGCCGAAGGCAGCCTGGGACAGCTTGCGCGCAAAGGGCACTGCAAACGAGCAAGGCATCAAGTTCGAGGAGTACCAGATCAACCACTTCGCCGGCAGCGCCCGCGGTTCGGGCGAGCTTGCCTGGAACCCGGCCTGGAGGTTCACCGGCAATCTGGACATCAGCGGCTTCGAGACCGAAGCCCTGCTACAAACATTCTATGGTGCGGGCACGACCGCCAGCGGCAGCGTGGAGGGGAAAATCTCGATCGTGATGAGCGGGCCCACCCTGCCAAGCCTGTTTGCCACGCCGCAAATTGATGGTGCACTTTCCGTTGGCAAGGCGGTTCTCAAGGGCATGGACCTGGCGCGCGCAGCACAAACCGGCGCGGCCGCGGCCGGGGCCACACGCTGTTCGGATTTTTCGGTCACTCTTGCCGTGGCAGGTGGCAAGGCACAATTGAAGGATATCAAGGGTGTCTCCGGTCTGCTCAATGTAACGGGCTCAGCCGAAGCGCAGGTTGACCGTACGGTCAGCGGCAATGTACTGGTCGAGCTTGGGGTCGGGGGCTCGCGCGCCCGTGCAAATCTGAAAGTGTCCGGCACCGTGGCCGAACCCAAGTTCGCGAAGTAATGCCGTCCGGAGAAATCACGGACAGTGGAAGACGGTACGACAACAAAAAAGGCCTCGCTGGTGCGAGGCCTTTTTTTCGAGATTCGCCAGAGTGCGGCAGCGTCACATTGACGAAGACCAACGCGCCAACTCAGCGCAAACGGCGATCCCCGGCAGCAGGCAAATAGCTTGAGACAAAGATGCCGTCCGCACTCACCTGATTCTTGATGCCGAACGCGGAAACAACGCGGTCGATCGTGTTGTCGAAGCGCAATTTGTCAATTCCGCCCAGGCCCGTGCGGCGTGCCACGGGCGTATCAACGAACTCCACGGCCATCTTCAGGCGCTTCAGTTCCACCGCCTCCGTCACCAGCGGATCGCGCTGCTTCACCAGACCAATATGCGCTTCCGGGTTTGCCACCACATCCTTGATCGCACGGTTGATCGCACGCAGGAAACCACGGACGGCTTCGGGATTCTCGCTGGCAAAGCGCGGGTTGACGATCACCGCATTGCCATACAGCTCGGCACCAAAGTCGTTGAATTTCATCATCACGATGTCTTCCTCCTTCACCCCGCGGGCGGTCAGGCCCAGCAGGCTGGTAAAGGTGAAGCCGGTGATCGCATCCACATCCCCGCGCTGAAGCATGGCTTCGCGCAACTGTGGATCCATCGATTTCCAGTTGATCTTGGATGGGTCAACCTTGTTCGCCCGCGCCAGGATCGGGAATGCCTTGCGGCCTGCATCAAATGCCGGGGCTCCCATGGTCTTGCCGTTCAGGTCAGCCGGCGTCTTGATGCCCGACTTCTTGAGCGCCAGCACGGCGGCCGGGGTGGATTCATACACCATGTAGACCGCCTGCGGCTTCGACTGTGCACCAGGATTGTTCCCGATGAACTCAATCAGTGCACTGATGTCGGCGAAACCCATTTCATACGCACCGGTAGCGACCCGGGTGACCGATGCGCCCGAACCAACGCCCGAGTCAATCGTCACATCCAGCTTTTCCTGCTTGAAATAACCCTTTGAGGCGGCCGCAAGAAACAGCGCCGAAGGGCCTTCAAAGCGCCAGTCAAGGGTGAATTTGATCTTGGTTTCCTGCGCCGCCACCGGGGCAGCGGCGATCAGCGCACTGGCGGTGAGGGTGGCGGCAAGCACGCCGCGCATGAGTTGGGTAAACATAACGTTGTCTCCAGTAGGGGTAAAAAATTGCAACCAACTAGTTTATCCAATATTCATGCCAACTCTCGAGTCGTGGCCTCAATTGACGTTCACCCTGTAAACCACGATACCCTGCGCGCCTGACGGCACGGCACCGCCGGTGATCGCCCAGCGCACGCCCAATGGCGGTACGGTAGTTGGCGTACACGTGAGCGCAGGAACGGCAGCAGGAGTGACAGCGCACGCAGGTGAGCCGCCGACGAGCGTGGTGAAAGGCGGTGTAGCGTCATTGATCACCAGATTGGTCACCCCGCCCGAACCTGTATTGGCATACTGAATGCGATAGCGCAACACGTCTCCCGGGCGCGCCGTATTGCTGGACACATAGTTGCCATTGCCGGCCACCGACGAAGAATCGACCAGCGTATCCCCGCACAGCAAAGGCGCGATCAGGGTCTCGTTACACACTTCCTTGACCAGTTTCAGACCGGCCGCATTCTTGTCTTCCACAATGGTGGTATCGGTCCTCGAGTAGCTCGCAAACAGGCCGCTGGCGCCGGTATAGGTGAAGGTAGCATCCACCCGCACCACGCGCGAAGCACCAAACGGCGCCGCCGGCGGCACATTCTCACGCATGACCACACACACTCGGTTGGCAGGCGGCCCAGCTGCCGTCACTGTCACAGAAGTGGCCGGCGTCAACACCGTGTCAGCAGGCGCGATCCTGCCGTCACAGTCGTTATCGCGGTACAGCACCTCGCTCCAACCTGTTATGTTGGGATTGGTGGCCACCACGGTGGTGCCAAAGGTCACCGATCCGCCGCTCTCGAACGTGAACACATGGGGATAGAACAGCACATTTCCTGGCGTGGTTTGCTGCGTCCCATCCGCTACGAATGTGTTTGGCGGTACATCACCGAAATTGAGCTCTGTCACATTGACGTTGGCCCCGCCCGTCTTGGAAAAGCAGATACGGTCGTTGGCACGGTCGTAAAAGTAGGTGTTGATCGGCGTCGGTGCAGTGCACGGATTGGCCGCCAGTGCCGTGGTTGCCTGGCTTGCACCGGTTGAAAGGTAGCCAAGCGGGTTGGTCTCGTTGATGCACACGAGAGTTGCCGTACTCGGCACGCGCAGGGTGTAATTGCCACCACCATCAGTCGTCGTGGTGGCGAAGGTGGTGGCGGCACAGTTGGTGGCCGTGACCGTTACCCCCGAGATGCCAGGGGTCGAACCGCCTTCGCCGGCCGTCAATATGCCGTCGTTGGCGGTACCGCCGGAGAATCCGGTGTCCTTGAACACCTTGCCAGACAAGATGCTTTCGGCCGGCCCACTCAAGCCGAAGTCCACAACCGGCGGCGGGCCGCCTGTGATAAACAGGCTCCAGATGCCGGTTGTGGGCGCAGTGAAATTGAAACCGGCCGGCGCGAGTGGCGTGGTACTCACCGGGCTGTTGGTCACGATGATGTTGTAGTTCCCGTAACCCACAGACGGGAAATTGAAGAAGCCGGCCCCGGGTGTCACCGCCTGGGATTGCACGACCGCACCACCCGACACGATGTTCACATACACCAGCGCTCCAGAAGTCCAGTCTTCGGAGGGATTGCGGGTACCGTTGGTATTGCTATCGACATACACATAGCCGCTCACCGCCACCGTCACGGGATTGACTGTCAATGACGTGCTGTTCGATGCCGGGCCGGTGCCGGCGGAAGAAGTGGTCTGGCTGGTCACGTTCGGCCACACCCCGGATGTGGGGCTGGTGACCTGTACCGTCACCGTACAGGTGCCCGGGGTGGCGCCCACGCGCGCCGGCACTGACCCTCCCGATATCGCAATCACACCGGCCCCGCTGGTCGCTCCGACCGAAAATCCGCTGCAACCGGCCCCGGTCACACTGGGCACCGGCGGGTTGACCACGGTCATGTTGTTCAGCGTATCGGTGAAAGCCAGCCCGGTCACGGCCACGCCGTTGTTATTGGTGATCACAAAGCTGATGCTCGACACGCCCCCTTGCGAGATGGTGGTGGGATTGAACGATTTGGTGACGGCGGGCGGGTCGAGAATCGTCAGGGTGGCCGTGGCCTGATTGCCGGTGCCGGTGCTGGCAGAAACCGTTCCGGACACGTTGTTGTAGATCCCGGAAGCGCTTCCGGTCACTTGCACATTCAGCACGCAACTCGCACCGGCGGTAACGCTGCTGCCGACGCCCCCGGCAAGGCTCAATACCGTGGATCCGGAGGTGGCATTCCACACCCCCGTTCCGCAATTACTGGAAGCGAGCGCCGGCGTCGCCACCACCAATCCGGCGGGCAAGTTATCCACAAAAGCCCCATTCGTGATGAGGCCGGTGTTGACATTGGTAATGGTGAATGAAAGCGTAGAAACGCCATTGATCGGAATGGACGATGGCGTGAACGATTTGGCAATTGAAGGTGGCACGTTGGTCGGGGTCGCGTCCCGATTGATGGTGGCGCACACAGAAGGGGTAGTGCCGGCATTGGCCGTCGTCACATTGCCGGTACAGTTGATCTGGTCACCCACGGCGGCCACCGTCACCGCTATGTTGATGACGCACGAAGTGCCCGCAGTAACGACCCCCCCGGTAAAGGTAAACGAGCTGGCCCCCGTCGTTGCAGCCAGTGCGCCAGTACAAGTCGTCGATCGCGGCAGGGCATTGTCAATGTCCGCATCATAGTTGTCCGTGATGGCGCCATTGGTGACAGGGTAAGGGTTCGGATTGATCAGTGTCACCGTCATGCCGGAAGTCGCCGTCCCGTTGGGCACATAGTTCGGCGAGAAGTTCTTGGTCACCAGCAGCGGTGCCATGGCGTAGACGGTTCCGGATGCAGCCGCTGCAGTGCCCGCATTGGTTGTGGTGACCGGGCCGGTGCTGTTGGTGTAGAACGCCGAGACGGCCGATTGCACATTCACTGTCACCGTACAGGTGGTGCTGGCCGGTATGGTGAGGTTGGTCACGGTAAGCGAATTGCCGCCGCCTGTGGCGGCCAAGGTGGCGGTACAGCCAGCGCCGGCAAGCAGGGCATTCGGTGTGGCACTATTGACGAGCCCGGAGGGGTAGGTGTCGGTAAATGCCACCCCGGTTACGGCTGCCCCGGAAGTCGGGTTGGTCAGGCGAATACGCATCACCGTAGGCGTGTTGAGGGGCATCGTGGTCCCGGTCAATGAGAACGAGGTGTAATTGGGGCCAAGGAAATCCTTGACGACTGTAGGCGCTGCCAAAACCGTCAAGGTGGCATTGTTCGAGGCCGCAGTATTGCTGCCGGCATTGGCGGTGGTAAGTGCGCCGACCGGCACATTGTTGACGTAGCCCCCCGCCGTAGCCGCAGACACATTGACCGTGACATCACAAGAGCCAGAGGCCGGAATGGTGGCGCCCGACAGTTGCACTTGCGCCAACCCGGCCGACGCCGCAACCAGACCGCTCGCACAAGTGGTGGCGCCGCTGGGGGAGCTGTAATTCACCAGTCCGGCCGGGTAAAGGTCGGTGAAGGCTGCGCCTGTTACGGGAAATGCATTGGAATTGTTGAGCCGGATCGTCAGTACCGAAGGCTGATTGATTCCCACCTGGGTGGCCGCAAACGACTTGGTGATGGTCGGCGGCACCAAGGTGGTGAGTGTGGCCGAGGCGGTGTTGCCCGCGCCCGCACTGGACAAAACGTTGGTGGTGGTGTTGGTGCGCACACCGGAGGTCGGCGTCGTCACCGTGGCCACGATGGTGCAAGAACTGTTGGCCGCAATCGTACCGTTGTTGTTGAGGCGAATGCCGAGATCGCCGACACCCAATGCGCCCCCGGCGTTATCCTGTATCGTGCCACCGCACTGCGAGGTAGCCGGCAACGGAGCCGCCAGTGTCATGCCAGCCGGGAACACGTCAGTAAAGCCCACGCCGGTGATCGCCGCGCCCGGATTGGTAATGGTGATGCTCATGGTACTGACCCCACCGGGGCCGATCGGGTTGGGGGTAAAGCTCTTGCTGATCGAAGGCACGCCCACAGAAAGCACTGCCGCGCCGCTGGTCGCCGTGCCGGCATTGCCTGTGGTCACACCAAAGGCCGGGTTGGTGCGCGTGCCGGTAACGGCGCTGGTCACATTGACGCTGATGTCACAGAAATTGTTCGCCGGAACAGTGGCATTTGCCAGCGAAAGGGAAGTACCGTTGGCGGCGGCGGTCACCGACCCACCCGGACAGGAGGTGGAACCGGCCGGGGACGAGGTGTTGTTCAGGTTGGCCGGATAGGTATCGGTAAACGCGGCGCTCGTCACGTCCAGCGCATTCGGGTTGGTCAGGCGGATGTTGAGCACGGATACGCCACCGGTGGCAATTGACGAAGGCGTGAACGACTTTGTCACGGTCAATGGCAACAGCACGTTGAGCGTGGCCGAAGCGGGATTCGGGTTGGCGCCGAAATCGGAGGTCAGGCCACCGGCGGGAATGGTATTGACGTAAGCACCTGCCGTGGCAGCGGACACGGCGACCGCGATCACGCAAGAGCTGTTGGTAGCCACGGTGCCACCCGTCAGCCGGATACCCACGTCGCCAGCTGCAAGCGCGCCACCGGCTGAATCCTGCAAGGTTCCGCCGCAACCGTTGGAACTGAACAGCGGGGTGGCCATGACGACATTGGCAGGAAACACGTCCGTGAATGCCAGGCCGGTGATCGGGAACGGGTTGACGTTGGTAATCGTCACGGACAGCGTGGAGCGCCCGCCCTGCGCAACCTGTGAAGGCAGGAAGGATTTGACCACGGTGGGCGGCGGCGTCACGCTCAGCGTTGCGATATTGGAGGGCGTCCCTGGCGTGGGATCGGCAGCGTGCGAAACGCCAGTGGTCTGGTTCGGATGCGAGCCGACCACCGAACTGGTGACCTGAATCGTAATCGTGCAACTGCTGCTCGCGGGCACGTTGCCAGCCGTCACGACAAAGCTGGTGTTGTTTGCTGCAGCATTTGACACGACGCCACTGCAGGTGCCACCCACCGTGCCGGAGGCCATGGTCATCTGCCGTATTGGCAAGCTGGTCAGCAAATCGGTAAATGCGATGCCACTGACAGGCGTGGCAGACGTATTGGTCAGCGTGAAGGTGAGGGTTGTCGTACCGCCGACCAGAATGGGGGAGGTGGAAAATGCCTTGGTGATGCCGACCTTGCCAGCCGACAACGTAGCGCTGTTGCTGGTGCCGGCGATTGCCACCGGAAACACACCCTGCGCTGCACGCGCCGAGGATATGGTTTCCACGGTGTTGACGAAGTTCCCGCTGGTAATGACCCG
>CAYUEG010000144.1:0-8448 GCA_964443245.1 uncultured Burkholderiales bacterium | reverse complement strand
GACCGCAAGAAGGACATGATTCTGGTGTCAGGCTTCAATGTCTACCCGAACGAGATCGAGGGTGTGGTGGCAATGCATCCGGGCGTGCTGGAGTGCGCCTCGGTTGGGGTGCCGGATGAGAAATCGGGCGAGGCGGTCAAGGTGGTGGTGGTCAAAAAAGATCCGAACTTGACCAAGGAGCAGGTGATCGAGCATTGCAAGCAGCATCTCACCGGTTACAAGGTTCCCAAAATGGTCGAGTTCCGCACCGAGCTGCCCAAAACCAACGTCGGCAAGATCCTGCGGCGCATGCTGCGGGACGCACCGAAGTAAGCGGGCGTCAGTTCGCCTGGCATCGTGCAGCATTGGCGCCGGGCAGTTTTCACCGAGCCCCGCATGGCGGGGCTTTTTTTCGACAATCGATCACTGGGAGGCGTAGATGGGAAGACTCGAAGGCAAGGTGGCGTTCATCACGGGGGCGGCAGCAGGAATCGGGCGTGCCTCGGCCATCCGCTTTGCGCAGGAAGGGGCGCGGGTGGTGGTGGCAGATATCTCCATCGCGGCCGCCGAGGAGACGGCCCATCTCGCCGGCCACGGCGCCATTGCCATCCATACCGACGTCACTGACGAAGACAGTGTGCGTGCGGCGATCCGCACCACCGTCGACAAGTTCGGCAGGCTCGATGTTCTGCATAACAATGCCGGCGGTTCGACGCCGCAGGACAACACGGTGGTGGATGCACCGATCGATGAATTCTGGCGCGTGATCAAGCTTGATCTTTTCGGCACCTTTCTGGGCTGCCGCCACGGGATTCCGGCGCTGGTCCGGTCAGGTGGCGGCGCGGTGATCAACATGACTTCCAACATGGCGTCGATGGGGGTGCCGGGCCGCGACTGCTATACGGCGGCCAAGGGCGGCGTGGCGGCACTCACGCGTTCACTGGCCGTCGAGTTCGCTTCCCAGCGTGTGCGCGTCAATGCGATTGCGCCGTCGGCCACCATGACGGCGCGGCTCAAGAAGCTGGTCCAGGCCAATCCGGCGGTGAACAAGCTGGCCGAATCGCATTTGCTCGGTCAGATCGAACCGGAGGACATTGCCAATGCGGCGCTTTATCTGGCTTCCGACGAGTCTCGCGCCATGACCGGCCACATCATGGCAGTGGACAGCGGGGTGACGATTTACTGACAGACAGCCCCGCCGAAGCCGGCCGAGCCTGATGCGACAGCCCGCCTCAGCCGACGGCGAACGCAGCCGATCCGGCGGCAATCAGTTCGCCCGTGTCGTTCTCCAGTTCCATCCGTACCGAGGCGACCTTGCCGCCCACCCGGAACACATGAGCCGATGCGATGAAGTGGGCGCCACGTCCGGGCCGGATGTAATCAACCCGTAGATCGATAGTGCGCATCTGGCGGAAATGACCCAGCTGCTGCTCGTAAGGCTCGGCCTCACGCTTCTTCGCAATCGCCAGCATGATCGCAAAGCCGGCCATCGCATCCAGCACGGCGGCGATAACACCGCCGTGGAGGATCTTGTGGACTGGATGGCCGATCAGTTCGGGCCGCATCTCGAAGCGCACGCGCGGCCTTTCCGGGTGGTAAGACACAATCCGGATGCCCAAGACCTGGTTGAAGACGATGTCCTCTTCAAACAGCTTCCGAAGTGCCGCTTTGACCGGCGGCTGGGGAAACGTCTCGCTCAACCGAATGCCGGGAATCAGCGGATCACGAGCACCGGCACCTTGCAACCGGCCAGCACCTTGGTGGCAACCGAACCGAGGACCAGATTGCCGAACAGGCCGCGCCCGTGAGAGCCCATGACCACCATGTCGAATTTGCCTTTGGTGGCAAGGGTGGAAATCTCGTCGCCGGGATCGCCAATCTTGTAGGTGTCCTTGAATGCGATGCCGGCTTTCTTCAGGGCGCGGCGCGCCGGATTGAGCGCTTTCTCGCACTCGTCCTGGTAATAGCCCTGCACGGTCTCGCGGTCGAGATAGGACGCGGCCCGGCCCGGGATCGGGGAATGCACCGTTACCAGCGTGACCTCGGCACTCTGAAACTGCTCGGAATGGGTGATCAGGTAGTTGACGGCATGCATGGTGAATTTGCTGCCGTCGGCGGCGAGAAGAATCTTCATGGAATGTCTCCGGAAGTTATTGTGGGATTCAGAAGCGGCAAAAGCACATGTGGGTATCGCAAGGCCCAAGGGCACAACGGGTAGACCGGCACTTTGCCTTGAAGTTCATTGTAACCAGCATGCCGCGTCAGGACTTTGCTCAAGATCAAATCAGGGCGATTCGCCTGCCCTCACCAGCCCTGCTGCCGTGCGGCCAGATCCTTCATGATCTCCTCCGCGCCGCCGCCGATCATCATGACCTTCACTTCGCGATAGATGCGTTCGGTGCGTGAGCCGCGCATGAATCCGCTTCCGCCAAGGATCTGTACCGCCTGATCGGCACAAAACTGCATCGCCTGCGTGGCGCAATTCTTCAGCATGGCCAGACGCGCTGCAACGGGTGTATCGCCGGCATTTTCCGGATGCCCCTGCTCGACGTGCCAGGCGCAGTCATACAAGTAAGCGCGCGCCGCTTCGATGCGCATCTGCATGTCAACCAGCTTGTGCCGAATCACCTGATGCCCGATCAGCGGTTGGCCAAACGTCTCGCGGTGGCGCGCCCATTCGAGCGCATCCTCGAAGGCGGCCTGCGCGTAACCGATTGCCTGTGCCGCCATGCCGAGACGTTCGGAATTGAAGTTGGCCATGATGGCCTTGAAGCCCTTGCCTTCCTCACCGATCAGGTTGGCCGCCGGCACACGCACATTCTCGAAATACAGTGCCGCCGTGTCAGAAGCCCACCAGCCGGTCTTTTTGAGCGGCGTGCGGGTAAAGCCCGGGCGATCGCGCTCGATCAGCAGTAGTGACACGCCAGCCGCCCCAGGGCCGCCGGTACGCACTGCAACCGAGAAATAGTCGGCGCGCACGCCGGAGGTGATGAACATTTTCGAGCCATTGACGACGTATTCGTTGCCGTCAAGGAGCGCCGTGGTTTTGAGTGCCGCCACATCCGAACCACCGGAGGGTTCGGTAATCGCCAGGGCACTGATTTTCTCGCCAGCCAGGATCGCGGGCAGCACGCGCGCCTTCAACTCGCTACTGCCAAAACGGGCGATCGGCGGTGCGCCGATGCTGTGGGACATCAGGCTGGCGCAAATGCCGCCGGCACCGCAGCGGGAAAGTTCTTCGGACAGGACGATGCGAAAGAACACGTCGCCTTCGATCCCGCCGTATTCCTCCGGAAAGCCCAGACCGAGAATGCCTACTGCGGCGGCCTTGTTGTACAGCTCGCGAGGAAACGTCTCGGCCTCGTCCCAATCTGCGGCGAAGGGCGCGATTTCCTCACGCACAAAGCGCCGGATGGTGTCGCGAAACGCTTCGTGCTCCGCCGTCAGATAGGGCGAGGGCGTTCCGCCCGTTTGATTCTCGCTCGCTGGCACCTTACTTGGCACCGAGGATGCCCATGCGTTTTGAAATGATGCCCAGCATCACTTCATCTGCGCCGCCGCCAATGGAGCCTAAGCGCCCGTCACGGAAGGCACGCGAAATGTGGTTCTCCCAGGTGTAGCCCATGCCGCCCCAGTACTGCAGCAGCGCATCGGTAATGAAGCGCGACGTGCGTCCGGCTTTCAGCTTGGCCATCGAGGCCAGTTCGGTCACGTCTTCGCCCTTGACGTACAGCTCGGTCGCGCGATAGGTGAGGGCGCGCAGGGTTTCGATCTCCGTCTTGACCTCGGCCAGCTTGTGCTGCACCACCTGGAAATCGAGCACGGTCTGGCCGAACATCTTGCGTTCGCGCACGTAGTCCACGGTTTCCTTGAGGATGCGTTCCATGCCACCGGTCGTGCGCGCCGCCGCCCACAGGCGCTCTTCCTGAAACTGCATCATCTGGTAGGTGAAGCCCATGCCCTCCTCGCCGATGCGATAGCGCTGCGGCACGCGTACATCGTCGAAGTGGATCAGGCCGGTATCCGACGACATGTTGCCGATCTTGCGGATCTTCTTGGCGATGGTGATGCCCTTGGTCTTCATCGGCAGGATGATCAGGGTCTTGTTCTTGTGCGGCGCGCCGTCGGAGGTATTGGCGAGCAAACACATCCAGTCGGCCTGCAACGAGTTGGTGATCCACATCTTGCCGCCGTTGATGATGTAGTCATCGCCATCCTTGCGCGCCGTGGTCTTGATCGAAGCGACGTCGGAGCCGGCACCAGGTTCGGACACGCCGATGCACGCGACGTGGTCGCCGGCAATCGCCGGCTTGAGAAACTCTTCCTTCAACTCGTGTGAACCGAAGCGCGCCAGCGCCGGCGTGGCCATGTCGGTCTGTACGCCAATGGCCATGGGTACGCCGCCGCAGTCAATGTGGCCAAGGGCCTCGGCCATCACCACGCCATAGGAGTAATCCAGACCGGCGCCGCCGTATTCGACGGGTTTGGTCAGGCCCAGCATGCCCAGATTTCCCAGGCCTTTGAACACCTGATGGGCAGGGAAGATTTCCTTCTCTTCCCATTCGTCGACGTAGGGGTTGATCTCCTTTTCGATGAAGCGCTTCAGGGTGCGCTGAATCTCTTCGTGTTCTTGCGTGAACTGCATGGCGTCTCCGCTATCGATATGTGGGTGGGGGGCGTGTTTTGGTGGGGTGTGCGGGATGTTGACTGCTGATCCTGAGCGCTACTGGTCGGCCAGGTCCTGCAGCACCTTCGGGAAGGCGGCGAGGTGAAAGCCGTTGAACGCCGCTGTCTTGCCGCCATTGCCGGTATGCGGCCAGATGCGCTTGGCGTGTGGCACAGCGCCATCCATGCGCAGCGCCACGCCGGAAATGAAGCCGGCGGCAGGGCAGAGCAGGAACACAATGGCGGCAGCCACTTCGCTTTCGGTGCCGAAGCGGCCCGCAGGAATCTGCTTGTAGCGTTCGCGGATCGATTTCTGGAAGGGTTCGGCGTACGTATCCAGCCCGCTGGAGGCGATCAGGCCGGGGGCGACCGCATTCACCCGCACGGGTGCCCATTCGATCGCGGCCGTTTCGGTGAAGTTGAGAATGCCGCCACGCGAGGCACCCGAGTGCCCCATGCCCGGCATGCCCATCCAGATGTCGGCCAGCATGTTGACGATGGCACCGCCGTGGGCGGCCATCCACTGGTTGTACACCTCGCGGCTCATCAGGAAGCAGCCGGTCAGGTTGTTGCGGATGACCGCATCCCAACCCTTGCCGGAAATGTCTTTGAGTGGCGACGGGAACTGCCCCCCGGCATTGTTGACCAGGCCGTCGATGCGGCCGTGCGCTGCAAGTACCTCGGCCACGGTGGCCTTGACCACGTCCTCCTCGCGGATGTCGCAGGGGTGGATGGTGGCCGCGTTCTCGTGACCCACAGCCTCGGTGATTTCGCGCTGCACCGCCTCGAGCTTCTCGCGCTTGCGGCCGACCAGGGCCACCCGCGCCCCCAGGGCAGCAAGTTCATGCGCGGTGCATCGGCCAATGCCGGAGCCACCGCCGGTGACCAGAATCGATTGGCCGGCAAACAGGCCGGGGCGATAAACGGATTGGTAAGCCATGGTGAACCGGTCGCGCCGTACGCGCGTTAGGAGGTGAGAGGCGCTACTTTACTAAGCTTTGTGCGCCACGCCGGGCGGCGGGGCGTCCGGGCGAGGGCTCTGGCCAGAACCGTTGGTGGGAGCGCCTCGCAGCCCGCTGCCTGTGCGAGAGCGTTGGTGGCCGGGCATTTGCGGTGCGCAGGCTGAAAAAATGCTTTGAATCAGCCGGATTCAATGTTAAGGTAACGCTTCAAGAGCAGGATCAAAAGTTCTGTTATTTGACGGTTTTCGAAAGGATTGAAGGTGATTCATATCCTCAAACTGGCCGGCAACGGGATACCGCAAGCCTGGCTCTCTGTCGAAGAAGCCGCGCTGCACTACGCCGCTGGCGAAGTCAGCTGGGAAGTCGGGCAACCGATCGTCACCCTGCATGGTGGCACCAACGCCCTCTCGGGGCGCCGCTCCGAAATCACCGTCAATTCCATCATCGGCGTCTCCGGCTTTGGCAAGGTCAATCCGTTTGACATCGTGCCGCTGCTCACCAACGACAAGCTGTTTCGCCGTGACCGCAACATCTGCGGCTACTGTGGAGGGCATTTCCATACCCACGAACTGGAGCGCGAACACATTGTGCCGCTTTCGCGCGGTGGCAAGGATCGCTGGATGAACGTGGTTTCCAGTTGCCGCCCCTGCAATCAGCGCAAGGGCGCACGGTTGCCGCATGAGGCCAACATGCCGCTGATCTACGCGCCGTACACCCCCAGCCTGTGGGAAGACATGATCCTGCGCAACCGCCGCATTCTCGCCGACCAGATGGAGTTCCTGTCTGCCAATCTGCCGCGCACCTCGCGCATCGCCGCTTAGCGTGGTGCATGCGTTCGGCGTGCGGCAGACCATGCGGGTGACAAGCGATACCACTACGTTCGTGATGCGCGCTTGAGCCTGCTTGAAGCCGCCGGCGCTGTGCTGGGTTTGGCCAACCTGTGGCTCACGCGCCGCCAGAACATCCTGTGCTGGCCGGTCGGCATTGCCTGTGTGCTGTGCTACGTGCTGGTGTTCCACGAGGCGCGCCTGTATTCGGATCTGCTGCTGCAACTGATCTATGTGGTGTTGCAAGCCTATGGCTGGTGGCTGTGGGTGCGCGGCGGCCGCAACCGCCTGGTTTCAACCGCACCAGTGCGGCAGCTGCGGGCGCGCGAGTGGAGTGCCTGGCTCGGTCTGGCAACGCTCATCGCCGTGATGCTCGGCAGCACCATGTCGGCCTTCACCCGCGCTGATCAGCCTTTCTGGGATGCGGGCGCCACGGCCCTCAGTCTGGTTGCACAATGGCTGCAGGCGCACAAGGTGCTGGAATCCTGGCTGATCTTCATTGCCGCCAACCTGCTGTTCATAGGCTTGTATCTCACCAAGGGGCTGTATCTCACCGCCGGCTTGTTCATGGCCTCCAGCGTGCTGGCGGCCATGGGCTGGCAGACCTGGCGCGCCGCGACGCCCAATACGGCTTGAGGCCGTGCGCTTTGCGCCCTAGATTTCCTTGAGGAGGGCGTAGCCGCGCTTGGCCTTGCTGCGCGGCTCTTCCTTGATCTTCAGATCCCGCATCAGTACATGGGCGAGGTACTGCAGTTCGCGCAGATGGCCCGCCTTGAGCTCGATCTCGATTTCGCTGATACGGCCGGTTCTGGCGCCGGCAAGGATGCGGCCGCGATCGAAGGCCACTTCCGCCACAAAATCCGGTGCGTAGCGCGGGAACGGCTTGACGGTCCAGGCATCACGCAGGAATTCCACCCGAAACAGGGGAATCAGCGCTTCGGCACCGCCCGCGGCCTTGAGTGCCGCCTTCAATGGTGTATCGGACAGCTTGTCCAGTTCCAGTGACGGGCCGGCGACCGGCATCTCCCATTCGCGGCGGATCGAAATGCCGTCGCCTTTGCCCTCGGCATCGTCGAACGAAGCCTTCATGGTCTGGACCCAGTGCCGATCAATGCGCCGCAAACGCAACGCGATGCGCTGGCGCCTCAAGGCGTAGTCAGGCGTATCGAAGTAGACGTTGGTCAGCTTCTTGCGGCTATACGGTTCATGATCGACCGGGTGCTCCAGCACCACATGCTTGCGCAGGGCCTGCGCATGCTGCGTGCCACAGGCCAGCTTGATCTCGATTTCCTGCCCTGCAGCCAGCATCTTCTAGAATGTCGGTCATGAAAAACAACAATCCCGACATTGTGCCGCAAAACTTCGTGCCCGCTGCATTTCTCCCCGAGGCACGCGCTGGCGCGCGTGCGTTGCGTCAATCCAAGATCCGTGAGGTGGCCAATGCCGGCATGGGGCGCCAGGGGGTGCTGCCGTTCTGGTTTGGCGAGCCCGACGAGGTGACGCCGCAATTCATCCGCGACGCGGCCATCGCCTCCATCCAGGCGGGTGAAACGTTCTACTCGCACAGCTACGGCATTCCCGAACTGCGCCAGGCCCTGGCTGATTACACGACGCGGCTGCATGGTGAATTGCACGGCTCATTCGGTGTGGACAACATCTGCGTTACCAATTCCGGCATGGGCGCGCTGACCATGAGTTTTCAGTCGCTGATCAGCCCGGGTGACCGCGTGGTGGTGGTGACACCGGTCTGGCCCAATCTGGTCGAAGGGCCGCGCATTCTCTCGGCGGATGCGCACACCGTCGCTCTGGATTTCGATGCGCGTCGGGGCTGGACGCTCGATCTGCAAAAGCTGCTCGACGCGCTGACGCCGGAGACGCGCGTCGTCGTGATCAACTCCCCCAACAATCCGACCGGCTGGACCCTGACACGCGACGAGCAGCGCGTCATTCTCGACCATTGCCGCAAGCTGGGCATCTGGATCATCGCCGACGATGCCTATGAGCGCATCGTGTTC
>CAYUEG010000143.1:0-8543 GCA_964443245.1 uncultured Burkholderiales bacterium | reverse complement strand
TCAGGGTGGCGCCAGAGGCGAGGCCCGAGACCAGCCAGTTCCACATCATCCAGCCACACGTGGTGGAGTAAAAGAGGCGATCACCGGGTCGGACGTCACACTGGAGCTGATGTTCCTCCATGTGCTTGAGCAAAATGCCGCCGGCACTGTGCACGATGCACTTCGGGACCCCAGTGGTGCCGGAGGAGTAGAGGATGCAAAGCGGGTGATCGAAGGGCAGCTGGTTGTACTCCACCGGCAGCGCCTTGTAAGGCGCGGTGAACTCGGGCCATGTGAGTGCGCGCGGCACGCCATCAACGTTCGGTGAAGCCGATACGTACGGGACAACCACCGCCTCACGTACTGAAGGCAGGCGGCTGACAATCTCCGACACCTTGTCGATCAGATCAACGGTTTTGCCGTTGAAATAATAGCCATCCGGGGCAAAGAGCACTTTGGGCTCGACCTGGCCGAATCGATCCAGCACACCCTGCACACCAAAATCCGGGGAGCAAGACGTCCACACGGCACCCAGACTTGCGGTGGCCAGCATGGCAATCACCGTCTCGGGCATGTTGGGCATGTAGGCAGCAACACGGTCGCCCTGACGCACCCCAGCCGCCTTCAGGCCTTGCGCACAACGGGACACCTGATTGTTCAGTTCGGCCCAGGTTACCTTGCGCTTGACCTTGTCCTCGCCCCAGAAAATCATGGCCTCGGAACTGTCGTGCTTCTTGAGCAGGTTCTGGGCGTAGTTCAGGCGCATGCCCGGAAACCAGCGTGCCCCCGGCATCTTGTCGCCATCGACCAGCACCCCGGCCTTGAAACCGACCGGTTGGCGATTCTTCTTGTGGAACTCGGCAGGCACGCCGATCACACCGAGCTGCTCCCAGACCGACAGCCAGAACTGCTCCGGCTGCGCCACCGACCAGCGATAAAAATCGGGGTAGGTGTTGATCTTGAGCTTCCAGCGCTTGATTGCCACCCTTGCAAACTGCGTCAGGTTCGCTTTTTCCAAAGCGGCCTGGCTGGGCTCCCAAAGAATCGGGTTGGTGGTCGAATCGATCATTGCTGGGTCGGGGTTTCGCAAAGGTTCAGTGGCTCTCATATTCACACCGCAATACAGCCGGGGCTTTCATCTAGGTTGCCGTTCACATCATCTGCTTCCGCAAGTGCTCCGGAAACGCCACCGGCTTGCCGGTGCCGTTGTTGATCCACACAAACAATGCATCGCCGGTGGCATACACCGTTTCAGGATCGTCAGTTCGCCGGATTTCGTAGTACGTCGGCAAACTGGAACGGCCCATTCGGCCGGCAAACACACTGATCTCGATATCCCCGGGATATTTGAGCGGCCGACGAAACTGGCAGGAAGCCGTCGCGATCACCGGGCCCTCTTCGGAACCCGCTCCTGAAGAATCGCCCCAGGTATCAATCCAACTGATGCGCGCCTGCTCCATATAGCGGAAATACACCGTGTTGTTCACGTGGAGCATCGCATCCATGTCGCCCCACCGAATCGCCATGCGCTCGGAATGCACCAATTTAGTGCCTTCTGGCCTTGACTCTTTCCTCGAGTCTTTTCGCAACGCTTCACTCATCGTCGCTCGGCTGCAGTGAACAGGTCGGTAGTTTGCTCAGGTTGAGATGCAACCAGATTGCGGCAGCATCGTCGCGCCATGTTGCTGCGCGGCAAAACCTGAAATTATATGCATTTCTGCCTAAAAAACAATCAATTAATCTCGCGCGCGCCTCTTGACAAGGCAACAAAAAAGGGACCCGACCGCCCCTTTTTTGTGCCCGCCACGCACTCCAATTGCCCAGGTACCTTGCGTACCCGGACCGGAATCGTCAGTGTCTTGTCAGCCTGCCGCCAGTCCGTCATCGGCCGCAATGGCCGCACCATTGACGAAACCCGATGCATCCGACGCCAGCAGCATCAGCAGCCCATCCAGATCCTCCGGCTTGCCGACCCGCCGCCGCGGCAGCATGTTGATGAGTTTCTGCCCTGCTTCACTCTGAAAATGGGCAGCATTGATTTCGGTCTCGATATAACCGGGGCAGATGGCGTTGACGTTGATGCCGTACCTGCCCCATTCGAGCGCCATGGCGCGTGTCATGTGGATGGCTGCCGCCTTGGACATGCAATACACAGACAACTGGGACAACACTTTCATGCCGGCCACGGAAGCAATGTTGATGATGCGCCCCGGCGTCTTCTGCGCAATCATCACTTTGGCCACCTGCTGCGCGACGAAAAACGCGCCCTTGGCGTTCGTGTTCATCACGTAATCGTAGTCATCCTCACTGGTATCGGTGATGCGGGAGGTTGCCGACACGCCCGAGTTGTTCACCAGGATGTCGATTTTCTTGAGATCTCCCTCGACCCGTGCCACGCAGGCACGAATGCTGGACACATCGGTCACATCAAGCTGGTAGACGTGGGCTTCGCCGCCCTCGGCGTCAATTTCAGCGCGCATTTCCTTGAGACGCTCAACTCGCCGTGCCGCCAGCGCAACGGTGGCGCCGGCTGACGCCAGCACCTTCGCAAAGCGGGCGCCGAGGCCGCTGGAAGCCCCGGTCACGAGGGCGGTCTTGCCGGAAAGGTCGATTTCGTAGGCCATCAAGGTTCATCAAGGAAGGTGGTAAAGATGCCAAGTGTAATGGCAATCCAAGCCGGTACAATTCCGCCACCGGTCGGCTGTTGAGCAGATTCAGCTACCGCCTTCACGCCGCGCCGCTGCGGCTTTTCCTGGCTCGGCCCCCTTGGCCCCGCTGTTCCCGTGACCTTCTTCTGATTGCCGCCGAATTGTCATCCGCCCTTTTTTCCCCGATCCGTCTGGGCCAGCTCGAACTGGCCAACCGCATCATCATCTCCCCCATGTGTCAGTACTCGGCTGTGGACGGTAACGCGCAGCACTGGCACCTGATCCATCTGGGCCAGCTGGCCATTTCCGGTGCGGGCATGCTGGTGATCGAAGCCACAGCTGTGTGCGCGGAGGGGCGAATCACGCCTGGCTGCCTGGGACTTTATTCCGACGACAACCAGGCCGCCCTGGCACATGTGTTGCAGGCCGTCCGTCAGCATTCGTCGATGCCGATCGCCATGCAGATCGGCCATGCTGGCCGCAAAGCCTCCAGCCGCGAACCGTGGAATGGTGGCCAGCTGATTCCCGCAAGCGAGCCCGACGGGTGGCTGCCGGCCGGCCCCTCCGCCCTTTCGCACCTGCCCGGCGAGGCTCCGGTCAGGGAAATGACCACCGCAGACATACAGGAAGTCATCCGGCAGTTCGCCGCAACCGCAGAGCGTGCCGACCAGTTGGGCATTGACGCCCTTGAATTGCATGGCGCCCATGGCTACCTGCTGCATTCCTTCCTTTCCCCGATCGCCAATCAACGCACCGATGCCTATGGGGGCAGCCTCGCCAACCGGATGCGCATGACCCTGGAAACGTTTGACGCAGTGCGCGCCGTATGGCCAGCGCACAAGCCCCTCGGCGTGCGGATCTCCGCCTCGGACTGGGTCGAAGGAGGCTGGGACGTGGCGCAGTCCATCACGCTGGCAAAGGAACTCCATGCGCGCGGGTGCGACTGGCTTGACTGTTCTTCAGGCGGTGTCGCACCTGCACTGCAGAAAATCACGCTCGGCCCAGGATACCAGGTGCCGTTCGCCGAAGCGATCCGTCGCGCCGTGCCGGGGCTTCCGATCATTGCGGTCGGCCTGATTACCGACCCGCACCAGGCCGAGAAGATCGTCGCATCTGGCCAATCCGACATGGTCGCGCTGGCGCGCGCGATGCTCTACAACCCGCGCTGGCCCTGGCATGCTGCGGCCGCACTTGGCGCAGCCGTCAACGCGCCCAAGCAATACTGGCGCTGTGCACCGCGCGAATTTCCGGACGTACTGGGCAAGGTCAAGACCGGTCAGCGGTGAATGGCGAGCACGGAATTTTGATTGCTTCCTCTAACCGCCAGAAAGACAATCACGCTGGAATGTCCGCTTCGAGACATCCGCCAACGGAAAGCACAACACACAGAGAGACGCGCACATGACCCGCGAAGTAATGGAATATGACGTACTGATTGTTGGTGGCGGACCGGCAGGATTGGCTGCAGCCATCCGTCTGAAGCAACTGGCCGTCGAGAAGGGCAGCGAGATCAACGTTTGTCTGATCGAGAAGGGTTCGGAGATTGGCGCCCACATTCTTTCCGGCGCCGTGATGGATCCTGTGGCCCTGAACGAACTGTGGCCGAGCTGGCAGGCCGATGGCGCACCGCTCAACCAGGCCGTCACCGAGGACCGGTTCCTGTTCCTCTCCGAATCAGGCGGCTTCAAGGTGCCCAACTTCGCCCTGCCGGCCAATTTCCAGAACCACGGCAATTACATCGTCTCCCTCGGCAACGTCTGCCGCTGGCTGGGTCAGAAGGCCGAAGAACTCGGAGTCGAGATCTATCCGGGATTTGCCGGTGCCGAGGTGCTGTTCAGCGAATCAGGAGCGGTGCGGGGCGTGGCCACCGGAAACATGGGCGTTGGCCGTGACGGCAACCCCACCGATGCCTTCCAGGAAGGCATGGAGCTGGTGGCCAAATACACGGTGTTTGCCGAAGGTTGCCGCGGCCATCTGGGCAAGCAGCTGATGGAACGCTACCAGCTGCGCGACGGCGTCGATCCGCAGGTGTACGGCATCGGCCTGAAGGAACTGTGGGAAATCGACCCCGCCAAGCATGTGCCCGGCCTGGTCGTCCACACCGCAGGCTGGCCCCTTGACACCAGTACCTATGGCGGCTCGTTTCTGTACCACCTTGAGAACAACCAGGTCGCAGTCGGCTTCGTGGTGGGGCTGGCGTATGAAAACCCGTATCTCAGCCCCTACGAGGAATTCCAGCGTTACAAGCTCAACCCGCTCATCCGCACTTACTTCGAAGGCGGCAAGCGGATTGCGTATGGCGCGCGCGCGATTACCGCCGGTGGCTTGCTGTCCCTGCCCAAACTGGTCTTTCCCGGTGGTGCGCTGGTCGGCGACGATGCCGGATTCCTCAATGCCTCCCGCATCAAGGGTAGCCACGCGGCACTCAAGACCGGGATGCTGGCGGCCGAGGCTGCTTTCGAGGCCATCGCGGCAGGGCGCGCGCACGACGAACTGGCCGCTTATCCCGATGCCTTCCGGTCAAGCTGGTTGTACGCCGAGCTCAACCGGGCCCGCAACTTCAAGCAATGGATGTCCAAGGGCCTTTATACCGGCACCCTGATGGTCGGTTTGGAGCAGAAATTGTTGGGCGGCAATGTGCCCTGGACGCTGCACCACCAGCACGCCGACCACGAGTGCCTGAAACCGGCCGCGCAGTTCGAGCCGATTGCGTACCCGAAACCGGATGGCAAGATCACCTTCGACCGCCTTTCCTCGGTGTTCATCTCGAATACGAATCACGAGGAGAACCAGCCGATCCATCTGACCCTCAAGGATGACAAGGTACCGGTGGCGATCAACCTCGCGCGCTATGCCGGCCCCGAATCGCGCTATTGCCCCGCCGGGGTCTACGAGTACGTCAAGAACGACGACAACACCGATCGCCTGCAGATCAATGCGCAAAACTGCGTGCACTGCAAGACCTGCGATATCAAGGATCCGACCCAGAACATCAACTGGGTGGTGCCCGAGGGTAGCGGCGGTCCGAACTATCCGGGAATGTAAGGAGTAGCACAATGGGCACCCGGGTCGCGAATCAAGCCAAGGAGTGCCGATGAACGCAGCGACGGTCTTTGCCTACGGCTGGCATCCGGGCAGCCCATGGTTGCTCGCCTGGGCGGCCGTCTGCCTGATGGTGCTCTGGCATCGTGGCGGCGAAAGCCGCGGGTCGGTCGCCAATACCTTCCTCATCTACGCTGGCTGCGTGCTGGCCCAACTCGCCGCGGGCGTACTGCATGGCGCAGGCCTGGCGGCAGGCGCGGCGACCCTCTACAACGTTGCCTTCCTGATTTCCGGGGTGGCCCTGATCCGGCTGTCGGGCATGCTGATCTTCCGCGCCCTTCTGCCGCTCGCGGGAGTCGCGACGCCCCGTATTGCCGAAGACCTCCTCATCATCCTGGCCTACTTTGTCTGGATCATCACCCGGCTGCGGGCCACCGGCCTTGACCCCAGCAGCATCCTGGCGAGCACGGCGGTAATGACAGCGGTGCTGGCCTTCGCCATGCAAGATACGCTCGGCAACATTCTCGGCGGCATCGCGATCCAGATGGACAGCTCGATTCAGTTGGGCGACTGGATTCGCATTGATGACGCCGTCGGCCGTGTTGTCGACATTCGCTGGCGATCCACCTCGATCGAAACCCGCGATTGGGAAACCATCGTGGTACCGAACAGCGCGTTGATGAAGGGTCGGTTCACCGTGCTGGGCCGCAGGCTGGGCGAGCCGATGCAGTGGCGCCGCCACGTACGCTTTGCGATCGACCTTTCTGTCCCGCCCACCCGCGTGATTCCCGCGGTGGAGCAGGCCGTGCGCGAATCGGAGATCGAACACACGGCACGCACCCCTGCACCCAATTGTGTTTTGCTCAACTTCGAAGACGGCTACGGTTTGTATGACCTGCGCTACTGGCTCACTGACCTGCGCCACGACGACGCAACCGACAGCGCCGTGCGCATCCATCTCTTCACCGCCCTGCAGCGCGCCGGCTGGCGCCTGGCCATGCGCGAGTACGGCCTGCACCTGACCGAGCAGACCGAAGAGCACCGCCGCGCGGTGCACGAACGCGAAATCGAACGGCGGCTCACAGCCCTCAAGCCTGTGGATCTGTTTGCGCAGCTTACGGCACAGGAAATGCGCACCATCGCCGAAAGACTGACCTACTCCCCGTTCGCACAAGGCGAAATCATTACCCGACAGGGCAATGTGGCGCATTGGCTGTACATCCTGACGGCAGGAGAGGCGGACATTGTCATCGACAATGCCGGCAGCGAGCGGCGCTTCATCAACACCCTCGGAACCGGGAGCTTTTTCGGCGAGGCGGGCTTGCTGACCGGTGCCCCGCGTAGCGCCACCGTGGTGGCGCGCAGCAACGTCGAGTGCTATCGGCTCGACAAGACGGCATTCGAAAGCGTGCTCCACTCGCGGCCCGAAATCGCCGAACACCTCTCGCGCATCATGGCTTCACGCCAAGGGGCATTGCAGGCCGCAGTTGCCGGGCATGACGCTACCTCACTGCACGACCACGCCAGCCGCTCCGCCGAGCTGCTCGGGCGTATTCGCAACTTCTTCGGACTGCGCTGAACCGCCCCTCTGGCATGGCAAAGGCCATGACGGGCTTAAGGCTTTTGTAAGCTATGCCTGCTTAAATTCGCGCTATCTCATCAGGAGGTGTATCCATGCTCGGAACCATGACTCGACTCACCTGTGGCGTCATTCTGGCAGCCACCCTGCTCACCACCGGCTGTTCGAACGAATACGGCTACTCACGCAGCGTCTTCCAGGGCAAAGTGGTCGACCAAACGGCCGAAGGCATCGAATCGTTTGCCGGCAAGCCGGACGCGGTGGAATCCCTTTCCTCCGGCGACGTCATCTGGACCTTCAACAAGCGCACGTTCGATTCGGAGAACGGCAATGCCAACGATGCCGCCGTCAAAGTGACCTTGCGCAAGGACCCCAAGACCGGGGTACTCAGCTACTCCGGCATCGACTTCGTCTCGCTTTGATCCCGCAGTCGCATCAGCACAGCCCCGCATCGCGGGGCTTTTTTTCGACTATCGCTTTCGGGGTTTCCGGGCGGCCCGTCATGAAAAACGCCCCTCACGGGGCGTTTTGTCTGAGTCGTTGGCGGAGAGAGCGGGATTCGAACCCGCGGTAGGCTATTAACCTACACACGCTTTCCAGGCGTGCGACTTAAACCGCTCATCCATCTCTCCGGATTATCGCAATTTTAGCATCGCGTCGCGCACTTCCGACACACCCAAAGAAAAAACCCCGCACGCCTTGCGGCGTGCGGGGCAATGGCTGAGCCGAAGTTGCCTCCGGCCCCTCCTCCTTAAATCGAATCAGTCGTTCTGCGTTACCAGCGTATCACCTGCAAGCTGCGGGTAACGCACGTGCTCGATCAGTTCCTGGGTCTTCTCATCGGGCGCCGGGGTAAACAAGCTGACGATGATGATCACCGCGAAGCCGAGCGGCACACCAAAGATGCCGGCCGAAATCGGCTGGATACCCCACCAGATGTTGTCGGCAACCGGCGAAGTCACCCCGAATACGCCGCGCAGCCAGGGCTGGGTCATCACCATGTAGTACATCGTGACGCCAACGCCTGCGGCCATGCCCAGCACCGCGCCGATCGAACTGGCACGCTTCCAGAAGATACCAAGCACCAGCGCCGGGAAGAACCCTGCCGCAGCAATCGAAAATGCCGCCGACACCAGGAACAGGATGTCCGCCGGTTTCTGCGCCGCCACCGCCGCCGCTGCCAGCGCCACCACCAGCAGCAGGATCTTGGAGATCGTCACCCGCCTGGCGGTGGATGCGTTCGGATCAATCATCTTGTAGTACAGGTCATGCGACAGCGCGTTGGCGATCGTCAG
>CAYUEG010000142.1:0-8549 GCA_964443245.1 uncultured Burkholderiales bacterium | reverse complement strand
CAAGCTGGAATCCAAGTGGTTCAAATGAGTAGACGGTGAGCCATTGATCTGATTCCAGCGCATTTCGTCATTTCGCTCCGTTTAGAGAAGCCCCACGCTACACATCATGTACTCCTCATCCCTCGATCTCTTTGATCCGGCGCGCTACGCCAACGTGCGCAAGCCCTTGCTTGATGCCGAAGGCTTGCCGGCTGATTGCTACACCGATCCACGATTTTTGCAGCGCGAACTGCAGACCGTGTTTGCTCCTAGCTGGCTGATGGCTGGCCGCGCCGACCGAATCCCGAAACGCGGGGACTACTTCACCTTCGACTATGCCGGCGCGAATTTGGTAGTGATCCGTGACTTGAACCAGCAGGTGCGCGTTTACGCCAATGCTTGCCGGCATCGCGGCGCCCGCCTGGTATCGGGCGAAGGCAATTGCCGTGCGTTTGTCTGCCCCTATCACTCGTGGACCTACGCCCTCGATGGGCAGCTCAAGGGCTATGCCGGCATGGAGGAGACGCGCAATTTTGACCCGGCTTCCTATGGCCTGGTGGAGGTGCGATCCGAATTGTGGGGAAGTTTCGTTTTTGTCAATCTCGACGGATCTGCGCCACCGCTAACTGACTGGCTCGGCGAATTGCCCGAACGACTCGCCATGTACCGGTTCGACGACATGGCGGTCACCCGGGTGCGCGTCCACGATATCGATTGCAACTGGAAAACCTGGGTGGAGAACTACATGGAGGGATATCACATCCCCACCGTGCACCGCGCGACCATCAGCGCGCACAAGGCCGTCAATACGCCGGAGGACCCGACCGGCAGCGGCCAGTACCGGGCGATCTTCGAGAAACATGACGGCACCCTGGCGTTGTTGCCAGGCGACGCCGGCTTCCCGCCACTCGAGACGCTTGCTGGCGAGTCGGCGCGTGGCAGCCGCTTCATGCTGATTTATCCGATGACCATGTTCGCGCTCACGATTGACACCATGTGGACCTTCCAGTGTCTGCCGCTGGGGCCGGAGAAGACTCGCATCATCCACACCTCACTGTTTCCCAGGTCGCGCATGGCGCGCGATGATTTCGAGCAGCTGGCAGAGAACTATTACAAGCGCCAGGATATGGTGGTCAAGGAAGACAACGACATTACCGTAATCCAGCAACAGGGCTTGCGCTCGCCGCTGACGCGCCCCGGCCGCTTCGCTCCCAAAGAAAAGATCGTACATGCACTCGCCAACTGGGTGCTGGACCGGGTATTGGCCAGCCCGTCTGTGGCACCAGTTTCCATGCAAGAGGCTCCAGTGAGCGGGCCCGCAGCAACCGCACAAGGAGCATGACCATGAATACCCCGGACCACGCAGGCGAGTTCACCATCGCCGCCAGACCCACCGCTGTGCGCTGGCAAGCGGCCGAAACGGCGCTGGTCGTTGTCGATATGCAGAACGGTTTTTTGAAAGCCGGTGGCTATTTCGACCAAGTGGGTTATGACCTTGACCACGCGCCCAAGACCATCGCCGCCGTGGCGCGGGCTGTTGCCACTGCGCGTGCCGGAGGCATTCAGGTGATCTTCATCCAGAGTGGCTTTGATGCGCGGCATTTGTGTGTGGGCGGCCCCAGCGCCCCGGTATGGCACAAATCGGAAGCCCAAGTCCTGATGCACCAGCGGCCCGAACTGGCCTACAAGCTCATTACGGAGGGCACCTGGGATTACGCCATCGTTGACGAACTGGCGCCACTGCCGAGTGAGCCGGTGATTCCCAAATCCCGCTATAGCGCCTTTGCGGGTACCAGTCTGGACCAATATCTGCGCGCGCGGCGCATGCGCAATCTGCTGTTCGCGGGTGTCGCAACGAACGTGTGCGTGGAAAGTACCTTGCGCGATGCCTATCACCACGAATTCTTTTGCCTGCTGCTCGAAGATGCCACACACCATGCCGGGCCTGCGTTCTTGCGCGAGGCCACGCTGTGGAACGTGGAGCGTTTCTTTGGCTGGGTCGGTAGTAACGCCGCACTGGAGACGGCGTTGAGCCTTGGCACTGAGCAGGTAGTGGCGGCATGAGCGCGCGCGACAAGGTGCTCAACGGGCGCGACGTGGTGCGCGTGGCCATCGTGCAGACCGCACCGGTGTTTCTCGAGCTGGAACGCTCGATCGAAAAAGCTTGCGCCAAGATTGCCGAGGCCGCGGCCGGCGGGGCACAACTGGTGGTGTTCAGTGAAACCTGGCTGGCGGGTTACCCGTATTGGGATGAAGGCTGGAACAGCCAGGCCGATCCGTGGATGGCGGTACGCGAGCGCTTCTTTGACAATGCGCTGGTGATCCCCAGTGCGCAGTCGGCACGGCTGTGCGAAGCAGCGGCCAATCATCAGGTCATCGTGGTGATGGGTTGCAACGAACTTGACGACAAGACCGGTTCGCACACCATTTTCAACACGCTGCTGTACATCGGTAGCGATGGCCAGATCATCGGCAAACATCGCAAACTCATGCCCACCTTCGTGGAAGCGGCATTTTGGGGGCAGGGCGATGGTGCCGACCTCTACTCTCATGCCACCTGGATTGGCCGCATCGGGGGCCTGATCTGCGGTGAGCATGTGATGACGCTGGCGCGCGCGCGCATGATCGAGCAGGGCGAAGACTTTCACATCGCGGTCTACCCGGGTGCGTTCAATGTATGGAGCGGGCCGAAACTGCAGGTCGAAGACCCGGACGGCAGCCATTTCATCGGCTATGCCTCCTGTCGGGCGCACGCCAACGAGTCGGGCGCATTTGTCATTTGCGCGGTGGGGTACATCGATCCACAGGACATACCCGCCGATTTTCCGATGCGCGATTCCCTCAACATCGAGTACGCGCGCGGCGGCAGCATGGTGGTTGCCCCGGCTGGCATTCCCCTGGTCGGGCCGGTATACGGCGATACCATTGTCTACGCCGACTGCCCGGCCAAGATGATCAAGATTTCCAAATCGGTGATCGACACCAATGGCCACTATGGGCGCCCCGATGTGTTCAAGCTGGTGTATCTGCCGGAGCAGACCGCTGCCAGCGAGCTCGGATGATGCTGCCTGCCATTGCTTTCTTTGGCCTCGGTGCGCTAGGCGCGCCACTGGCAGCGCGTCTGCATGCTGCTGGGCATCGGCTTGCCGTGGTTGATCCGCGCGCCGAGGCCGTAGCGGCCCACCTGCGCGAGTGCGTCTCGCCCGTTGTCGACATCTCCGAAGCGGCGATCTGGATCACCTGCGTGACTGATGAGGCGGCTGCAGAGGGCCTGTATTTCGGGCCGCAGGGCATCGTGGCGACCATTGGGCAAGGTGGTTTGGTGATTGACCATACCACCACTTCACCGGAATTTGCGCGCCGCGCCGCGCGGGCGCTGGCAGAGCGTGGGGTTGGCTTTGTCGATAGCCCCCTATCGGGTGGTGTCGGTGGCGCACGTGCCGGAACCCTGCTGGCCATGCAGGGTGGCAGTGAGCATGACTGCCAACGCGCCCAACAGGTATTGCGTGCCTACTGTCGGCAGATGACGGTGTTTGGTGCTGCCGGCAGCGGACAGGCTGCCAAGCTGGCCAACCAGTTGGCCATCGCCGGTACGGTTCGCGGCCTGCATGAAGCAGCACGGTTGGCTCGCCACTGTGGGCTTGATGTTGGCTCGCTTTTCGGCGCGCTCGCGGCGGGCTCCGCCCACTCCGCCCAGATGGATCAGCATGCAACGGCGCTCGCCGAGCGTGATCTGCCGTTCGGAAATCAATTTGGCTGGATCACCAAGGATCTCGCGCTTGCGCAAACTGTGCTGCGCAGCAGTGGCGCGGCGCCCGGCATGGCAGATTGGCTTCTGTCTACGATTGCATTGGATGAGGCTTGAGCATGGAGCTGCGCCATCTGCGCTACTTCACGGCGATTGCCGCAGCGGGCAATCTGACCCGCGCAGCGGCGCGCCTGCAAGTGGCGCAACCCTCTCTGAGCCAAGCACTCAGGGAGCTCGAGAAGGAAGTCGGTTGCCCGCTATTTGTCCGGCGTTCCCGTGGGGTGGACCTCACGGATGGTGGCCGCGCCTTCGAGATACGCGCCCAGCAAATTCTGCAGCAGGCGGCGGAGGCGCCAGTCGCGGCCCGCAGCGCCGCCAATGGTGAAAGTGGCACGCTGGCGGTGGGCTTCACCGGGTCGAGTGCCTATGGCGTCTTGAACACACTGATCGAGCGCTTTCGTTCCCGCAATCCAGGTGTGACGTTGCACCTAAGGGAAATGCTGACAGACGCACAGCTTGAATCCTTGCGCGAACGTCGAATCGACGTCGGCCTCTCGCGTCCGGCCGCAGGCGAGCCAGGCATCTCCTCCCGCACTATTGCGCGGCTGCCATTCGTGGTGGCGCTGCCGGCCCGACACGCATTGGCGAAACGCCGCACCGTGCCCCTGAAGCTGCTCGCGAATGAGCCTCTGATCATGCTTGAACGACGCCGCGGCCCGGGTTTCTACACCCAACTCATGGGCCTGATGAGCCGCGCGGGGGTGACTCCCCAGATTGCCCACGAGGCGACGCATATGCCAACCATGGTTGGAATGGTGGGGGCCGGTCTGGGAATCGCCATTGTTTCAGCAGAGCTTGCCAACCTGGAGGTGCGTGACGTGGTTTACCGTTCGCTCGAAGGTGCGGAGGGGGTCGAGCTGGCCCTGATTTGGCGCCGTGGTGACACCTCGCAGCTGCTTACAGGGTTGCTCGACTGCGCGGGCAATGACCTCATGCATGCGTCCATCAACTAGCTTCTTTTTTCACAAATGACCATGGATACCGGTATGTCCGAACGACCTTTCACACCAGCGGAAGGCCTTGATGCATTGCGGCAGCGCCTTCAAGCTGATTATGAGTACATTGCCTATCCTGCCAAGCCGTGGAGCGAGCCGCCTACCGGCGTGCTCAATTGCGCGATCATCGGCGGCGGGCAGTTCGGCCTGACCATTGCACACGGCTTGCAGAGGGAATGCGTGGGCGGGGTGATGGTGTTTGACCGGAATCCCCAGGGTCTGGAGGGGCCCTGGCTTACCTTTGCCCGCATGCACATGCTGCGCACTCCCAAGGATCTGGCTGGGCATGAACTTGGCAACGCCGCACTGAGTTTTCGCGCCTGGTATGAAGCGCAGCACGGGCGTGCAGGGTGGGACGCGCTGTTCCGCATCGGGCGGGCGGACTGGCAGGCTTACCTGAACTGGTACCGAGAAGTCACTGGAGTGGCGGTACGCAATCAATGCGAGGTAGTCAGGGTCTTGCCCCCGGATGCGCATTCGCCGCATTTTCGTCTCACCTTGCGCAGTCCATCTGGTGAAGAAGAGGTGCTGGCCCGGACCGTCGTATTTGCCAGTGGCGCCGAAGGCTCGGGTGGCCATACGGTACCGGCGTTCATCGCCGATCACCTGCCGCCTACCCTCTATGCCCACACCAACGACTGGCCATTCGATTTCTCCCGCCTGGCAGGCAAGCGGGTCGGCCTGCTCGGTGCCGGCGCCTCCTCGTTTGACACTGCCACTGCTGCACTTGAGGCAGGAGCGGCTGAGGCAGTTCTTTGTTTTCGGCGTGATGCGCTGCCGCTTACCAATCCACGCAGATGGATGGAGTTCTCCGGCTTCCTTGCGCATTATCCGGAATTGCCGGATGCCCATAAGTGGGCCTACATGCAGCGCCTATACAGCATTGGTCAGCCGCCACCCAAGCCCACGTACGATCGCGCGGTCGCCCACGCCGGCTTTCGGCTCGCACCGGCGACACCGTGGCTCAAGGTGCGTGAAGCGGGCGGTCAAGTGGAGGTGACTACCCCCAGCGGCATTGAGCGATTCGATTTCGTTTTCGCCGCTACGGGCGTGGCTGTAGATCTTGCGATGCGGCCTGAGTTTGCGGCTATCGCCAAAGAATGTGCTTACTGGCGCGATCGCTATGCGCCCCCCGCTGGGTTGGAAGACTCCCGTCTGGGTGCATTTCCCTACTTGGGTCGATTCTGTCAGTTTACCGAGCGCGAGACCGGCACCGCGCCGTGGCTGTCTCGCGTTTTCACCATCACGCGCGGGGCCACGCTCTCAATGGGTCCCTCATCGGCCTCCAACAGCAATGTCAAATACACCGCGCCGCGCATCATCAGCGGTGTGACCCGCGCACTATTCCTCGACGGGGCTGATGAATTCATGGGCAAATTTCTCTACGGCGAGCATCACGAGTTGCCTGCCGACCTCGCCGCCCTGCCGCAAGCTGCCTGATCCGATCCTTACCTAGGAGCCCTTTCTTGACATCACATTTCATCGACACATCTGGCATGGGGGAGCAGCAGCCATGAGCGCCCGCGTACATTGCTTTGACATGGCCGGCGCCGGCGATGTTTCTGCCCTGGAAGCCTGGCTTAAAAGTCTTGACCTCGCACGTCTGAAACGCGTTGCAGTCATGGCGAAAACCGAAGGGCACCACGCTCCCAATGATTTTTCGCGTGACCTGCTCAAGCTCAAGCTGGCGCAACTATTTGCGTCGTTGGGCTTGCCGGAGGAGCGGGCAGTTTCCATGCTCGCCATCGGTAGCGAAGGAGTAGGTTCGCCGAAAGGCTTTGCCTTTGCCCAATTTGATGATGCGCCAGTTGCCGGTGGTCCGCCCCGCCTTGCACTGGGGCTGGCACGCAGCGAAGTGGCGCCGATCGCCGAGATGGGGACGCCGCTGATGGTGGATCGCGCGGCGCAGACCGCACGCGCCGCGATGGCCGATGCCGGGCTGGCGCCAGAAGAGGTCAAGCTGCTGTTCATCAAAACGCCGCTATTGGCGGCGCGCCATCCCCAGGCCACTCCTCATCGTACCCAGATGCACCGTGGCCGCGGCATATCGGCCTTAGGCGGCGGTGTTGCGCTGGGGGAAGTTGACCGAGCGCGCGTCACCAATGAATCCATCGTCACTGATCTCTCGATGTATACCCACCGTGTCCAGGCCATCACCGGTGCCGAGATTGACCGCGTTGAGGTGATCGCCATGGGCAACAAGCCCGGTGCTGGCGGCGATCTGGTCATCGACACAACTCACACCACCGACATTCTCGATCAGGGCAGCATCAAGCGCCTGCTGCTGCGCCACGGCTTCAGCCTTGGCGCCACGGGCGACCTTACCGATGGCGAACGCATTGAAGCGCTGCTGGTCAAGACCATGGTGCCGGAGACGGGCGACGTACGTGGTTCCCGCACCACTGTGTACACCAGCGGCTGGGCGCCTGAGTCACACATTCGCGCTGCCGCATCCGGTGTGCTTGGAAGTTTGCTCGGGCACTTGCGGTTTTTTGTGTCGGCCGATTCCGCACATCAGGCACCCGAAGGTGGTGGGGTTGCGACAGCGGTGATGCGGGTGCGCGTGTGAGCCAAGCCCGGCTGCGCCAGCACGGGCGCTACGCATTCTCGCCAATTTCGGCGCGGCCAAAATATCGTTGGCCAGAGGGCAAGGGCTTGGCAGTGTATGTGGTGCTGAACGTCGAAGTGTTTCCGTTCGCTGAGGGGATGAGCCCGGAACTGAACCCACGACAGCCGGAGCCGGATATTCCCAACTTCACCTGGCGCGATTGGGGAAACCGGGTCGGGATCTGGCGCTTGCTCGACCTGTTTGACGAGTTTCAGTTTCCTTTGACGGTGAATCTCAATACAGCTATCTACGACGAGTGCCCGCAGATTGCCTTGGCTTTGCGGGAGCGTGGAGCGGAGGTGGTTGGGCATGGGCGAACCAATGCGGAGCGCCAGGCTGAAATGGACGAAACCAAGGAGCGCACGATGATTGCGGAAGTCACGGCGCGCATCCGCCAAGAAGAGGGCCAGGCCCCCTCCGGCTGGATGGGGCCCTGGGTCAATGAATCCCATGTGACGCCAGACTTGTTGAAGGAAGCCGGATACTCGTATGTGATGGATTGGGCGATGGATGAGCAGCCGGTTTGGCTTGCCACGCGCGCCGGGCCGCTGCTTGCACTGCCTTATGCCCGGCCTACCAACGACATCACCGCATTGCATGGTGCCAAAGTGGCGCCGGCGTTGTGGGGCGACATGCTGATTGATCAGTTCGATGAAACGTTGCGCCAGTCTGAGCTGGAGCCACTGACATTCAACTTGTCCTTGCACCCCTATCTCGTGGGGCACGCTTTTCGGCTCACGCATCTGCGTCGCGCCGTCATGCACATGGCTGCCCGGCGTGACAAGATTTGGCTGGCGCAGGCCCGGGATGTCGCGGCCTACGCTTCATCACTTCCTGCGGGAACCATCCCCTGAGCCAGGTAATCAGGCGCTTGATCCACTGCCTGTCTGACCGTTGTGGCGCATTCCGCCGTTACCTCGGCTGACACGCTAAGAAGTGATTGGCCACTGCCCTGCCTGCAGTCGGACCATTTCGTGCAAGTGCATTAAGCTTCCGGCTGGCTAGACTCACAACCTCATTGACATGGAACCTGTCGCCATTGTTGATACGTTTCTGACGGCGCTGATGGTGCCGGATCCGGACACCGCACGGCGCTATATCGCTCCCAACCTGCAGATTGTGTTCACCGGAGGGCGTGGCATGCGCGATCCGGGGGAAT
>CAYUEG010000141.1:0-8729 GCA_964443245.1 uncultured Burkholderiales bacterium | reverse complement strand
TCATCAACCCGCAGTTCATCGTCAATTCGCTGGTGTTCTCGCTCATCGGCGTGATCGTGTTCTGGGTCTCGTTCGTGATCATCGACAAGATCACCCCCTACGATCTATGGAAGGAAATCGTGGAAAAGCGCAACCAGGCGCTGGCCACCATCGTCGCCGCCATGTGTCTGGGGATCGCCATCATCGTCGCCGCAGCCATCCATTGAGTGCCACACACGGGCGCCTGCCTACTGACGCCCATGCACTGAGACCCACGCCTGCCATCTTCCTGCACTGAACCCGCATTGCGCCACGCCCTTCTGTTTTCGGTCTTTGTCGTCGCCTCCTGCGGGCTCGCCTATGAGCTGATCGCTGCGGCGCTCTCAAGCTATGTGCTGGGAGATTCAGTCACCCAGTTCTCCACCGTCATCGGCACCTATCTGTTTGCCATGGGCGTGGGATCGTGGCTCTCGCGCTACATCGAACGGGGCCTGGCGATCCGCTTCGTCCAGATCGAAATCCTGGTGGGGGTCATCGGCGGCTTCTCCGCCGTCATCCTGTTTCTGGTATTTGCCCACCTGACATCCGGACCGTTTCGGCTCGTCCTCTACGGGCTGGTGTTCATCACCGGCACACTGGTCGGGCTGGAGATTCCGCTGATCATGCGCATCCTGAAACGCGAACTGGCGTTCAAGGAAGTCGTCTCGCAGGTCTTGACCTTCGACTACCTCGGCGCACTGGCGGTATCGGTCATGTTCCCCCTGCTGCTGGCGCCCCACCTGGGCCTGATGCGCACCAGCCTGATGTTCGGCATCTTCAACGTGCTGGTGGCCCTGTGGGCCATGAAGCTGTTTGCCCGGCATGCCACCCCGGAGGCAGCCGACCCGCTGCGCGGCGCCGGCTTCCTGCGTACCCAGGGCGCGCTGGCGCTGCTGCTCCTGGCTGGCGGTTTCGTCTTCGCCGACAAGCTCACCAGCCTGGCCGAGGAAGGCATCTACGCCGACCAGATCATCTATGCCGACTCCTCGCCCTATCAGCGCATCGTGGTGACGCGCTGGCGTGACGACATTCGCCTGCACCTCAATGGCAACCTGCAGTTTTCCTCGCGCGACGAATACCGCTATCACGATGCGCTTGTGCATCCGGCGCTGGCGGCATTGCCGGGCGCCAAACGGGTGCTGATCCTGGGCGGCGGCGACGGCCTGGCCGCGCGCGAGGTATTGCGCTACCCACACGTCGAATCGATCACGCTGGTCGATCTGGATGCCAAGATGACCCGACTCTTCGCTACCGCACCGATGCTGAAGGCACTCAACGATGGCGCCCTGACCTCACCCAAGGTGAAAGTGCTCAATCAGGATGCGCTGGTGTGGCTGGAGCAGAACCCGGACATGTTTGACTTGATCCTGATCGACTTTCCCGACCCCTCCAACTTTGCGCTGGGCAAGCTTTACTCTGCGGCGTTTTACCGCCTGCTCGAGAAGCACCTCTCCGCCACCGGGCTGGCGGTGGTTCAGGCCACCTCGCCCTACTACGCGCGCAAATCGTTCTGGTGCATTGTCACCACCCTGGAGGACGCCGGTTTCAAGACCGCGCCTTACCACGCCTACGTGCCGTCGTTCGGTGAATGGGGTTACATCATTGCCGGGCGCGGCACGTTTTCTCCGCCCGAGCGCTTTACGGTGGCACCCCGCTCGTTCGATGCGCAATCACTCAAGGGCATGTTCGAGTTTGCGCCCGACATGGCGCGCGTGCCCGCCGAGGTCAACCGTGTCAATAACCAGATACTGGTGCGCTACTTTGAAGAGGAATGGCGGCGCGTGATGCGCTGAACCAATTGCCGACATGGACCGACGCCATTTCCTCTCCTCGCTCGGCGCCCTGGGCGCCCCTCTGGTAGCCAGCTGTTCGGTGGAAGATGCCGAACCGGTATTCAGGGGCGAAGTGCTGGGCCCCAACCTGACCCTGGGCCATCGCCTGCGCGCCGGGGATCTGCCGGCACCCTCGGAGGAGCGCACGCTCGACATCGCCATCATCGGCGGCGGTGTCGCCGGGCTCTCGGCAGCATGGCATCTGGCCCGACAAGGCATCAAGACCTTCAAGCTGTTTGAGCTCGAGAGCGTGCTCGGCGGCAATGCGCGCTCCGGCAAGAGCACGGTGACCCCCTACCCCTGGGGCGCCCATTACCTGCCCCTGCCGCCGCGTGAAGCCGTGCATGTGCGCCAACTCCTGGCTGATCTGGGCGTGCTCAAGAGCGGCATCGGTGATGCCACACCGGTGTACGACGAAACCGCGCTGGTGCATCAGCCGCAGGATCGCCTCTATCGCAATGGGTTGTGGCAGGAAGGCCTGCTGCCCAGGGCCGGCGTGCAACAGAAGGATCTGGACCAGTACCGCCGCTTCGAAGACATCGTCGAGACCTTCAAGCGTCGGCGCGACTTGTATGGCGCCAAGGCGTTTGCGATTCCATCGCTCGATTCCAGCCGGGACCTGCGCAACACGTCGCTGGACGCAACCGACATGCGCCGCTGGCTGGTGGCGCAAGGCTTTGATTCGCCGGTGCTGCACTGGTACGTCGACTATGCCTGCCGCGATGACTACGGCAGCCTGTCACGCGACACCTCGGCCTGGGCCGGCATGCACTACTTCGCTTCCCGCGACGGCAACGCTCGCGATGCCGACCAGCATCAGGTGCTGACCTGGCCGGAGGGCAATGGCTACCTCACGCGCCGCATGGGAGAATGGCTCTCAGAGCGGGTTTCCGCGCCGTTTGCACAAAACGCCCTGTGCTGCCGCGTGCATACTGAACGCGGCCACACCGAGATCGACATCTTTCATGCCGACCAGAACCGTACGGTGCGCTACCGGGCCAGGCGCGTGCTGTGGGCGGCGCCGGCCTTTGTGCTGGCCAGGGTGTGGGACAACCCGCCGCCGGCTTTTCGTCCTGCTGTCGCAGGGATGGACTACATCCCCTGGCTGGTGGCCAACCTGCATTTGAAGGAACCGCCGCGCGATGCCAGCGCGGTCGGGTTGGCCTGGGACAACGTGATCTACGGCAGCAATGCCTTGGGTTATGTGGTGGCGACGCATCAGACGATCCGGACCAGGCCCGGCCCGACCGTGCTCACCTACTACTGGCCCCACAGCGGCGATGCCCCGAAGCTGGCACGCCAGCGGCTGTTCGATACGCCCTGGGAAGACTGGCTCAAGGCCGTGCTGGCAGACCTGCGCCGGCCGCATCCGCGCATTGCGCACAGCATCGAGAAGATCGAGCTGTGGCGCTGGGGGCACGCGATGCCTCAGGTCGCGCCCGGCTTTCTCGGCGCGCCGGAACGCGCTGCGCTGGCATCGCTCAAGGGTTCACTGGTGTTTGCCCACTCCGATCTGTCGGGCATGTCGCTGTTTGAAGAAGCCAACCATGCCGGCGTACGCGCGGCGCAAATCGCCTCGCGCGGTTGAGCCCCGACCCTACTTCTGCTTGAGCAGGTAGCTCAGCACCACCTCGACGGCGTGCTTCAGGTGGCTTTCGCGCGCCACCGGGCTCATCAGGTCGCGCGCCAGCACGGTGGAGAGTGTGTGGCGGTTCGACAGGTAGTAGTAGTTGAGCGCCACCAGCGTGATGTAGACCTCGGCCGGATCGATGCCGCCGCGGAATACGCCGGCTTCCTGGCCGCGCTGCACGATTTCGCGAATGTTGTCCTGCACCGGAGACACCAGTTGCGCCAGCTTGCGCGACTTGCGCAGATACTTGGCTTCGTGCAGGTTTTCACTGTTGATGAGGCTGATGAATTCGGGGTGTGCGATGTAGTAGTTCCAGATGAACTGCACCAGCTTGGTGATCGCATCCACCGGATCAAGGTGCCCGAGTTCGAGGGCGCGCTCGGCCTCGGCCAGCTTGATGTAGACGTTCTCCAGCACCGTGAGGAACAGCTGGTCCTTGGAGATGAAGTAGTAATAGAGCATGCGCTCATTGGTTCCCGCGCGCTTGGCAATCCGGTCCACCCGCGCGCCACCCAGGCCGTGCTTGGTGAATTCATCGGTGGCGGCATCGAGGATCCTGGCGCGGGTGCGCTCCGGGTCGCGCTTGACCACGCGCGACTTCTTGGCGGCAGGGGTGGCAGCATCGTTAGACTGCATGGCAAATCCTCAAGGTGCGTTTTCGCGTGGACAGGCAGTCAGTTGCAGATACAGCCGGCCTGAGCACACGGCAAGAGCGAATTGTGCGTTGCACAATGCGATAATTCTAGCCTGAATCGCCATGGCGCCCTTCGCGTGAAGCCTCGCGGGTGTCGCCCGGGCAGCACCCATCATCATGCCTACGCTCCCCACCGCTCACCTTGCCGCATCTGCCCCGGCAGCCACGCTGGCCGAGCGTATCAACGACGTGCTGCCGCAGACGCAGTGCACGCGCTGCGGCTATCCGGGTTGCAAGCCTTACGCGGAAGCGATCGCCAGGGGCGAGGCCGACATCAACCAGTGTCCCCCCGGAGGCGCGGCTGGCATCGTCAAGCTGGCCGATCTGTTGCAGACCCTGCCCAAACCGCTCAATCCGGCCAACGGCATCGAAAAGCCGCTCGAAGTGGCGGTCATTGATGAATCTCTGTGCATCGGCTGCACACTGTGCATTCAGGCCTGCCCGGTGGACGCCATCGTCGGTGCCGCCAAATTGATGCATACCGTACTGGACAACTGGTGCACCGGGTGTGAGCTGTGCATTGCGCCCTGCCCGGTCGATTGCATCAGCATGGTCCCGGCCGCTGTGAGCAACCGGCCTGCGCACCAATGGGATGAAGCCGATGCCGCCCTGGCGCGGCAGCGCTACGAGGCACGCAATGCGCGACTCGCGCAGGAGCTACGCGAGAAGGAAGCGCGCCTGGCGGCCAAGAGCAACACAAGCAGCAGCGCCAGCAGCGGTGCCGGTCACATCGCAACGGCACCCGAACCGAGTGAGGCAGAGAAGAAAAAGAAGGCGATCATCGCCGCCGCGATCGAGCGTGCCCGCCAGCAACGCGAAGCCACCCAGGCGAAGAACCTGGAACCGGTCTCGGAGGACGTCAGGCGCCAGATGCGGGAAGCCGATGCGCGTCGTGCCCGCCTGGCGGCAAAACAAGGCAAGGACACCCCATGAACCCGCAAAAACGCCAGGAAATCTTCCGGCGCTGGCGCGCGGCCGCCCCGCATCCGAAAAGCGATCTCGAGTACACCTCGACCTTCGAGTTGCTGGTGGCCGTGATCCTGTCAGCGCAAGCCACCGACAAGGGCGTCAATGCTGCCACGCGCAAGCTCTACCCCGTGGCCAATACGCCGGCCGCAATTCTTGCACTCGGCGAGGCAGGCCTGATGCCGTATATCGCCACCATCGGCCTGTACAAGGCCAAGGCAAAGAACGTCATCGCCACCTGCCGCATCCTGCTTGAGAAGCACGGCGGAGATGTGCCCGGCGATCGCGAGGCGCTCGAAGCGCTGCCGGGTGTCGGCCGCAAGACCGCCAACGTGGTGCTCAACATTGCGTTTGGCCAACCGACCATCGCGGTCGATACGCATAATTTTCGCGTTGCCAACCGCACCGGCATCGCCCCCGGCAAGACAGTGGAGGAAGTCGAGCGCAAGCTCATCAAGTTCGTGCCGGAAGAATTCATGATGCACGCGCACCACTGGCTGATCCTGCATGGCCGTTACACCTGCAAGGCGCAGAAGCCGGACTGCCCGAACTGTCTGATTTCGGACTTGTGCGAGTTCAAGGGCAAGACGCCCGACCCGCTGGCGCACAAGCCTGCCATCCCCAAGAAGCAGTCGGCCACGAAAAAGCCAGCCCGTACGGTTGCAAAGAAGCAACCCGCAAAACCCGCCGCCAAAAAACGCTGACCATGTTCAATCCCTCACGCGACGAAGTGCGCGATTTCTTTTTTGGCGTCTGGAAAAAGCATGAAGACAAGCAAGTGATGACGCCGCTGGAAACCCAGGCGCTCGACTGGATCCTGGAGCATCCGGAATACCACCCGCTGCTGGCTGCGCCGGACCAGTACCGCGGCAAGGACTACCTGCCCGAGTTTGGTGAAACCAACCCCTTCCTGCATCTCTCCTTGCACCTTTCCGTCACCGAACAAGTCTCGATCGACCAGCCACCCGGCATCCGGGCCCATTACGAGCGCCTGGCACGCAAGCACGGCTCGCTGCACGAAGCGGCGCACGATGTGCTCGAATGCCTGGGTGAGACCGTTTTCAACGCCCAACGCAACGGCACGCCGCCCGATGGCGTCGCCTATCTGGATTGCGTGGCACGCAAGTAGGTCCCGCGCCGCACTCCCCGCACACCACATGGACGTCACACATGGCTACCGCCAAACCTGATCCTGCCAGCAGCGCTGCGAACGCCGACCCGGCCGAACTGGCCAAATTTTCCGCCTTGGCAGCCAAATGGTGGGACCCCACTTCCGAATTCCGGCCCCTGCACGAGATCAATCCGCTGCGCTTGGGCTGGATTGACGGCATCGTCCCCCTCGCAGGAAAACGCGTGCTCGATGTCGGTTGCGGCGGCGGCATTCTGGCCGAGGCGATGGCGGCCAAAGGCGCCACTGTCACCGGCATCGACCTGGCCGAAAAATCCCTCAAGGTGGCCAACCTGCACAAGCTCGAATCGGGCGCCAAAGTCGATTACGAATGCATCAGTGCCGAAGACCTGGCCGCGCGCGAACCAGCCGGTTTCGATGTGATCACCTGCATGGAAATGCTGGAACATGTTCCGGTACCGGCATCGATCGTGCGCGCCTGCGCAACGCTGGTCAAACCCGGGGGCCACGTGTTCTTCTCCACCCTCAACCGCAACCCGAAGTCCTACCTCTTTGCAATCATCGGCGCCGAATACATCCTCAACCTCCTGCCGCGCGGCACGCATGACTACATGAAGTTCATCAAGCCTTCGGAACTGGCCCGCTTCGCGCGCGAATCCGGCCTCACCACGCAAGGCCTGATGGGGATGCATTACAACCCGCTTACCGGGCGTTACTGGCTGGCGCAGAACACCGATGTCAATTACCTCGTGCATGCTGTCAAGGCATAAGCCAGGCTGCGCCACTCCGTGACCGCCGGCCGACCACGCGCCATCGCCCTGCTGGGCCCTACCGCCACCGGCAAGACCGGCCTGGCCATCGCGCTGGCCCAACGCTTTCACGGCGAAGTTGTCAGCATCGATTCGGCGCTGGTGTATCGCGGCATGGACATCGGCACCGCCAAGCCTGCGCTGCAGGAGCGTCAGGGCATCCCGCACCACCTGATCGACATCATCGAACCCACGCAGAGCTATTCGGCAGCGTTCTTCCGCACCGACGCACTGGCAGCGATTGCCGCCATTCATGCGCGCGGCAAACTGCCGATCCTGGCCGGCGGGACCATGCTCTACTTCAAGGCCCTGCGCGACGGTCTCGATGACCTGCCCAGCGCTGATCCGGCGGTCCGGGCAGAAATCGAGGCCGATGCGGCGGAACGCGGCTGGCCCGCCCTGCATCGTGAACTGGCCGCCATCGACCCGGCGACGGCCCGGCGTTTGCAGCCGGCCGATTCGCAACGCATTGGTCGAGCCCTGGAGATCTTTCGCGTCACCGGTCAGCCCATGTCAGCCTTGCTGAAACGCCAGGCGGCCGCGCCTGTCCCGCTGCCGTTCGACCTGCACACGATTGCCCTTGAACCTTCGGACCGCGCCGTCCTGCACCAGCGCATCGCGCAACGGTTCAGTGCCATGCTCGCCGCCGGCCTGATCGAGGAAGTCCGCGCCCTGCGCGCTGCACATCCGGCACTGCATGCCGACCTGCCATCGATGCGCTGCGTCGGTTATCGTCAGGCGTGGGAGTATCTGGATGGCACCATCAATATGCACACCTTGCGCGACAAGGGCATCGCCGCCACACGCCAGCTCGCCAAGCGCCAGATCACCTGGCTGCGCAGCATGTCCCACCTGACCCGCATCGACTGTTTGCAACCTGGCCTGGAACCGTTGGTGGAAGCCACTGTCAGCCATTTTCTTGAGGAGAACCCTGCATGAGTACCTACGTCCTGATTCACGGCGCCTGGCACGGTGGCTGGTGCTGGTCACGCGTGGCGCCGATCCTGCGCGCCGCCGGCCACGAGGTCCACACGCCGACATTGGCGGGCATGGGCGAACATGCTCACTTGGCCAGCAAGCAGATCACGCTCGAGACGCACGTCGAAGACGTCGTCAACTACCTGGAAACTTACGAACTCACCAACGTGGTGCTGGTGGGGCACTCCTACGGCTGCCCGATCGTCACCTGGGCGGCAGATCGGCTCGACGGTTCCGGCCGCATTGCACGCCTGATTTACCTGGATGGTTCCGTCCCCAACGATGGAGACGGCTGGTTCTCCTCCAACAAGCCCGAGCAGATTGCCGCGCGCAACAAGGCCGCCCGGGATTCCGGCGGCCTGACGATTCCCTGCCCGGAAGCAGCCGCATTCGGCCTGACCGATCCGGCCGACATTGCCTGGGTAGCTCGGCGTCTGCGCCCGCATCCCTACGGCTGCTATCTGTCTACCATGCGCATGCCCAACTTTGTCGCCGGCCGTGGCATCAAGGTGCTGCCGCGCACCTACATCGATTGCGTCAAGCCGTTCTACTCGGACTTCAACGGCACCAAGGATCGCGTGAAGGCCGATCCGGGATGGAAGTATGTGACCATCGACACCGGGCACGACGCCATGATCAGTGCGCCTGAAGAGCTGGCACGCTTGCTGATGGC
>CAYUEG010000140.1:6923-9067 GCA_964443245.1 uncultured Burkholderiales bacterium | reverse complement strand
TGGTGCTCAAGCCCGCTGTGAAGTATCAGAAGATTCACGCGACGTTTGGGGTGCCGCGGGACAACCATTAAGTACTACCGACAGCAACACCCTTGCGGGCCACTTTCGAGTGGCCCGCTTTCATTCAGGACTGACGCCGCCACTCGATGCGCTGCGTGCGCGGGCTGCCGGCAGCGAAATCGGGGCCGGAAAGAATCAAGCGATCGCCCGCCAGTTCAATGTAACGGGTTGAGGTGATGCTGATCAGCGCCGGGTTGGTCGCCACCTTGATCGAGTGATACACCGCGCCTTCCCGCACTTCGTAACGCCCGGCGTAGGCGAAGCTTTCGGTATAGGCGGTCGCCTTTTCGGCATCCGATGCAGGGGCTGCGGCAGGACGCTGCTTTTTCATCAGGGTGGCGCTGACGTGGCCATCGGGCGTGTACATGATGATGCCGGCCGCATCTTCGCCCAGCGGAAACTCCGGCGGACGACCGTCGGCATACACCAGCGACCAGCTCACCAGATGCCACGCGCCCAGCAGGTCTTTGGCTTCAGGTTTCATTGCTTGCTCCCCGCGTCGGCGGCTAGATGATGCGCTTGCGCACTTCGGTGACAACGACTTCGGCCACGATCACCACGGCAAAAATAGTCACCAGGATCAGGGACACGCGGTCCCACTGGAAAAGATTGATCGCGGTATCCAGTGCCATGCCGATGCCGCCGGCTCCCACCAGCCCCAGCACGGCCGATTCACGCACGTTGATGTCCCAACGGAACAGGGCGATGGCCCAGAACGTCGGTTTGACCTGCGGCCAGTAGCCGTACTGGATCAGCGCGAGCTTGGAAGCGCCTGCTGCGGTGAGCGCCTCGAGCGAACCCTTGTGCGTGTCTTCCACCGCTTCGGAGAACAGCTTGCCGATGAAGCCGATCGAGTGAAACGCGATCGCCAGCGTGCCGGCGAGAGCACCGGGCCCGAACACGGCGACGAAGAACAGTGCCCACAACAGCGTGTTGATCGAGCGCGTCGAGACCAGGATGAACCTGGCGCAATAGTTGACGAAGGGGTAAGGCGTGGCGTTGCGCGCTGCGAGGAAGCCGACCGGCACACCCATCATCACGCCGAGCAGAGTGGAAACGGCGGCGATGTTGAGGGTTTCGATCAGGGCCCCGTGTACGCCCTTGGGGTAGTGGTCCCACGCCACCGGCCACATGCGGCTGCCCATGTCGGCAATCTGCACATGGGCATCCCAGATGAACTCGACAATGACTTCCACCGAATGCACCGACCACGCCACTGCAAATACGATGGCGAAGTAGATCGAGAAGCGCGCGAGCTTCTCCGCCAGCGTGAAGCGTTGCCACACCATCGGCGAAGCGGACGCTGGTGCAGCGGCGCTCATTGCCGGAACACTTTCTTGACCCAGATCTGCATCAGCTCCCCGATCATGATGAGGCCGATGATCGAGAGCACGATAGCCAGCACGAAGTCGTAATCGAAGCGCTGGAATGCCGCGAACAGGGTGCCGCCAATACCGCCGGCACCGACGATGCCGACCATGGTGGAATTGCGCAGGTTGGCGTCCGTCTCGTAAGCCGAGAAGCCGATGAAGCGGAACATCACCTGCGGCATGACGCCGAAGATCACCACATTCATGAAGGAAGCGCCGGTGGCGCGCACGGCTTCAATCTGCTTCATCGAGATTTCCTCGATGGCTTCGGTGAAGAGCTTGCCGACGAAGCCCACCGAGGCCACTGTCAGCGCGATGATGCCGGCCAGCGCGCCGAAGCCAACGGCCTTGACGCAAATGATCGCCACGATCACCGGGTGGAACGAGCGGCAGGCAATCACGATCACCCGCACCGGCCAGGTGATGACGGCGGGCATCATGTTGCGGGCGCCCAGCAGGCCGAGCGGCAGCGAGATCACCACGCCCAGAAACGAGGCAATGAAGGCCATCTGCAGCGATTCCGTGAGGCCCTTGACCAGCAGTTCCCAGCGCTCGAAGTTGGGCGGGAACATGCGCGAGATGAATTTGGCACCGTTGTCGATGCCGTAGACGAAGCGCGACCAGTTGAAATCGAGTGACGACATCGCCCACGCCAGATACACAAACAGCACCAGCCAGCCGAAGCGGGCCATGGGCGAGGCCTGGAACGGCTTG
>CAYUEG010000140.1:0-6823 GCA_964443245.1 uncultured Burkholderiales bacterium | reverse complement strand
CCGTAGATGGTCTTGAGCACGTCATCGGTGAGGCCCTCGGGCGGACCGTCGTACACCACATGCCCGCCGGCCATGCCGATGATGCGTTTGGCGAAGCGCCGCGCGAGATCCACATCGTGCATGTTGATGATCACCGGGATGTTCTTCGCCGCCGCCACGCGCGCCAGGAGCTCCATGATTTCCACCGAGGTTTTCGGATCGAGCGACGAAGTCGGCTCATCGGCCAGCAGCAACGAGGGATGCTGCATCACCGCGCGCGAAATGCCGACGCGCTGGCGCTGCCCGCCGGAAAGCGAATCGGCCCGCGCATTGGCAAAGCCGGTCAGGCCGACAATTTCCAGCGTTTCCCAGGCACGCTGGATGTCTGCGGCGTCAAAACTTCGCCAGAAGGCCTTCCACGCCGATGTCTTGCCCAGGCACCCGGTGAGCAGGTTCTCCATCACGGTAAGGCGCTCGACCAGGTTGTATTCCTGGAACACCATGCCGATGCGGCTGCGGGCGGAGCGTAATTCGTTGCCCGAGAGTTTGACCATGTCGCGACCCTCGAACACGATCTCGCCGGCCGAAGGCTCCACCAGCCGGTTGATGCAGCGGATCAGGGTCGATTTGCCGGTGCCCGAAGGCCCGATGATGGCGGTGATGTCACTGCCTTCAAAGGTAAGGGAGATGTCGCGCAAGACCGGCTTGCCGGGCACATACGCTTTCGACAGGTTCTTGATCAGGAGGGACGTGCTCATGGCTTCCTGGGCTCCGGTGCTTTGGTGGCGGCGGCTGCCCGGGCCTGCTCGGCGCGCTGCTTCTCTTTCTCGTAGGCATTGCGGTTGAAGGTTTCGCCGGAAGCGGCTGCCACCTTGCGCACGATTTCCCAGTGCTCCTTGTAGCTGACCGGCACCCAGCGGTCCGCGCCCTGAAAGCCCTTGATCATCTCGGGCGGATACTTGAAAGCCGAGGTGCAGTCGCGAATCTTCTGTTGCAGGGCCGGCGCCAGGTCATGCGCCATCAACAGGCCCCCGGGAGGGAAGAACGGCGACTTCCAGATCACGCGAAAGTCCGCCATCTTCACCGCGCCTCGCTCGGCCAGCCGCACCAGAATGTCGTGCGCGATCGGCGCGGCGTCGTAGTCGCCCGAAGCCACACCAAGGATCGAGTTGTCGTGCTTGCCGGAATAGAGCACCTTGTAATCCTTGTCGGGCGCCAGCCCCTCCGGCGGAAACAGGGCACGCGGCGCCATGTTGCCGGAATTGGATGAGGGTGTGGTGTGCGCCACTTTCTTGCCCTTCAAGTCCGCCAGGGTCTTGAACGGGCTCGATGCCTTGACGATCATCCACAGCTGATAACCCTGAATCTCGCCCTTGCCGCCACGTTCGTTGCCGCGGATGGCAAACGGCACGCCACCGGCCACGTTGACGGCAAAAGCGGTATCACCGGTGGACATGGTGCCGATGTGCATGCGCCCGGAGCGCAGCGCTTCAATGGCTGCAGCGGATGACACCACGTCGTAATAGCGCACCTTCTTGCCGGTACAGGTAGCCAGATAGTCGGCAAAAGGCTTGGTCAGCTTCTGGAACTCGGCCGGATCATCCAGCGGCGAATTGGAGAAATAGAGGGTGTCCGGGTCTTTCCAGCGCCTGGCTTCTTTCGGCGTATCGGCGACCAGATCGCCGTTGTCGTCACAGTACTGCGCATCCAGATCGCCGCGGTTCTTGCAGGCCTCCTGGGCATGGGCTGGACCGCTGCTCATCGAAAAAGCCATCACCCATGCCACGCCAAGAAGCGCATGGATCGCCATTCTGCGCATACCACTCCTCCAGAACCCTTGGTGGGAGCGGCTCGCAGGCCGCCCCCGGTACCTTGTTCGCTGTTTCCGGACAGCTTGTTCCTGCTTATTTCTGCTTATTTCTGCTTACTTCTTCTTGGCAGCGGCTTCGCGCGCCGTTTCCTTTTCGTAGGCGGCACGGTTGAACTTCTCGCCGCCGGCCTCGGCGACCTGGCGCACGATCGCCCAGTCCTTGAGGTAGCTCACCGGGAAGAAGCGATCGGCACCGTCAAAGGCCTTCTGCATCTCGGCCGGGAAGCGGTAATCGTAGAAGCACTTCAACATCTGGTCGCGCAGCTTGGGTTCCAGATCGTGCGCATAGGCGAACGAGGAGGTCGGGAACTTGGCGCTCTTCCAGATCACGCGGAATTCGTCTTCCTTGATCTGCCCGCGTGAAGCCATGCGATGGAATACATCCGAAGCCACTGGTGCCGCGTCGTAGTCCCCCGATCGCACGCCGAGGATCGACTGGTCATGCTTGCCCGAAAACAGGATCTTGTAATCCTTGTCCGGCACCAGACCTTCTTTCGGGAACAGCGCGTTGGGTGCCATGTGGCCGGAGTTGGAAGAAGGCGAGGTGTGCGCCACTTTCTTGCCCTTCAGGTCGCTCATTTTCTGGAACGGGCTGTCTTTCTTGACGATGAAGTACAGGTGGTATCCCTGAAACTCCTTCTCGGTTCCCTTGACCGCGAAGGGTACGGCGCCGGCAATGTTGACGGCAAACGCGGTGGGCCCGGTGGAGAAACCACCCACATGCAGACGGCCCGAGCGCATCGCTTCAATCTCTGCCGCATTCGACTGCACCTGATAGAACACCACCCGTTTGCCGGTGCATTGCGCCAGGTGCGTGGTAAAGGGCTTGAAGATGTTCTCGTAGACCGCCGGGTCTTCCACCGGCGTGTAGGTGAACACCAGCGTGGAGGGGTTCTTGAATTTTGACGGGTCTTTGGGCGGCTCGGCCACCAGATCCTTGTTTTCATCGCAATACTGCGGGTCCAGGTCGCCGCGGTGCCCGCAGGCCTGCGCAGACGCTTCGGCGGCCAGGCCGGCCGCAAGGCCCAGCGCAAACAACAGCTTCAGGATTGTCGTCTTCATGGGTTGCTCTCCTTCGTGTTTTGGCCGGATTGCTTTTGGTCCACCGGGTCCGGCCCCGAAATTTTGTGCAAACAATGTTACCCGATGCCCATGGCATGCCGATGACGCGAAAGACCGTCTTCGGAACCGGTTTCAGTGCGTCGTTCCGGTCAGGGATCCTTGCGGTTGGCCAGTGCCGTCAGATCATCCACCCAGCGTTTGAAGCGACGCTGCGCCGTATCGCGTTGTGCCGGCGTGGCCTGGTTGGCGATCTCCATCGTCAGCGCCTGGGATTGCGCCAGATAGGCGGCAGCCACGGCCTGGTATTCGGCAGAACGGCCACGGTCAAACTGCGTGATCAACACGGTCAGGCGTGCCTCCGCCTCCGCGCGCGTGATGGACTTGTCCATCACGCCGGTGAGGATGGCCAAAAGCTGGTTCTGCCGGCGAATGCGGTCCTGCAGGAACAGGCGGGCATCGAAGGTGCGCGCATCCGATAGCGCCTTGAAGCGTTCCAGCTGGGCATCATCAAAACTGCCGTACCAGCGTTCGGCGTTGTCCTTGACGCGCTCGAAACGCTTCTCGCGCTGCCGCTCCAGTGGCGCCTCGATGGTGTCCTTGGTGTATTCGGCGTTGTTGCGCGCAAGCTTGCGGCGCAGGGCGGCCAGATTTTCCGGCGTCAGCCGTGTGGCCAGGTCGGCCATCTCGGACGCCACGCGCGCGCCGAGCGGGTTCCAGCGCCGCCGTCCTTCTTCGGTCAGCCATCGCACATCCTCCAGCGTCACCTTGCCGGCTGCGCGTGACCGCACTTCATTGAGAAAGCGGGCGTAGCCGGCGGCCTCGTTGACGCGCATCCACTCGCGCAACACGACGATGCGCTCCTTGACCAGCGTTTCCTGATCACCGTCCAGATCCAGGTAGTTGTCTGCCAGCAGGGTCAGGGCAGTGGGCGCAATCGAATAGGTGAAATCGAGGGTACTGCAGCCCGTGGCGAGCAGGACGGCCAGCGCCAGCATGCAGCGGGAGAAAGCCCGCTCCACGCCCGCTTTGCGCCATAACCCCGATGCTAGAATTGAAGCCATTGGCTCGTCGCTTCCTCTCATGTCCCTCAACGTTGTCATCTTAGCCGCAGGCCAGGGCAAACGCATGCACTCGGCCCTGCCGAAGGTGCTGCATGGTCTGGGGGGCAAACCGCTGGTCCGGCACGTCGTTGACGCGGCCCGCGCCCTCCATCCGGAGCGGATTGTGGTGGTCACCGGCCATGGCGGCGAAGCGGTACGTAGCGCACTCACCGGGCACGCTGGCGCCCATGACTTGCGCATGGTGACCCAGGAACCGCAACTGGGTACCGGCCACGCGGTGCAGCAGGCCGTGCCTGCGCTGGAGGATGGGCCAGAAACCGCCGATACCACCCTGATCCTCTATGGCGATGTGCCGCTGACCTCGGTTGAAACGCTGAAAGCGTTGGTGGACAAGGCTCGTAGCGGCGCAGGCCAGAATGCAGGCGGGGTCTCCATGGCCATTCTCACGGTGGCGCTGGATGATCCCACCGGCTATGGACGAATGGTGCGCGAGCAAGGGCGCATCGTGCGCATCGTCGAGCATCGCGATGCCACCGAAGCCGAGCGGGCGATTCGCGAAATCAACAGCGGCATCATGGCGGTGCCGACCAGGCAGCTGAAGGAGTGGCTTGGCCGCCTCTCCAACCAGAACGCACAGGGCGAGTACTACCTGACCGACATCGTGCCGATGGCGCTCGCGGCGGGCGTGCGCATCGATTCGGCCACCGCCCCCCACGCCTGGGAAGTGCTGGGCGTGAACAGCAAGGCGCAACTGGCCGAACTGGAGCGCATTCACCAGCGCAACCGCGCCAGTGCCCTGCTGGAAGCGGGCGTCACCCTCGCAGACCCGGCGCGTATCGACATTCGCGGCATGCTTTCCTGTGGCAAGGATGTGTCGATCGACGTCAACTGCGTCTTTGAAGGCGATGTGGTGCTGGGCAACGACATCGTGATCGGACCGAACTGTGTGTTGAAGAACGTGCGCATCAGGGCGGGGACACGCATCGAGGCTTTTTGCCACCTGGAGGACGCCGAAGTCGGCGCCCATTGCCGCATCGGCCCGTATGCCCGCTTGCGCCCGGGCGCGCAACTTGATGAGCATGTGCACATCGGCAATTTCGTTGAAGTGAAGAAGTCGACCATCGGCGCCGGTTCCAAGGCCAACCACCTGGCTTATGTGGGCGATTCCGAGGTCGGCAGCAACGTCAACATCGGCGCGGGCACCATCACCTGCAATTACGATGGTGTCAACAAATCGAAAACCATCATTGGTGACGGCGCCTTCATCGGCTCCGACTCCACCCTGGTGGCACCCGTGACCATCGGTGCCGGTGCCTACATCGGTGCCGGTTCCACCATCACCAAGGAAGCACCCGGCGGCAAGTTGACGCTGACACGTGCAAAGCAGCTGACCGTGGACAGCTGGAAACCGCCGAAGAAGAAATCTCCCACCAAGGACTGACATGACACCGGAACAGAAACTCGCACAACTCGGCATCACGCTTGAGGCCCCGGCCGCACCCGGCGGCAACTACGTGCCTTTCGTCATCACCGGCAACCTCCTGTACCTGGCCGGCAAGGGCTGGCCGGTGCGCGATGCCTCGGTCAAACCGGTGCCGAAGGTAGGGCGCGAGCTGTCGATCGAAGAGGCCTACCAGGATGCGCGCACCGTCGGCATTGGCCTGTTGGGCGTGATGAAGCACGCACTGGGCGACCTTTCGCGCGTGACACGCGTGGTCAAGGTGCTGGGCATGGTCAACGCCGTGCCGGATTTTTCGGACCAGCCCAAGGTGATCAACGGTTGCTCCGACCTGTTTGTCGAGGTGTTCGGCGAGAAGGGCCACCATGCTCGCTCGGCCGTCGGCATGGGCTCCCTGCCGCGCGGTTTTTCGGTCGAGATCGAAGCCATCGTCGAGTTCAAATAGCTGCGGACCCAGGGCTCCCGGATCGGGTCCCTGACCTGCGGATTGCAAGGGCAAGAACATGCGTGAAGTAAACAGGTTGACGGGTACCTTCCGTTTGCGGGCCCGATCGGGGAATTGCTGATGTGTGGCATCGTCGGTGCCGTTGCACAGCGCAACATCGTGCCGATCCTGGTGGAGGGTTTGCGCCGGCTCGAATACCGAGGCTACGACTCCTGCGGCGTCGCCGTCGTCGATGCGCCGAATGGCTTGCGCCGCGCGCGCAGCGTCAGCCGCGTGGCAGACCTCGATGCGCAAGTTGCACAGGACCAGCTCACCGGCACCACCGGCATCGCCCATACCCGCTGGGCCACGCACGGCGCACCGGTGACCAGCAATGCGCACCCACACTTCTCCTCCGGGGAAATCGGTCTGGTGCACAACGGCATCATCGAGAACTATGAAGAATTGCGCACCGAGCTCAAGGCCAAGGGCTACGTGTTCGAGAGCCAGACGGACACCGAAGTCATTGCGCACCTGATCCACAGTCTCCATGCCGACAACCTCGCGGGCAACCTGTTTGCCACGGTGCAGGCGACCGTCAAGCGCCTGACCGGCGCCTACGCCATCGCGGTCGTCTCCAAAAGCGAGCCACACACTGTCGTGGGGGCGCGCGCCGGCAACCCGCTGGTGGTGGGCCTCGGCCAGCAGGCGGGTGAAAACTTCCTCGCTTCCGATGCCCTGGCACTGGCCGGCACCACCGACCACATCCTCTATCTGGAAGAAGGGGATGTCGTCGAAATCACTGGCAATACCGTGAAGATCGTTGGTGCGAGCGGCTCTCCGGTCGATCGCCCGGCAAAGGTGGTGAAGGCGATCGCCGGTGCGGTGGACCTCGGGCCCTACCAGCACTACATGCAGAAGGAGATCTTCGAGCAGCCGCAATCGGTCTCGGACACCCTCGAAGGCGT
>CAYUEG010000139.1:0-9190 GCA_964443245.1 uncultured Burkholderiales bacterium | reverse complement strand
AGCGTGGCGCGCGTGGCGGTGGGGCCGAACGACCGGCCCTGGATCATCGAGAAAAACGGCAACGTGCTGGCCGCGCGCCTGTTCGAACGCGACGAAAGCGGCGATCTCGCGCTGGCGCGCGCGAGCGAATCGACTGCCGGCGTGACGCAACCGGAGGGGGTGGCGAACACCGGCACCGGCATCACCGGCTACAGCTTCCTATCGGTGGATGTACCGACGGCAGCTGGCACGTTCGGCAACATTGGCGCCGGACTCAATGACATCACCGTCGGCCTGGATGACCAGATCATCGTCACCGGCTTTGATGCCGCCTACTTCACCCCGTGCGCCACCCGCACCACCGGCTGGCAGGGCCGCAACTGGATTTACAGCCCGACGCAAAGGCGCTTCATCCACCTGGATTACCTGAAACGCGTGCAAATACAGGTGGCCATCGCAGCGCGCTCGCTCTCCAGCGGCAACGCCCCTCCTGCGCTGGCCGGCGCCCCCGCCGTACCGGCGCTCTACACCATTACCCGCGCCTGCGAGCGCTACTACAACAACGAGTATCACGCCAACACGTTCAACAACCTCACCGCAGACTTTTATGACAAGGGCGGCCTCGATTTCGGGCAATCGCTCGATCGTGCCAGCGCAGTCACCGCCAACACCCGCGACCTCACCACCGTGCTCGACATGGATATCACGCTCGATAACTGGGTGTTGACCATTTTTCCGCAGCGCAAGATCAATTTCATTGGCATCGGAGCCAATGCCGCACTCAATCCGGCCGGCCCTTTCCCCAATCGCGCCGACCAGAAGTTTGCGCGCGTTGGGGCAGGTGCCACGCGTGACGTGATCTGGGCCACCACCTTTGAAAACGACGTCTATGAATACGTCAAGGCCACCGACCGCTACGAGAAACGCAACGTGCTCGACGCCGACAAGGCGCAGGACGTCGGCGTCGGCAAGGACGGCAGCGTGTTCATCGTCGATCTTTCCGGGCGCCTGAAGAAATGGGACCCGGCGCAGCGCACCTTTGTTTACGCTGGCCTCTCCGGCGTGACCCGCGTTGCCGTCACCTCCAAAGGCAAGCCGGTCGCGGCGAATTTCCCTGCCAGCCAGCGCGTCTTCATCGCACAGTAACGCAACCGTAAAAGGAATCGACTCATGCGTGCCTGGATGCGCACCATTCGCCGTGCCGCAACCCCATGCGGCAGCATTGCGGCGATTGCCGCCGCCTGCCTCCTTGCGACTGTCCCCGCTCAAACCCTTGGCCAGAGCGGCGCTCCGGCCGCTCCCCCTGCGGGATCGAATGCGACCGCCCCCGCGTTTGCTCCGGACTGGATACAACTCGGCACACGGGGCGTGGACACGGCAGTGGCCGAGGACGGCCAGCGCTGGATGGTCGGCAGCGATGGCCGCGCTTACCGATGGAACGAGGCTGCCGCACGCTGGGCCGCGTTCGGTTCACGCAACGACCTGGCTCGCATCGATGCGACCCGCGCCGGCGTCGCCGCGCTTACCCGCAGCGGCGAACTGGTGGTCAGCGATGCACGCAATGATGGAACAAGCGAGTGGCGCAGCACCGGCATGCGTGCCAGCGACGTGGGCCTGGGCGGCGGCCGCATCTGGCTGGCCGATGCCCAGGCACCTGACCGCAGCCGCGCCGTCATGCATGCAGCGTTTGACCCGGCCACACTGGCAGCGAACACCGCGGCGGCCAATGCGGCCTGGACGCTGGTGCCCGGCCGCATCGAGCGCATCGCCGTGGACAATGCCGGCCGGCCCTGGGCGCTCGATGCGCAGGGGTTCCTGTTCGTGTTTGCGAACAACCAATGGATTGCCGACGCCACCGCGCCTGCTGCTGCAGATGTCGCAGTCAGCGCCAACGGCACCGTACTGCTGGTCAATCGCCAGCGCGATGCCGCCCGGGGCGGCGGTACCCTGCATGCACGTGACCCGCAATCCGGGGTATGGACCGTGCTGCCGGGGCGCCTGACGGCGATCAGCGCCGAGCCGGATGGGCGCCCCTTCGGTGTCAACAGCCTCTCGTGGGTCATCGGCGCAACGCGTGGCGCGGGGCCCGCAGCGGCCATCAGCGCATCCTCGCAGAAGCCGGAACCACAACGGGCGCCGGATGAAGTGCGCCTGGCCGAACTCGCCCCGACCGGAGTGTCGCTGCCCGAAGGCCTCAACGACGTAACGGTGAAGGTGCGTAGCGGGAACGCCAAGCAGCCGAACGCCGTGCTGTTGGGAGAAGCGTCGCTGAATGGCGTTGCCACTCGCGTGATCCGCTATGCACCGCTTGCCAACGGCCCGGTCAATCTGCTGCTGGTGCATCGCAGCTTGCGCCTTGGCGACTATCTGCCCGACCTGGCCAATACCGCTGCGAGAGGTTTTCCGTTCGCAGACGTGATTGTTTCTTTTGTCCCGGCGGCCAACGCGGACAGGAAGCCACGTGCAGCGGACGCAGCCTTCCTCGGCAGGGAGCCGGGCCTCGCCGATGCGGCGAATTTTGCGCCGTCAGCCGGCACGACGCTCACCGGCACCGTCGATCTCGCCACCGTGCCCGCCGGGTCCGCGGTGAGCACGCTGATGGGGCTTGGCACCAGCAAGGTCACACTGGTTGCCCGCAACGTCGATGCGGCCCTGTTCAAGGAAGTGCGGGACGGCCAGGCCCCGGCCGCCCCGGCCATGCCGGCGCGCACGCTGGAGGATTTGCGCAACAAGTATGGCGCGAAGCTGATCGACGGCCTCGCCTTCGAAGCACCCATCAAATCCTTGGACGGCAAGCCCTTCGGGCCGGCCAGACTGTCGGGCCCGGTCTGGACCTTCGCCCTGGCGCAGGAGGACGACGCCGTGGCGCTCGCCATCGGGATCGCCGCCACGATGGGCGTGACGGTGCAGGCGCCAGCGCCGGGCTCGGTCGCCTTGGCGGCCGCCGGGCAAAACACCAATCCGAATGCCATCAAGTCGGCGCCCGAAACACTGGAGCTCTCCAACGTGCGCGTCCTGTTCGATCTGCCGAAACGCAGCGCAAGCTTGAACGGCAACGTGACCCGGGCCGCCTCCGCCAAGGTGGCGAGCCTCAAGGGCTTCGAGCTGGAGCCGGCGCGCATCACCGGCAGCCTGGCACTGGCCGACGGGCAGCGCAGCTTCACCGGCCTGAACAGCTTGAAGACCCTCGACCTGGCCCTCAACAGCCTGGGTCGCCTGCCATCGCAGGCCACCACCTCGGGCGCCAAGGTCGAACTCGAGGTCAAGCTCGCGCTGAACGACGAGCGCAACGCCGTCGTGCCCGCTGTCACCGCCACAGGCAACCTGACGCTGGCTGACATCGTGGGTGCAGCAGTGCCCGGCGCGGCGCAGGTCAAGCTGACCCGCGTCGAATGGACACCTGGCACGATCGCCGGCAACGCTTCACTCTACGGCCTGCCGGTGCGCGCGGTGCGCCACCAGGGCAAGGGCATGGCCGCACCCATCATCGGGCTACACCATCGGGAGCTCGACCTGGGCAGCTACATTCCGGCGATCCGTGGTACCAATATCGGCAGCTTCGGCCTCGCCAACGCAGTGCTGTATGTCCTGCCGGAAAAGGCGCAGCCGGTCACATACGCCAAGGCTGAAGACATGCCTGCGCCGCTGGCGGCTCTGCTTGACCGGAAGGATCTGGAAGACATCGATCCTTACCCTCTGACCCTGAAGCCGGGCGTCAACGTGATCGGCCTGTGGGGCGCGAAGGGGGAAAAGGAAACCGATGGCGGTGTCGCGGCCAAAGTCAAATCCATCTACGGCCTGGAGGACAAGGCCTTCATCGCCAAGGGCCATTTCAAGGCGGGCGCGCTGGGCAACGCAAGACTGGAAAGCGGACGCGACGCAGCAGGGACGCCGGGCACCGGCCCGCAAGGCGGTGCGCAACGTGGTGCCCCGGGAGGCAACAACGCGCAGGGCGGTACTTCAGACAATGCCTCGCAAACGGGCTCCCAGGGCGGTAGCTCTCAGGGCGGAAGCGCTTCCACGAGCACCTCTTCAAGTGGCAGCAGCGGGTCGCGAGGCAACCGCACCGTGAGCCCAAGCCAGGTAGCCTGCGCTGCCGACACCACGCTCAACGTGGCCAGCCGGGCCTCCGGCGGCGCGCTGGATACCGGTGGCCTTGATCTTGCCATCCAGCTTCCGGGCTTCAATCCGCCCTACGCTGCCGGGCGCATCCGGTTTTCCAATGCAAGCTTCGCAATCAGGGAAGTGGACGGTCAGCTGGAGCCGGCGATTACCGGCTCGATGGCGTTCAACCTTGCGCGGATCGCGGGCGACCTGAACGGCCTGGCGCGCCATGCCGGTGCACCGGCCGCCGTGCAGACGGCAGCGACGCTGGCAACGGGACAAAGCGCAGGCGTCAATCAACTCGGCCTGGCTGCCAAGCTGCGCGTCAAGGGGGATCTCAACACCCTGTGCAATGGCGTCAAGCCGGATTCGTCGTACGAGGTCGAGTTTGCTGGCGCCACCGCACTTAATCTGGCTGACGTCGGCGCCGCTTCGTTCGACGCGCTCGAGAAGGTCACCAATCTCAACCCGCCGAAACCGCTGGCCACCAGCGCCACGCCGGCAACCACCCCTGCCGATCCGCTCGCCGCCCGAATGCTGGAACGCGCGCGCAAGATCGCTGACAGCATGCGCCGCGCCGCGCCCCCGCCGAAGGGCTGGAAACCCGCTTTTGGCCTGCCTTTCCTCGAGATTCGCAAGTTCGCGGCCGCCGGTACTTTTGGCCAGAAGGAGGGCAAACGCACTCTCACCGGCAGCCTATGGACCGAGAGCACACTGGGCAAGGAGAGCATCGATGTGCTCGGCAGCATGACGCTTGAAGCCGATGCCTCTGCCGATGAATACAAGGTGGCTGACTGGCTGCTGCGCCTGCCCGGACCGGTGAAATTCACCGGCCTGCCCGGGATGGAAAAGCTCGCGCGCGCCACACCCGCTCTCGACCTGGGCGACCTGACGCTCGCCAATCTCGAACTGACGCCGAAGCTGATGCAGGGCGATCTGCGCTCGGCCGCGCGCAACATCACCGGCAGCGCGGTCATTCTTGCCGAGCCGGTGGAGGGTGGCGAGCCGGACGTGCAGGTGTTCGCCGGGGTGAACCGCTTTGCACCCAACATGGTGCTCAAACCGGGCGCCAGACTGCCCGCAACGCCTGGCGACCTGACTCTGGGCCGCACCTTGTTTGCATTGCGCAGCGGTGGCAGCACGCAGCCGCGCCTGGCCGACCTGCCGGCGTCGGTCGGCAAGCTGTTCGCGGACACCGTGGGTGATCTGGTGACGGAGGAGACGACGCTGCGGCTGACGCGCGGCATCAGCATTGCCGGGCGCTTGAACCCGGCCGAGATTCCGGATCGCCCGGCGTTTGCAAATCTGCGCGGCTTTTTCGATACGCTGGAAATGAACCAGCCGATGCCGGTGTTCGGCGGCATCGACCTGGGCGCGGGCCCGGCTGCGGGCAGCACATTCATGGAAGCCTGGCTGCCGCGCATGCGCGTGCCGGGCTTGCCGCAGGCCAGCCTGTCCATTTCCAACGCACGCCTGTCGTTCGCCAACCTCGAAGGGCGCGCGTTGCGAACCGAGGCCGATTTGCTGTTCGTGCCGCCGCCCTCGATGAGTGCCGCGACCGGCAGCGAAATGGCGATGCGCGGCCTGATCGACTACACACGCAACGAGGCCGGCGACACACGGGTCGTGCTGTCCGGCCAAACCGGGGCCAGCGTGACCCCGACCTTCGGCCTGACCGGGTTGCGCTTCAGCAACCTGGGCCTTGAAGTGGAGGCCACACGCCAGGGTACGGGTAGCGTGCGCAAACGCAGCAAGACCCTGAGTCTGATTGCCGATGCGGATTTCCGCGGCCTCGCCGCCCGGGCGCGCTTTGGCGCCACCAATGACGGCTCCGGCACCAGCGGCGCATTGCTGGAGTTGACCGCGCGCGAGCAGGGGCAGTTGCTTGACCTCGATACGCTGGTACGCGCGCTGCCGCTGTTGCCGGCAGCCTACAAGCACCTCAACATTGCTGACTACCTGAGCCTGAAGTCGCGCGGCATCCTGATCGCGACCGAAGCCGGCACCGGGCGTGTCTCGCTCGCGGCCGAAGACGCCGAAGGCCAGGTCAACGGCCAGACCTTCAAGGGTCAGGTGGCGATTGCCGGACTCACCTCGTCCAGCCCTTCGCTGTTCATCGCCAACGACCAGCCATGGACGCCGGCACGCGTGTTTCCCGCCGCGATCCCCAAGGGACCATTCGCCGATTTGCCGCTGCCCGAAGGGCTGGTGATCCTCGCGCCTTCCAGGGCCGATGCGAACGTGAGTGCCCTGCATCCGCGCATCTACGACAAGGTGTTCGCCAGGCTCTATGGCGCGCGTGACGCGGCCAAGGTTTTCACCAACGAGGGGCTGACGGTGGTGGGCAAGCTCAACCTTTCGCGCAACCTGCCCGAGCTGATGAAAGTGGCACTCGGGCCGGTGCTGGGCTTTCTGCCGGTGAAGGGGGACCTCATCGCCGGTGGCGGCATCGATGGCAGCAGCGGCGGCCTCGCGTTTTACGTCGATCTGAAGGGCCTGAAGCTGCCCATTCCCAGTCCGGTCAACACGTTTGTCAAATCGACCGATGGCGATGTGCAGGTGTTCTTCAAGACCGCAGGTGCGTCGGGTGCGGGCACTGAGGCCGGCGTCGCGGCCGATGTGCAGTTCGGCCTGCCGCGCCTCGATACCCCCACCACCTTGCAAACGGTGAAGGCGCGCATGAGTCTGGGCTATGTGGCCTCGCCCGGCGCAGCACCGGCTCTGGCGGTCGCGCTGGATGTACCGGGGCGCTGGGACAACCCGGCCGGTCTGGATGGCTTTTCGTTGACTGACAGCAAGGTTGCGGTCGGCACCAGCGCAAACGGCAACACCGTGAGCGTGGCGACGCAACGCGCGCAGTTCAAGGACAAGGCCTTCGCGCTCGATCTCAACACCGCGTGGGTCGGCGGCGCCCCCACGCAGTTGTCCGTGCAGCTTGCCAAATCGCCCGACACCGCCGAGTTGATGGTCAGCTCCGCACTGCAGGCCGAGATCGCAGCCAGCGTGTTGCAATTGGCCTTCAAGGGCGGCTCAGCCCTGCAGCGGTCGATCATGTCACGCCTGCCGGCGCAGCCAGGCTTCGATCCTGCGGCGCGTGCTGCGATGAGCAGCGTTGCCACCCTGATCGGCAAGACGGCCGGCGGCATGACCACGCTGGCGAAGGCCTCACCGCTCGGCATGGTCGGCGTGCGCAATCCGGAAGTCTTTTTCGCCACACCCGGCAACGATCTGCCCGACCGCCCGGGTGTGGAGCGTCCACCCTTCGGCCTGGGCCTGTTGGTACGCGGGCAGTTGATTCTCGATATCGGCACGGTCAGCGCCAACATTGCCAACGGCGAGTACCGCATCAATCTGCGCGACGGGTACTACGTCAGGGGCAGTGTGACGCCGCCCGCGCCCTTTGCGTCGAGCACCTTGAGCCTGAGCGGCGGGCAATACCTCGGCACGGCCGTGCCTTCCGGTCTGGTACTGAACGGCAAACTCGAACTGCCAGGCATGAAGTTCCTGGGGTCGATCGACGCCAACCTCTCCGGCAATTTTGTGTTCAAGCAACCGGCTTTCCCGAACGTGGGCGCAGATGTGGCAGCGCGCGTGCGCATCGGTTCACTCGCCTCGCGCGCAGCCTACTTCACCGCGCGGCCCAACTCGCTGCGCGTCTACAGCGCGCCCGATGGCGGCTGTACTGACGTGCCACTCAAGCTCGACGGCACTTTTTCGTCCAGTACCCTCTCCAATCCGGCGTCCCTGCTGACCATGGCCTCGCTTGACCCGCCCAACCCGGTCAAGTGCGCAGTGCAGCTCGGCCAGCTCGCAGCCGAGGTCGGCAAGGACATTGGCCGTGCCGGCGAGGCGGCGGGGCGTGCGGTCGGCGGAGCGGCAGTGGCTGCGGCCAACGGGGCAGCGAACGCCGCCAACGCCGCATTCAATGGCGCAAGGCAGGCGGTTGCCGCGATTGGCGCGGCATTTGGCGGTGGCGGCACAAAAGTGTGCAACCAGCGCTGGGGCTGGCTCAACGAGCGCGGCAACCGCCCCACGCGAGCAGCCAGCCAGGCCATGCTGGACAATATCTACGTTCCGCTGACGCAGCGGATCGCAGAGGCCCGAAACCTCGCCAATACGGCAGCCGGCTATGGCACCAGCTGGGCAAACGGAAACAGCGCACTGGGAGCCGTGATCGAAGAATGGAACCGCGGCGCCGGCGCCAACGCCATGCCCGGGCTGGCCTTCTACCACCCGGCCGGCGGCATCAATACCAACCCGAACCCGACGGCACGCATGGCCCTGCAGCTGGAACTCCAGGGAATCGCGGCCAACCTGCAATCGGGCAACCGCGATTTCAATGCGCTGGCCCCTTGGCCCACGCAATGGGCCGATTGGGACAACGGCCGCCGCTCTGAGGCACAAGCTCTATGGTGGCGCTGCGCGAACGCCTGGACAGCGGACATTCCCATCCGCACTGCCCAGGCGTGGAGGCTCCCAATCCCGCTGCACAAGGGCAAGTTCCCCGATGCGATGTTCATGTCGCATGGCAACTACGAAGACCTCAAGCGTCGCCTGATTCGGCATATCGGCAGCAAGGCCAGCCAGATCGCCGGTGCCTCCGCCCAGCTCAACGAGCGCGGCCGCGCCTGGGCGACGCGCAACAAGCGCCTGCATCAGGATCTGATGGACAAGATTCAGCAATCGACCGGTGTCGCCAATGTGGAGGCCGCGGTCAAGCGCATCAGTGACGCGCTCGACAAGGATCCGGGCAATGCCCGCCTTGACGCCCAATTCGAGGCAGCCCGCAAGGCGGCGGATGAATACGGCGAGGCCGTGCTCGCGCTGCACAACCTGGTCTACAACGTGATCGAGCTGGGGCCGGCACCGAACCGCCAGCAGGTGACGGCCGCGGTGAAGCGCGTGCGCGATGCGGTCGCGGGAGTGCGGGCGGCGCTAAGGCGCTGAGCTGCTACGAAATCAGCCTGAAACCGGTCGGATAGCCGCTTCCACCAACGGTTTCAGGCTTTCGTCCCGAGTCGCTTCCTGCACTGCGCCTCAAACGCTCCGATTTCCTTCAGCTGCGTTTCGATATCCTCGCGCTGCTGCATCAGCAAGTTGCGATGGT
>CAYUEG010000138.1:0-9235 GCA_964443245.1 uncultured Burkholderiales bacterium | reverse complement strand
GGCCTGGAACCCTTGCGAACCAAGGATGCGATCCTGTTCGGCTCCGCCGGCGATCCGGATATTGCGGACCACATCACGCTGTGGGGTCTGCGCCTGAAGATCTGCCAGGGCTTCGACCAGTATGCGAACGTGCGGCCAACGCGCATCCTGCCCGGCATCCAGACGCCGCTGGCGCGATGCAAGCGCGAGGATCTTGACTGGGTGATCGTGCGCGAAAACTCGGAAGGCGAATACGCCGGCATCGGTGGTCGTGCCCACCAGGGGCATCCGATCGAGGTGGCGACGGACGTCTCGATGATGACGCGCGCCGGTGTCGAGCGGGTGCAGCGCTTCGCCTTCAAGCTGGCCCAATCACGCCCCCGCAAGAAGCTGACCGTGATCACCAAGTCCAACGCACAACGCCACGCGATGGTCATGTGGGATGAGATCGCCCGCGAAGTGGCGAAGGATTTCCCGGATGTGACATGGGACAAGGAACTGGTCGACGCCGCCACCGCGCGCATGGTGAACCGCCCGTCCTCGCTCGACACCATCGTCGCCACCAACCTGCATGCCGACATCCTCTCGGACCTGGCCGCGGCGCTGGCCGGCAGTCTGGGCATCGCCCCGACGGGCAACATCGATCCCGAGCGGCGCTACCCCTCGATGTTCGAACCGATCCATGGTTCGGCCTTCGACATCATGGGCAAGGGCCTGGCCAACCCGATCGGCACGTTCTGGTCGTGCGTCATGATGCTGGAGCATCTGGGCGAGCAGGCCGCCGCCGACCGGCTGATGGCTGTCATCGAAACCGTGACGGCGGACAGCCGTCTGCACACCGGAGATCTTGGTGGCAGCGCAAAGACGGTGGATGTGACCAGCGCCGTCATCGCCTGCATTGCCGCGAAAAAGTAGTAACCACGCCGCCGTCGCAGCGGCGGGCCGTTATGCAGTTGTACCGCAGCCCCCAGAACAAGGACAGCCCTAAAAACAAGGAGACAAAGATGAAAAACGTAACGATGAAAACCGCTCTGGCAGCACTGAGCTTCGCTCTTGCCGTCCCCCTTGGGTTCGCACAATCCTGCCCGGACAAAAGCGTCAATTACTGGCAGGCCTTTCCGCCAGGCGGCGAATCGGATATCTCTGCGCGCCACCAGCAGGCCGTGTTGAAGAAGAAGTGCCCGGCCATCGACACCATCGTGCAATACAAGGCGGGGGCCGGCGGCGCGCTCATGTGGACCACCATCAACCAGCTGCCTGCGGATGGTCTGAGCATCGCCGGGGTCAACCTGCCCCACATCGTGTTCCAGCCGATCGAAGGCACGGTGCAGTACAAGACCGAGGATGTCACGCCGGTTTTCTGGTTTCACTACACGCCCGACGCACTGGTGGTGCATGAGCAAAGCCCGGTCAAGACGTTCGCCGATTTTGTCAGAGTGGCCAAGGCCGATCCCGGCAAATTCAGCCTGGGCGGTTCGGGGGTCAACTCGGCCAATCACGCCGCCAATGAACGCCTGAACGCGGCCTTTGGCGTCAAGACCAATTACATCCCGTTCAAGGGCACCGGCGACATGACGACCGCCGTGCTGGGGCGGCAGGTAGACGGGGCCATGTCCTACACCGCTTTCGCGATCAACAACAAGGGCCGGGTGCGGGCGCTTGCGGTGGCGATGGACAAACGCCATCCGCTGCTGCCGGATGTGCCGACCTTCAAGGAGCTGGGCGTCGACTGGGTCGACGGCGCCTATCGCGGCATCGGGCTGCCGAAATCGGCATCGGCGGAGACGCGCAAGCGTGTATCGGATCTCTGGCGCTCCCTCAACACCGATCCCGAGATGCGCGAACTGGCCGCCAAGAGCGGATTTGAACTGATCAATGTGGGCGTCGAGGAAATGGATGCCTTCATGAAGGACAAGATCCGGGTCTACACGGAGGCGGCGCGTCTGCTGGGGTTGGGCAAGAAATAGCCCTGCACTCGACCCCAAACAAAAGCCGCCCGTGGGGCGGCTTTTCTGTTGGGTGTGGCAGCAGCGATGAAGCCGATGGCATGGCGCAGCCATGCTGCCGTTATGCGATGGTGTTCCACATCTCCATGTCACGCTCTGCCGTCCAGATGCGCGGATTCTTGATCCCCTTGGCCTCGTCGTAGGCACGGCTGACGTCAAACGGCATGCAGTGCTCGTAAATCGGGAAGCTGCCGTATACCGGGTCCAGCTTGGCACGGGTATCGACATATACCTGTTTCAGGTCCTTGCCCGCCTTCACTCCCTCCTTCGCGCAGGCCAGCAACTGGCGCACGAAATTCTGGGTGAAGTCGATCGCCTTGATCGAATCCGCCTCGCTCTTGAGGGCCGGGCCACGGCCCGGCACCAGCGCTGCGGGCTTGAGGGCACGCAGCTTCTCCAGCGTATCGGGCCATTCCTCCAGTTGTGCATCACCGGTGTAGATGCCGGCGTTGTATTCGACCAGATCACCGGAGAACAGCACGCGTTCGGAAGGTACCCAGGCAATCGAATCGCCGCGGGTATGGCCGGGGCCGGCCTGGATCAGCTTGACCTCGAGGTCGCCCATCCACAGCGTCATCTCCTTTTCGAACGTCATGGTCGGCCAGGTGAGGCCCGGGATCGTCTCCGAATTCTGGAACAGGCGCGGGAAGCGCTCGTACTCGCTCTGCCAGTCTTCCTTGCCGCGCTCGACGATCATTTCGCGTGTCGCGCGTGAGGCGACGATGTTGGGCGCACCGTAGGCTGAGGCGCCCAGCACGCGCACCGCGTGGTAGTGGCTGAGGAACACATACTTGACCGGCTTGTCGGTGACCTTGCGGATCTCCGCCATCAGGGCACGCGCCATCACCGGGGTGGCAGTGGCGTCGGCGACCAGCACCCCGTCGTCACCGATGATCACGCCGGAATTCGGATCGCCCTCGGCGGTATAGGCCCAGCAGTGCTCGGAGAGCTGCTCGAAGGTGGTGACCTTGGCGGTCATGTCGGCTTTGGATGCGAATGCCTTGCTCATGCGATGCTCCCTTGGTTGACGCGTTTTCCCGGACGTGGACGCTTCGATGCCAACCCGGCGGCACGATGATGCTCTGCAGCGGGTTGGCGGAAACGGAAATTGCACTATTCGTAACGCGTTACGAATTTTACCTGCGGGAAATGAAGATGCGGTGTTCCTGCGGTGTACGCGCGTTCTCAGCCCTTCAGGCCCTGGAACAGCACGCGCACCACTTCGTCGGCGTAATCCTGATACGTCATCGGGCCGTCCGGTTTCAGCCAGGTGAAGGTCCAGTTCATCGCGCCCATCAGCATCATGGTGAGGGCGCGCCGGTTCTCCTCATTCACACGCTTGGGGAAGGCACGTTCCAGGGCGGCGCCAAATGCATGGACCACGGCCCGCTCGCGCGCGATGATCCGTTCCCGCTGCGTGTCGGCAAGGAACTTGACGTCATTGAGCAAGGCGATATGGCGGGTACGGGCGTTGCGGTAGGCATCGAGGAAGCTTTCGATCATGCGCTTCAGCTCCTCCTGCGGCGGCAACTTCTCCCGCTGCGCGCGCTCGCGGGCGGCAAGCGACAGATCGAGCAGCGCCTGGGTGTGGCGATCGAGCAGGTCGTAGAGGATCGCTTCCTTGCTTTCGTAGTAGTGGTACAGGCGCGCCTTGGAGGCGCCGCTGCGGCGGGCAATGTCGGCCATGGTGCAGGCGGCATAGCCGGCATCGGCAAAGGCCTCGGCGGCGTGATCGAGGATCGCGCGCCGCTGCGCTTCGTAGTCCGCCGCCTGGGTTCGGGCCATTACCGCTCGTCGTAACTGATAACGACTTTTGCGCTCACCGGATGCGCCTGGCAGGTCAGCACAAAGCCTTGCGCCAGCTCCTTCGCTTCGAGCGTGTAGTTTTTGTCCATGCGCACTTCGCCTTCGAGCACGCGTGCACGGCAGGTGCAGCACACACCGCCCTTGCAGGCGTACGGCAGGTCGAGCCCGGCGGCGAGGCCGGCGTCGAGTACCGCTTCACCGTCGAACGGGATATGCAGTGCACGGGCCTTGCCGTGCAGCATGATCTGCACCTCGGCCGTGGCGGCAGGGCTGGTAAGGCGCGGCTTGACGGCACCGGCCTGCGGCAACGGGGTCCCGAATCTCTCGACGTGAATCTTTTCCCGCGCCACTCCAGCCTTGCCCAGCGCGGCTTCGGCTGCGTCCATCATCGGGGCCGGGCCGCAGATGAAGGCCTCATCGATGGTGGCGGCGGGGATCAGGGACTCCAGAAACTGGCGGCATTTTTCCTCGTTCAACAGGCCGTTGAAGAGTTCGACTTCCTGCGGCTCGTCACTGAGCACGTGGTACAGCGCGAGCCGGCCCAGGTAGCGGTTCTTCAGCTCTTCCAGCTCTTCGCTGAACATGATGGCCGCCACCGAGCGATTGCCGTAGATCAGGGTGAAGCGGCTGGCGGGTTCTTCCTCCAGCACCGTCTTGAGAATCGAGAGCACCGGGGTGATGCCGCTGCCACCGGCAAAGCCGACGTAGTGCTTCGCATGACTTGCATCGAGCGGCGTGAAGAAGCGGCCATCCGGGGTCATCACATCCAGTGCCATGCCGGGCTGGAAGGTCTGGTTGGCAAAGGTGGAGAAACGGCCGCCTTCGATCGCCTTGATGCCGACGCGCAACTCACCACCGCGGCGGTAATCCGACACGGCGCAGCACACCGAGTAGGAGCGGCGCAGTTCTTCCCCGCCCACCGGCGCCTTCAGGGTGACAAACTGGCCCTGCTGAAACGCGTAATCGCTGCGCAGTGCATCGGGAACCGCAAAGCGCACGGAGATCGCGTCCGCTGTTTCGCGGCGCACATCGCTGATGGTGAGGGTATGAAAGCGGGGGGTGGTCCGGGGGGTGTTCATAGGGGCTTGAAATAATCGAATGGCTCGCGGCAATCCATGCAGCGATACAGGGCCTTGCAGGCGGTAGAGCCGAATTGCGACAGAAGTTCCGTATGTGCCGAGCCACACAGCGGGCAGGCCGGCGTCTGCTGCATGCCTGCGCCGCGTTTGACCAGATGCACCACCTGTCCTGCGTGGCGGTCCACCGGGCCGGGCGGCGCGATGCCGTATTCCTTCAGTCGCGCATGGCCGTTCGGCGTGATCCACTCGGTGGTCCAGGGCGGGTGCAACTCACGCACCACCCGCGCATCGAAGCCGGCGTCGTGCAGGGCCTTGCGGATGTCATGCTCGATGACATGCGTGGCCGGGCAGCCGGCATAGGTTGGGGTCACGTGCACGGTGAGCCCGTCGCCGGCATCCCTGATGTCGCGCACGATGCCCAGATCGATGACCGAGATCACCGGAATCTCCGGGTCGGAAACCGAGGCGAGCACCTGCCAGGCCCGTTCCAGCGTCAGGTTGTCCGCCACTGGCGTCACCGGCGGATTCACCAGCGCGCGCCCGGGTGTGCCCGCGCCAGGCTCTGCATTTCCAGCAGCAAGTACTCCAGGTGTTCGCTGTGGATGCCGGTCTTGCCGGTGCTCTGAAACCCGCTGCTGGCGGGCATCTTCAGGGTGGCTTCGTCAAGAACCGCTCCCACCATGGCTTTCCAGTCGGCCTCGAACGTGGCTGCGCTGACGCCGATGCCGGCGGCAGCGACCGCCGCTTCAATCGCGTCGGCCGAGAACAGCTCGTGGGTGTAGGGCCACAACTGGTCCAGCGCGCGCTGCGCGCGGGCGTGGCTTTCGGCGGTGCCATCCCCCAGGCGCACCACCCAATCGGCCGCATGGCGCACGTGGTAGGCCGTTTCCTTGGCGGATTTGGCGGCAATGGCCCTCAGTTCGGCATCGCTGGAGTCGGCCAGCGCGCTCCACAGGTGCTGCTGCCAGCTGCAGAAAAGCAGGTTGCGCACAATGGCAAAGGCGTAATCTGCACGGTGGCCATGGCCGCGCTCAATGCCGCTGTTGGGCAGTTCGCAGATGGTGTAGTTGCGCCAGGCCGGCACATCACGCCAGAACGCCAGGTCGTCCTCGCTGCGTTCCACACCTGTGGTGTGCGCTTCGAGCTTGCCGGCGTGGGTGAACAGCAATCGCGCCTGGCCTACCAGGTCCAGCGCGATGTTGGTCAGGGCGATGTCTTCTTCGAGCACCGGGCCGTGGCCGGTCCATTCGGCCAGCCGCTGGCCCAGCACCAGGGAGGAATCGGCCAGGCGCAGCAAGTAATCGATGTGTGGAGTATTCATGGAATCCTTCATGCGAACGCGCTGGCAAGGTCAAGGCGCGGCGCGCGAGCGCAGACAGTACGAAAAAAGTACGGCAAGCGAGCGCAACAATGCATTGGCCTTGCCAACACGTTCGCCATCACATGTGCTCCACTTCCTTGGGCAGCTTGTAGAAGGTAGGGTGCCGATACACCTTGTCGGCCATCGGATCGAACATTTCTGCCTTGTCATCCGGGTCGCTGGCACTGATCGCCTCGGAGGGCACGGCCCAGATCGACACGCCCTCCATGCGCCGGGTGTACACATCGCGCGCCATCTGGATCGCCTGCTTGGCATCGACGGCGTGCAGGCTGCCGGCGTGGCGATGGTCCAGCCCTTGTTTGCTGCGAATGAAAATTTCCCACAGGGGCCATTCTTTCTGGCTCATCTCATGCTCCTTGTTGTTCGGTTCAATGGTGCGGGCTTGGCTCAGGACGCGGGTTCAGGCCGCGAGTTCAGGCTGCGGGTTTACGCAGCACGGGGAGCACGCGCCCGTTCGCGCGCGGCTGCTTTTTCGGCGTAGGCCATGGCTGCCTCGCGCACCCAGGCCCCTTCCTCATGGGCGCTCACGCGCGTGGCCAGGCGCTCACGGTTGCAGGGCCCATCGCCGCCGACCACGCGCCAGAACTCGTCCCAGTCGATCGCGCCGTAGTCGTAGTGCTGCCGTTCCTCATTCCACTTCAGATCCGGGTCCGGAATCGTGAGGCCGAGCAGTTCGGCTTGCGGCACGGTGGCGTCGATGAATTTCTGCCGCAGGTCGTCATTGGAAATGCGCTTGATGCCCCAGGCGGCCGATTGGCCGCTGTGGATCGAATCCTTGTCGGACGGGCCGAACATCTGCACCACCGGCCACCACCAGCGGTTGAGCGCGTCCTGCGCCATCGCTTTTTGCGCCGGCGTGCCTTCGCACAAGCTCAGCATGATGTCGAAGCCCTGGCGCTGGTGGAACGATTCTTCCTTGCAGATGCGGATCATCGCGCGTGCATACGGCCCGTAGGAGCAGCGGCACAGCGGAATCTGGTTCATGATCGCCGCGCCATCGACCAGCCAGCCGATGGCCCCCATGTCGGCCCAGGTGAGCGTGGGGTAGTTGAAGATGGAGGAATACTTGGCTTTGCCCGCGTGCAACGCATCAATGAGTGCGTCACGCGAGACGCCCAGTGTTTCGGCGGCGGCATACAGGTAGAGGCCGTGGCCGCCTTCGTCCTGCACCTTGGCCATCAGGATGGCCTTGCGCTTTAGCGAAGGGGCGCGGGTGATCCAGTTGCCTTCCGGCAGCATGCCGACAATTTCGCTGTGTGCATGCTGGGAAATCTGCCGCACCAGGGTCTTGCGGTAGGCCTCCGGCATCCAGTCGCGCGGTTCGACCTTGCGGTCTTCGGCGATGCGGGCATTGAATGCGGCCTCTTCGGGCGTGCTGACCGGCACCGCCTTGGGCCCGCCGGGCAAATCCATCGCTTGGGTGTACATCTGGCTAGCCTCCTTGAGCGGCACCAGGCAACAGAAACTGCGGCGCCATCAGGCGCCACTTCAGGCCTGCGGCGAGGCGGCAGATTACAATAAACCGACCGGTTGGTCAATTAATTCGAGCCGCCCATCCAATCGGCGACCCCAGCGGGCGTCGAACGACTCTCGGATTACTTTTTCGCCGACTTTGCGCGCTCGTACAGCGGCATTACCTGCGGCAGGTGCTTTTCGATTTCCTTGATGCGCGTATCACCGGAAGGGTGGGTCGACATCCACTGCGGCGGCGCGCCCTTGCTGGCGGCCTGCATCTTTTGCCACAGCGTGACCCCGGCGCGCGGGTCGTAGCCGGCACGTGCCATCAACTCGAGGCCCACCAGGTCGGCCTCGGTTTCGTCGTCCCGCGAGAACTTCAGCGTGAGCAGATTGGCGCCGGCACCCAGCGCGGCGTTGCCCAGGTTGCCCAGCCCCAGTACCTGGGAGGCAATGTTGGCGCCGATGTTGGTGGCGGCCTGCTTGCCCATGCGTGCCCGCGCATGCTCGCGCAGGGCGTGGGCGATCTCGTGGCCCATCACGGCAGCCACTTCGTCGTCCGTCATCTTCAGGGTATCGAGAATGCCGGAATAAAACGCGATCTTGCCGCCCGGCATGCAGAACGCGTTGATCTGCTTGCTGCCAATCAGGTTCACTTCCCACTTCCAGCCGCTCGCACGGTCACTCCATTTGGCCACGAAGGGCAGCATCTTCCTGGCGATGGCGCGCAGGCGGATCACCTGCGGGTGGTCGTCCGGCGCCAGTGCGCGCTGCTGCGCCGCCTGCTGCAGCATTTGCTGGTATTGCTGTGCCGCGCCTTGCTCCACCTGTTCGGCCGGCACCAGTTTGGCGAGTCGCGAGGTTCTGCCGACGTCAATGCCTTCCTTGGGCGGCTCGTCCTTGGCAAAAGCGGAACCACCGGCCAGGGCAGCCGTCAGAAAAAGCGTGAGTAAAGGGCGCTTCAGAATTGATTTCATGCAGGTAAAGATGCGGGTGTCAGAGCGAAAATCAAGCATACCCCAAAGGCGGCGATAATCCCGGGCGATGTCATTCGCCGCCTACACTGCCATCTTCACCCAGCGCCGGGTGGCCTTCATGCTGCTCCTGGGCTTCTCGTCCGGCCTGCCGCTCGCGCTTACCACTGGCACCCTGCAAGCCTGGGCCACGGTGGATGGCCTGGACATCAAGACCATCGGGTTTCTCACCCTCGTGGGCAGCGCCTATACGCTCAAGTTTCTGTGGGCGCCGTTCATGGACCGCTTTGTGCCGCCCCTTTTGGGGCGCAGGCGCGGCTGGATGCTGGTCACGCAACTCTTGCTTGCCCTCGGCATCGCGCTGATGGGCACGCAGTCACCCAAGAATGCCATTGTGGCGCTGGCTTTGATCGCCGTGGTGGTGGCCTTCTGCTCGGCCTCGCAGGACATTGCCTTCGACGCCTACCGCACGGATGTGCTGCGCAAGGAAGAGCGCGGCGCGGGTGCCGCCGTGTCGGTGCTCGGTTACCGGCTGGCGATGCTGGTCTCGGGCGG
>CAYUEG010000137.1:0-9259 GCA_964443245.1 uncultured Burkholderiales bacterium | reverse complement strand
GCGCGCGCCATGGCGGCTTCGCGGCTCACGCCTTCGTGCTGGATGACCGTCTCGGCGATCTGCTGGCCGATGGTGAAGACCGGGTCGAACGCCAGCATCGGTTCCTGGAAGATCATCGAGGCAACGCGGCCGCGAAAACCGATCAGGCCGGCGCGATCAAGCGACAGTACATCGTGGCCGGCGACACGCATGCTGCCGCCGATGGTGGTTTTCTTCTCCGGCAACAGGCGCATCAGGGTCTTGAGCGTGACACTCTTGCCTGATCCCGATTCGCCGAGGATGCCCAGCACCTCTCCCGCGTTCAAGGTGAAGTCCACGCCGTTGACGGCGTGCACGGTGGCATCGGCATTCCTGAAATGGACGGTGAGGTCCTTGACTTCGACCAGAGGTGCTGCATCACTCATGCGGCCACCGCGATCGGAATGATCTTCGAATGTCCCGAGCCAGGGGTCATCATGTGGCAGGCCGCAGAATGGCCCGTACCAATGGTTTCAAGTGCAGGCTCCTTCTGCTCGCACACCGCCTCGGCATGTTCGCAGCGGGTGCGAAAGCGGCAGCCCGACGGCGGGTTGATCGGATTCGGCGGGTCACCGGAGAGCGGCGGTGCTTCGGTCCGGTCGTCCGGATCCACCGAGGGCATGGCGGAGAGCAGCGCGCGTGTGTACGGGTGGCGTGGGTTGGAATAGATCTCGTCGACCGGGCCGATCTCGGCGACACGCCCCAGGTACATCACCATGACGCGGTCGCTGATGTACTGCACCACGTTGAGATCATGCGAGATGAACATGTAGGTCAGCCGGAACTCCTGCTTCAGGTCGGCCAGCAGGTTGAGCACCTGTGCCTGTACCGACTTGTCGAGTGCCGACACCGATTCGTCCAGGATCACCAGTTTGGGTTCAAGCGCCAGCGCGCGCGCGATGTTGACGCGCTGGCGTTGACCGCCGGAAAGCTCGTGCGGATAACGGCGAATGAACTGCGCCGGGTTCAGGCCGACACGCGCCAGGAGGTCGCGTGCCCGTGCGCGTGCTTCGGCGCTGCCCAGGCCGTGTACCTGCGGGCCGAAGGCAATGCTCTCTTCAATCGTCAGGCGTGGATTGAGCGAGGCATAGGAGTCCTGGAACACCATCTGCATTTGCCGCCGCAGTTCCTTCAGTTGCATGTGCTGGCTGCCGACGGTCTTGCCGTCGAAGGCGATGTTGCCGGCGTCGTGCGTGATCAGATGCATGATCAGGCGCGCCGTGGTGGATTTGCCGCAGCCCGATTCGCCGACCACGCCGAGCGTTTCACCGGCGGCGATCGCAAACGACACGCCATCGACCGCGCGCACGGTTGCCGTCTGGCGATTGAGCAGGCCGCTCTTGATCGGGAAATGCTTGACCAGGCCCTGGACGTCGAGAAGGCTCATGGCATCACTCCTTGATGTCCATGGCCTGGCGCAGGCCGTCACTCATCATGTTGAAGCAGATCGAGGTGGTGAAGATCATCACGCCGGGCAGCGCTGCCACCCAGGGGTTGGTGTAAATCGCCGTACGCAGGGTGTTGAGCATCAGACCCCATTCGGCGGCCGGCGGCTTGGTGCCCAGGCCGAGGAACGACAGACCCGACGCGAGGATCATGCACACGCTCATCAGGCTGGTGGCGTAGATGAATACCGGCCCCAGCACGTTGCCGAGGATATGGACGCGAATGATGGTCAGGGCGTTGGCGCCGGAGGCGCGCGCTGCTTCGACAAAATCGAGCCCGCGCACCTGCGTGGTGACGCTCTCGGCCACCCTGGTAATGGGTGGGATGAACACGATGGTGAGCGAGACGATGCTGTTGAAGATGCCGGCGCCGAGCGCACCGGAAATGGCGATGGCCAGCAGCACCGAGGGGAACGCGAAGAAAACGTCAATCGTGCGCATGATCACCGTGTTCACGCGACCACCCAGAAAGCCGGCGAGCACACCGAGCAAGGTGCCGATCAGGAATGCGTTGATCACCGGCACGATGCCGACGAAGAGCGACAGGCGTGCGCCGTAGATCAGGCGCGACAGCATGTCACGACCCAGTTCATCGGTACCGAGCAGATACCCCTGCGTGCCGATGGCGGCCAGCCGCTTCAACATGCTGGTGGCGGTCGGATCCTTGGGTGCAATCCAGGGCGCGAAGATGGCCATCAGCAGCATGCCGATCAGCACCAACGCACAAAACACCGTAACCTTGTCGCGCAATACACGTGTGAAGACCGTGGCCCAGTACCCGCGCGAGACCACCACGGGCGGCGTGTCCGTCACCGAAGAGGCGGCCTGTGAAGCCAGTACGGGATTCATCGGCGGATCCTCGGGTCGAAGATCGATTGCAGGATGTCCACCAGCACATTGAGCATCACAAAGAACATGGCGAGGAACAGGATGGTGCCCTGCAGCAGCGGCAAGTCACGCTGGAAGATCGCCGTGTTGAGCAGGAAGCCCGTGCCCGGCCATGAGAAGACCGTCTCCACCAGGATCGAGCCGCCCAGCAAATAGCCCAGCTGGATGCCCATCACGGCCAGCAGGGTCGGCGCCGCGTTCTTGACCACGTGCCTGAACACACCGAGGGAATCCATGCCCTTGGCACGCAGTGCCTGGACAAACTCCTGATTGAGAATCTCAGCCACCACGGCGCGTGTGGTGCGCGTCACGATGCCCATCGGAATGAACGACAGGGTGATTGCCGGCAGGATCAGGAAGCGCACATGCTCCCAATCCCATGCCCAGGCATCCGAGCCGCCGGCTCCGGCGCCCATCGCCGGCAGCCAGTCAAGCAGGACGGCAAAAATGATCACCATCACCATGCCGAGCCAGTAGTGCGGCAGCGATACCCCGGTGACGGCAATGCCGGTCACCACCTTGTCGAGCCAGGTATTGCGCACGTAGCCGGCGACGAAACCAAAAAGCAGTCCGAGCGAAAACCCGATACCGCAGGCAAACGCTGCCAGCATGAAGGTATTGGAGATCGCCTTGGCGATTTCGGAGTTGACCGGGCGCCCTGTCGCAATCGAGGTGCCGAGGTCGCCCTGGGCGGCGCGCAAGACCCATTTGCCAAACTGCACCGGCAAGGGCTTGTCGAAGCCGTAGTCAGCCTTGAGGCGATCGATCAGTTCGGTGGTGGCATCCGGCGGCAGGATCGCCGAGAGCGGGTCACCGGGGGCGAGGAATACGAGCGAGAAGCACACCAGGCTGACCGCCAGCCCGATGGGGATCACGTAGAGGATGCGTTTGACGATATAGGTGAACACGTGGCGCCTGCGGTACCCGGGAACGGTGAATCAAGAAACATGAATTCCCTGATGGCTGCAGCCAGCCACCAGGGAGGTGCGTGTCAGCGCTTCACACACCAGGTGATTACTGGATGTAGGCCGGCGACAGATCCTGGAACCAGTTTTTCGACTGCACGAAGCCTTTCACCTTGGGCGAGAGTGCACGCGGGCCGGTGTCATGCACGACGAACAGCATCGCTGCCTGATCGACCACGCGCTCATGCAGCTTGCCGATCGCGATGTCGCGTTTCTTGGCGTCAAACTCACCCCGTGCGTTGGCCACCAGCTTGTCCAGCTCCGGGTCCTGCACCCAGCCCCAGTTGACCGAGCGTGGCGCCACCATGCGGCTGTCGTAAAAGCGCGCAAACGCGAAGAACGGGTCTTGCGTGGCGAACGACACGTTGATCGCGTGCGCGCCATTTGATTTCGGGTCTTTCGCGCCGACACGCCAGTTGTTGAACAGCGTCTCCCACACCAGCACGTCAAACTCAACATCGACGCCAACCGCCTTCAGGTTCTGCTGCATGAATTCGTTCATTGCCAGCGGCTGCATCTGCCCCGAACCGGACGCTGAAATCTGCACCTTGATCTTGAGCGGCTTGCCGGGGCCATAGCCGGCTTCGGCGAGCAGTTTCTTGGCACCTTCCGGGTCGTACTTGATGTCGAACTTGGGGTTGCCGTACCAAGGGTGGCCGGGCGGCACCACGCCTTTGGCGGGCAGGGCGTTGAAGCCGAGCAGACGGCGGATGCCGTCACGGTCGATCGCGAGGTTCAGCGCCTGACGGACCTTCACATTGGCGGTGGGATGGCCCTCGACGAAGGAGAACTGCCATGGCCAGGTGTGGGGATACGGGTTGCTGGTGAGCTGGTAGCCACGTGATTTCAATTGGGCGATGGAGTCGGAAGGCGGCGCTTCGATCCAGTCGACCTGGCCGGACAGCAACGCGTTGACGCGGGTGTTGCCTTCGGGCATCGGCATCAGCACCAGCTTCTCGGCTTTTGGCACGCGTGCCTTGTTCCAGTAACCGGTGTAGCGCTCGAGTTCGAGGCGCTCGCGCGGCACGAGGCGGACGAACTTCCACGGACCCGAGCCGACCGGTGCCTTGGCAAATTCAGTCCAGCTCTTGGTTTTTGCCCAGGCGGTGGGGCTGGCCATGAACAGGTTGGTCAGGTTGATCGGCAGGAAGGAATCGGGTTCGCTCGACGATACCTCCACGGTGTAGTCATCAATTTTCCGTGCGCCAGCCAGGGTGGGCATGCGCGGCAGGGTCTGACCGACCAGCCTGGCATCGTAGTGTGGTGCGTCCTTCTTGAGGACCTTCTCGAAGTTGAAGACGATCGCATCGGCATTCACGTCGGTACCGTCATGGAACTTTGCGCCCTTGCGCAATTTGAAAATCCACTTCGTCTTGTCTTTGGGATCCACCGCCCAGCTTTCGGCCAGGCCGGGAATCACCGTCGAAGGCTTCTCGGCTGACGAGAGATCCCACATCGTGAGCGCATCAAACATGGTCCAGCCGGTGAAGCGGTTACCCTCGAAGCCGGAATCCGGCTGGCTGGTGGTCGCTGGAATGTCGGCTGCGGTCATGCCGATGCGCAAGGTACCCTGGGCAAGGGCAAGCGGGGCGGCGAGCGCGGCGACCAGGCCGAGTATGGCAAGACGGGAAACAGGATGATTCATGGTGATAAATTCTCCAGGCGTGAACAATTGCGTTTGTTATGCAGACTTTGTGCCAACCGGCCTGCAGAGGATTGGAGAGGCAGTTTCAGCAAGGCTGCCTGTGAGGATTCAAAAGCAGCATGAAGTATGCACCATTGTTGGACATCGCTGATCGATATGCGCCAGAATGGTGCGCATCAGTGATCACCGGCCCCACACAGGCGGCCTTCGATTCTCAGATTCAGTCACTTGCTCGCACGGCTGCGACTGCCAAGCCGTCGCCAGGCCGGCAAACAAGGCATAGTGCGGTATTGCCCATGCGCGTACCCCACCAGGTGCAAGCCTTCCCCTCATTTTTATGACGATTCCATCTGCTGTACCTGCCCGCCCCGCGATTCCACGCCGCGCGCTGATCCTGCTCCCCATCCTCACGCTTGTCTGGGGCACCAACTGGCCGCTGTTTCCATTGGCGGTGCGCGAGGTATCGGTCTGGACGTTTCGCGCCTTCGCGGTGGTGATTGCCGGCAGTGCCTTGCTCCTGGTGGCGCGCGCGCGCGGCCAATCGCTGGTGATCCCGCGCCGGCACTGGCTCACCGTGTGCACCGCGACATTCTTCTACCTCGTGGTGTGGAACATCGCCACCACCTACGCGGCCGTCCTGTTGCCCTCGGGGCAGGCTGCGGTATTGGGCTTTACGATGCCATTGTGGTCGGCCCTGATCACCTGGGCGGTGCTGGGCGAGCGCATGAGTGCGCGCCTGGTGGCCGCCGTGCTGCTGGGCGGTGCGGCCGTGGTGCTGCTGATGGTGCCCAGCTTTGCCGCCTACGCCAGTGCGCCACTGGGGCTGTTTTGCGGGCTGACGGCCGGCCTCGGCTGGGCGATCGGCACCTTGATTCTCAAGCGCAGCGCCGTCGATGTGCCCGCGACCGTGCTGACCGGTTGGCAACTGCTCATTACCGCCGTGCCAACCGTCATCGGCGCCCTGATCCTCGGTGACGGCCAGTGGTTCATGCCGTCTTGGCAGTCGATTCTGGTGATTGCCTACATCAGCCTGGTGCCGATGTGCGTGGGCAACGTGGCCTGGTTCGCCATTGTCGGGCTGCTGCCGGCCAACATCGCGGGTCTGTCATCGATCATGGTGCCGGTGGTGGCGATGATCTCGGGCGCCATCGTGCATCGTGAGCCATTGGGACCGGTACAGTTGCTGGCGATGGTGTGTTGCGCCGCCTCGCTCTCGCTGGCGTTGATCAAGCCGGCGGCACGCAACTGAATGCAGCCCGACCAGCTGTGTGCCAGCCGGGTTTGCCGCAAGCTTACTCGGCGGTGATGTTCGCCGCCTTTACCACCACGCCCCAGCGCGCGATCTCGCTCTTGAGGAAGCGGTCTGCTTCCTCCGGCGAATTGCCGATCACCACGGAGCCGCCGTCGGTGAGACGCTGCTTCATGTCCGGCTGATTCAGTACCTTGACGATCTCGGCGTTGAGCCGGCTCGTAATCTCGCGCGGGGTGCCAGGAGGGGCGAGAACGCCGAACCACGCCACCGCTTCAAAATCACGCACGCCGCCTTCGGCAATTGAGGGCACATCCGGCAGCAGCGGGTGGCGCTTGGCGCTGGAGACCGCGAGCGCCCGTACCTTGCCAGCCTTGATCTGGGGCAACAGCGCCACGAAGTTGTCGAACATGACCTGGATCTGCCCGCCGATCAGATCGGTATGGGCAGCGGAAGAACCCTTGTACGGCACATGGACCATGTCGATGCCGGCGTCGAGCTTGAGCTTCTCGCCGGTCAGGTGATGCGAGGTGGCGATGCCAAGCGAGCCGAAATTGACCTTGCCGGGGTTGGCCTTGGCGTAGTCGATGAATTCCTTGATGGTCTTGGGAGGGAAGTTGAGGTTGGATGCAAACGCCAGCGGCGAGTGCGTCATCACCGTCACCGAGGCAAACGCGCCCGAGTCATAGCGCAGGTTCTTGTAGGCACCGGCCGAGATGGGCAGCGCCGCGGTGGAGGTGAGGAGGGTGTAGCCGTCCGGCGCGGCCTTGGCGACAAACTCCGAGCCCACCGTACCACCGGCACCCGGTCGGTTCTCGACGATGAAATTTTGCCCCATCGCTGCGCCGACGCGGTCAAACACCTGGCGCGTGATGACATCGGAGGCAGCGCCGGTGGCAAACGGCACGATCACCCTGACCGGGCGATTGGGGTAACCCTGCGCGGCAACGGTTGTGGCCACCAGAGTGAGCGACAGGGCCGCCAGTGTGTGATGCAGTTTCATCAGTTGGTCTCCGGAAATCAAATGAGAGGAATCAGGCTGCAGGTCTCACGCAGCAAGCCGCTGGGCCGCGTCGCGTTCGAGGGTCGTGGTGCGGCGCAGGTCGCGCCGTGCCGAGATGTCATAGCGCCGGCCGCGATGCAGGGTGGCGCGGTTGTCCCACATCACATAGTCGCCTGGCTGCCAGCGGTGGCGGTAGACGAACTGCCGCTGGGTGGCATGCTCGATCAGTTCGGCCACCAGCAGGCGGCCTTCCGGAATCGTCATGCCACTGACGCGATCACAATGGACACCGACAAACAGGAGCTTGCGACCCGAACCCGGGTGCGTGCGTACCAGAGGCCACTCGGCCGGGGGAAAGCGGTTCAACTGCTCCGGGGTGTACTTGTCATCACCCAGCATGATGCGGGAATGAAACGTTGAATGGTGGGCGGTGCGGCCCTCGGCCAGCAGGCGCAAATCTTCCGGCAGGGCGTCGTAGGCCGCACGCATGTCAGCCCACTCGGTATCGCCGCCTGTGGCCGGCAGGGTGACGGCGGAGAGCATCGAGTACTTGATCGGCAGTGGCTGGAACGAACTGTCGGTGTGCCAGAGCTGATTGGCCAGCGTGCCGACCAGCTTGGCGTTGCTTGCATCCGCCACCTCGCCATCCAGGGCAACATTGGAGATGTCGATCAACTCATCGTACTGAAAGCGCGTTGGCGCGCCGGTGGCTTTACGCAAGCCGGCATCGAGCGGGCCGAACTGGCGCGCGCATGCCACCTGCTGGGCCTGATCCATCGGCTGGTTGCGAAACACCAGCACGGCGTAGTGATCCATCGCTGCATCGATGGCCTCGATGTCGGCCTGGGCCAGCGGTTGGCGCAGATCGACGCCGCCAGCTTCGGCTGCGAAGGTGGGCGAGATGGGTTGCAGTGTGAGGGACATGGGAACTCCTCTAAAGGCGGTGTCGCCGGGTACGGCTGCGAGCGCGGTCAGGTGCGGCCCTGGCCATTCCCCAGCACGACCCACTTCACGCTCGTCAGGCCCTCCAGCCCTACCGGCCCGCGTGCGTGGAGCTTGTCGTTGGAGATGCCGATCTCGGCGCCGAGGCCGAACTCAAAGCCGTCGGCAAAACGGGTGGAAGCGTTGACCATCACCGAAGCCGAATCGACTTCGCGCAAAAAACGCATGGCATTGGTATGGTTCTCGGTGACGATGGCGTCCGTATGTTTCGAGCCGTAGCGCTCGATGTGGTCCATCGCCTCGTCGAGCGAAGCGACGATCTTGACCGAAAGAATCGGTGCCAGGTATTCCGTGGCCCAGTCTTCCTCTGTGGCCGGCTTCATCGTGGCCACCAGTTGCATCGCGGCGGCGTCGCCGCGCAACTCCACACCCTTGTTGGCGTAAATCTTGGCCAGGCGCGGCAATACCGTCGGTGCAATGGCCCGGTGCACCAGCAGCGTTTCCATCGTGTTGCAGGTGCCGTAGCGCTGGGTCTTGGCGTTGTCGGCCACAAACACGGCCTTGTCGATGTCCGCCGCAGCGTCGATGTAGACATGGCAGATGCCATCCAGGTGTTTGATCATCGGAATCTTCGATTCGGCGATCAGGCGCGCGATCAGCCCTTTGCCGCCGCGCGGCACGATGATGTCGACGTATTCGGTCATGGTGATCAGTTCACCGACGGCGGCGCGGTCGGTGGTTTCGACCACGATCACCGCGTCCTCGGGCAGGCCGGCATGCTTCAAGCCCGCGCGCACGCAGGCGGCGACCGCCTGGTTGGAATGAATGGCTTCGGAACCGCCGCGCAGGATGCAGGCATTGCCGCTCTTGACGCACAGGCCGGCCGCATCGGCGGTGACATTGGGGCGGGATTCGTAAATGATGCCGATCACCCCCAAGGGGACGCGCATCCGCCCGACCTGTATGCCGGACGGGCGAAACTTCATGTCGGTGATGGCACCGACGGGGTCGCCGAGGGTCGCAATCTGTTCCAGACCCTGGGCCATGGTCTCGACTGCCTTGTCCGACAGGGTGAGGCGATCCAGCATGGCCGATTCCAGTCCC
>CAYUEG010000136.1:7587-9313 GCA_964443245.1 uncultured Burkholderiales bacterium | reverse complement strand
GCAGCCGCAATGTCGGCCAGCGTGAAGCGCTCGCCATAGATCCACGGGCCGCCGCTCTTCACCAGGTAACGCTCGATCTGCATGGTCATGTCCTGCAGGATGTCGAGCGCGGCGTCGATCTCGGCTTGGGTAAAGGGGTTGCGCGCCATGCGTGTCCACAGGTCGCGGCGCTCCTTGCTGGGGATGGCGGCGAGGCGTTCGGCAAGCTCGGCGTCGCTCCACTTTTCGGCAATCGGCCGCATCAGCAGCGTCCAGTTCGGCTTTTGCACCGCCGGCAGGCAGGTGTCGTCGATGTATTTCGACCAGCGCCGTACTTCATGGCGGTCAATCGGATCGTCCGGCATCAGGGGTGGGTGGGGAAAGGCCTCGTCCAGGTATTCGTTGATGAGGTTGCTCTCGATCAGCGAATGGCCATCGACCACCAACGCCGGCACGATGCCACTCGGGTTGATGCGCTTGTACCAGGGTGTGTGGTGCTGAAAGCGGTTGATGTCGATCACGCGGCCCTCCCACGCAAGGCCCTTCTCGGCGAGGCACAGGCGCACCTTGCGCGAGGCGCTGGAATTCCACGCGTGATAAAGGATCAGTTCGGGTTGCTTTGCCATGTGGGTTCCGGAGGGTGTGTTCAGCGTGCTGAAAAGCGATAGCTGATGATGCCGGTGTAGCGCTCGCCGGGGTTCAACACCGCGGAGGGAAAGTTCGGCTGGTTCGGGGTATCGGGAAACTTGCCCGGCTCCAGGCACAGGCCGGCGCGGCGCTGATACACCTTGCCGTTCTTGCCGACATCGCGCGGTGCTTCACCGGTGAAGTTGTTGCCGCTGAAGAACACCAGGCCGGGCTCGGTGCTCCAGACCTGCATCTCGCGTCCGCTGGTGGGTTCGTAGAGCGTTGCGGCCAGGCCGTATTCCCCGGGCGGCTTGTTGACCACCCAGTTGTAGTCGTAGCCGCGGGTGGCGGGGTGCATGCAGTAAGGATCGTTGATGCGCGCGCCGATGCGCGTGGGCGTGCGAAAGTCGAGCGGGGTGCCGGCCACGGATTGCAGTTCGCCGGTGGTGATCATGTTTTCGTCGCTTGGCGTGAAGGTGTCCGCCGGAATGGTGAGGATGTGCTCGCACATCGTCGCTTCGCTGGCAACAGCGTGCCCGGCCAGATTGAAGAAGCCGTGCGAAGTGAAGTTGACGATGGTCGGTGCGTCCGTGGTCGCTTCGTAGCGGATGTCGAGCGCGTTGTCGTCGGTCACCTGATAGAGGATGCGTGACTTCACATGGCCGGGGTAGCCCTGGTCGCCATCCGGGTAGTCGAGCGTCAGCTCGCAGGTGGCAGCGTCGATCTGCCTGACGTCAAAGACACGAAAGCGCGAACCCTTGCTGCCGCCATGCAGCGAGTTGGGGCCGCTGTTCACCGTGAGCTGGTGCTCCTTGCCGTTCAGGGTGAACCGCGCACCACCCACCCGGCCGGCATAGCGGCCGATGAAGGCGCCCATGCTGCTCTGGCCGGTGAGCACGGTGGCGATGCTGTCGTAGCCCAGTGCCACATCGTCCAGCACGCCGTGGCGGTCCGGCACGATGATCTGCAGGATCTTGCCGCCGTGGTTGGTGAAGCGCACCACCATGCCCCGGCGGTTGGCGAGGGTGAAGAGGTCGGTGGCCTTGCCATCCACTTGAGACTGGAAGCGTTCGCGTTGCAGCGGGAGCGGAGGCGTGGCGGGCATGGCGTGGTCGGCAGA
>CAYUEG010000136.1:4321-7487 GCA_964443245.1 uncultured Burkholderiales bacterium | reverse complement strand
AACCAGTCCGGCCCGCTCGCCGATGTGCGCGTGGTCGATCTCTCGCGCCTGGTGGCGGGCAACATGCTCACCGCCTATCTGGCTGATTTCGGTGCGGATGTGATCAAGGTGGAGCGCGCCAGCACGGACGCCAATGGCGAACTGCAGGGCGGTGATGACTTGCGCCACTGGCGTGAAGGCGGCCAGTCGATTTTCTGGAAGGTCTACGGGCGCAACAAGCGCTCGCTGGTGCTGGACATCAAATCCGCCGAGGGCCTCGCGCAGCTGAAAAAGCTGCTGACCCATGCGCAGATCCTGGTCGAGAACTTTGTCCCGGGCGGGCTGGAAAAGATGGGCCTGGCACCGGCGCTGCTGCATGCCCTCAACCCGGCCCTGGTGATCGTCCGCATTTCGGGCTGGGGCCAGACCGGGCCCTACAGTCACAAGCCGGGCTTCGGCACGCTGGTCGAAGCGATGTCGGGCTTCGCGTACCTCAACGGCTTTCCGGACAAGCCCCCGGCCCTGCCGCCGCTGGCCATGGCCGACATGATCGCCGGCGTCTACGGCGCCGCCGGCGTGCTGACCGCGCTGCGCGTGGCGGAGAAAAGCGGCCAGGGACAGGTGATCGATTTATCCCTGTTCGAGCCGATCTTTTCGTTTGTTGCGTCCGAAGCAGGCAAGACGCGCCTGACCGGCGAAGCGACCCTGCGCGCCGGCAACCAGTCGGCCCACGCCGCGCCGCGCAATGTGTACCGGTGCGGTGACGGGGGCCACGTCGCGCTTTCGGGTTCGATGCAGTCGATGGCGATGCGCATTTTTGACACGATTGGCAGGCCGGAGCTCAAAACTGACCCCCGCTTTGCGCTCAACACCGGGCGCGTCGAACATCGTGACGAACTCGATGCCATCATCGGTGGCTTCATCGGCGCCCGCTCCACTGCGGAAAACCTTGCGCTGTTCGAGGCCGCCGGCGTCACCGTGGGCCCCGTGTGTTCGATGAAGGAACTGCTCGACCATCCCTACACCGTGGGCCGTGAGGCGATTGTCGAAGTGGAAGATGCCGAGATGGGCAGCCTGCCGATGCACAACGTGGTACCGCGCCTTTCCGGTACGCCCGGCGGCTTTCGCCGTCCGGCGCCGGCACTGGGCCAACATACCGAGGAAATCCTCGCCGAGCTGGCGCGCCTTTCCTAGGCCGGGCCAGCGCGCCGAACCCGGCGCGCCCAGAACCTTACTCCGGCAGTACCGCGATGGCTTCGATTTCGACCGACAGGCGCGGATCGACCAGCGCGCTCACCTCCACCAGCGTGGAAGCCGGACGGTGTTCGCCGAAATAGGCCTGGCGGAGCGGATTGATCTGCCCGCGTTCGCCGATGCGCGTCATGTACACATTCACCTTGACGATGTGCTCGGGCAGGCCACCGGCGTGACGCAGGCAGTTGTCCAGGCTTTTCAAGGCCAGCTCGAATTGCGCAACGGTCGATTCGGGGATGCTGCCATCCGGCGCAATGCCGACGGCGCCGGAAAGGAAGATCTGTCCGCGCGCCTTGACGACATGGCAGTAATGGCTGAAGGGGGCGGGTTCACCGGGAACCATCAGGCGTTCGATTGGCATGGGCTGTCCTGTGTTTTTCTGGAACGGTGTGTGCGCTGCTGCGCGATGGATGTCGGCATCTGCCGCGCATCGATTGTAGCCAGACGCCCGGTGCGTCGGCCGCAGGCCGCAGCACGCCGTCAGGCACAATGTGCCGCACTGCCGGAGACGGCGAGCGATGAAAGGGGAACGTCATGGAGGAAGCACCGGTCCTGATCAACCGCGATGCCCGCGGTGTCGTCAGTGTGGCGCTGAACCGCCCTGAGGTGAACAACGCCTACAACAGCGCCATGATCGATGCGCTGCTCGCGGCGTGTGCCAGCGTGCGTGCCGACAGATCGGTACGGGTGGTGGTGCTTTCCGGCCGCGGCCGGCATTTTCAGGCAGGCGCCGACCTGAGCTGGCTCAACGCGGTGCGGCCGCAGGGGGCGGCGGCCAATCTGGATGCCTCGGAGCGTACCGCCCGCGCCGTGTGGGAACTCAATACGCTGCCCGTCCCCACGGTGGCGCTGGTGCAGGGTGGCTGCTTTGGCGGCGGCACCGGCATTGCTGCCGCATGCGATGTGGTGATCGCGGCCGAGAATGCCCTGTTTGCGATTTCCGAAACCCGCTGGGGGATGAGCCCGGTCATCATCCTGCCGCAGCTGGCGGATGCGATTGGCGTACGACACTTGCGCCGCTATGGCCAGACCGGCGAGCGCTTCGGCGCTGCCGAAGCGAAGCGCATCGGGCTGGTGCACGAGGTGGTGCCCCTCGACGGGTTGGCGGCCGCGGGTGAAAAAGTGGTCGATGCGCTGCTGCACAATGCGCCCGGCGCCAATGCCGCCACCAAGGCGGCCACCCTGCGCCACGCCTGGACGGACACGCAGAACCCGCACTTCGATGCCATCGTGGCGGCCCACGCCGCCGGCAGGCAGTCCGCCGAAGCGGCCGAGGGCATGGCGTCCTTTCACGAAAAACGCGAGGCGGCGTGGTATCCCGGTCCGTCCGGAAAGACATGATCCTGGCAGTTGCTTGGCAGGGGGCCTTGTCGTGGACGTTTTCCGGTTTCGGGCCAATCGGCCAGGAATGGCTCCAGGAGCCATTCTCCGCAGGATCGACCTATGCCGATGTCATGGCGATGCCGGCTCTGGCGTGATGGCGCAAAAAGCGTTACGCTGAGGCCTTCTGGTTTGGTCTGCCGGCCCTGGTTTGCCTGGTTTGCCGGCCTTTTTGATCCCGCTCTGCGTTCCACTTCCATCCCATGCTGGCGCCAAACTCTTCCCCCGCCTGCCGCTCGACGAGCGTGATCGACCGCCGTCATCTGGATACCGATCGCCGCCAGGCGCGCGGCGTCTGGGCGCAGGAAAACCAGGAGCGGCGCGAACGTGGCCCGGACCGGCGCAAGGCGTATGCCCTGGCGGCGGCCATTACCGAGCTTGCCAGGGTCGAAGCCGAAGGTGCGCAGATCGAAGCCGCCTGGCAAGTGGCGGACGCAGCCTGGCACCGGGCCCTCGCAGAGTACGAAGTTGCCGAAGCGGACTGGAGCGAGGCCCGTGCGGCGCGCAGCAGGTCACGTGCTGCGCTGGCCAAGGCCCAGGCCAAACTGAAGGC
>CAYUEG010000136.1:0-4221 GCA_964443245.1 uncultured Burkholderiales bacterium | reverse complement strand
CGGCGCGCAGCAGGTCACGTGCTGCGCTGGCCAAGGCCCAGGCCAAACTGAAGGCACTGCAGGGCGGCTGACCGGTGGTTCCCCGGCAGGGGGTGACGGTTGCCGGTGCGCAATCGCCTTTACGCCATTACACTGGCGCTTTCCTCAGGCATTGGTGTGTCCCATGAAAAAACTTGCCATCGTCCTGGTGGTGCTTGCGGTTGTCGCGGGCGGTGCCGTGTTCTGGCTCAACCGCAATATCGACGGCCTGGTGCAGGCTGCGATCGAGAAGTACGGCAGCGAGATGACCCGTGCCAAGGTGTCGGTGGCCTCGGTCGAGATCAAGCCGGCCGACGGGCGCGGCGTGATCCGCGGCCTCACCATCGGCAACCCGGCCGGGTTCAAGACCGGCCATGCGCTCAAGGTGGCCGAGATCGAGGTCGCCATCGATATCGCCAGCCTCACCGGCAATGTCATCACGATCCGCAAGATTGGCGTGATCGCTCCCGACATCATTTATGAAAAGGGGGAGGCGATGACCAACTTCGATGCGATCCAGAAGAACATCGCCGACTATCTCGGCCCTGCCGACAAGGCCAAGGAGCAGGGTGGCAAGAAGCTGATCGTCGAAGAACTGGTGATCGCCAACCCCAAGGCACAGGCGAGTGCGGCTTTCATGAACGGCAAGACTGTCGAAGTGAAGCTCTCGACGATTTCGCTGCGCAACCTGGGCAAGGCCAAGGGGGGCGTGACCCCGGGCGAGTTGGGTCAGGAAATTGCGGGGGCGATCAAGGCGCGCCTGACCGCCGGGATCAGCTTTGACGGCCTGATGAAGTCGATGGGGGGCGTGCTGGACAAGGCCGGCGGCGCCGTGAAAGGGCTGTTCGGCAAATAGCCGCACGCCGCGCGAAAAGGCGCGATGGGACGATCACGCCCCACCTGCCTTCACTGGTGCGGCAGCGCGCCGTTCAGTTGGCCAGATACCTGGCGATTTTCTGCATGCCGACGTTGGCGCAGGCCGTGTCCTTGTCGCCACCGGGCGCGCCCGAAATGCCGATGGCGCCGACCAGATCCTTGCCGGCAAAGACCGGCAGGCCGCCATCGAGCGGGCTGATATTGTCCAGCAGCATGAACCCGGAAAGCCCGGGCTGCGCACGCTTGGCCATCTCGACCGTCGGGGTGCGGGTGGTAAAGGCGGTGTAGGCCTTGCGGAAACTGTTTTCGACCGTATGCGGGTTCACGCCGTCGTCTGACAGCACCACCGAGGTTCTGGCCTGGTGATTGAGCACCGTGATGGTGACCTTGTAGCCGTCGGCGCGGCATTTCTCCAGGCTGGCCTGTGCCAGTTCGAGGGCGGCATTCATTGCCAGACCACGCTGGGTAATGAGCCCTTGCGCGCCGGCCACACCAGCGGTCAGGGTTGCCAGGGTGGTGGCGAGCATCAGCACGGATTTCAGTTTCATGGGGTTCTCCTCCTGTGGTGCGCGGCCTGGGTGAGGCGCAGCGCTGGATTGGACCGGCGACGCCGGCACCCCCATTAAACACCCCCGCATGGCACTTATTCCCTGCCACGCCGGCCCGGATTCATTTAGCTCCAGCTGGCTGCCACACCCGGTGGCGGCGAGAACGGCAAATCACCGCGCTTCCAGGCGAAGTCCCAGCCGCCGGCGGCGGCCAGCACCTCGGCCTGGCGCTTCTTGGCACGTGCGTCCACTTCGGCCGGGTCCAGCCGCGCCAGCAAGGCTTCTTCCATGCGCCTGACCACCGGGGCGTACGCGGGGTCGGCGATGACGTCGCGCAGCTCCTCGGGGTCGTTCTGGCGGTCGAACAGCTGCGCAGGGTAGGTGATGCAGCGTACATACTTGTACCGCGCGTCCTGCAGCATGAAGATCGCCTCGTGCGAGCCTGCAGCGTGGTATTCGGACATCACCATGCGATCGGCACTCGGTGCATTGGCGAGGGTCAGCAGGGACTGGCCGGAGGAGGGGGCAGCCGGGGCGCCCACTGCGTCGAGTGCGGTCGCGAATACATCCACCAAATTGGTCGGCGTGGTGACCACCTTGCCGGCCGGAACGTCCGCACCGGCTAAGATCATCGGTACGCCGACGCTTTCTTCATACATGGTGCTCTTGCCCCACAGGCCGCGCGCGCCATTGTTGTCACCGTGGTCGGTGGTGTACAGCACGCGCGTGTTGGCTGCCAGGCCGGTTTCGTGGAGTGCGGCCATCACTTTGCCGACCTGCTCGTCCATGAAACTGACCAGACCGAAATAGCCGGCCAGCGCACGGCGTACATCGGCCTCGCCCTTCATGTGGGCGTCGTAATTCATGGTGGTGCTGTAGTCGATCAGATGCGGATGGCGAGGGCGCTCGGACTGCGCATACTGCTTCGGCATCGGGAGCTGCATGTTGGCATAGCGGTAGTAGTGCTCGGGCGGTGCGGTGAGCGGGAAGTGCGGCGCCACCATTGAGACGAACAGAACCCAGGGCTTGTCCTGATACTTGGGCGCTTCCTCGCGCAGCCAGATCTGCGCCTGTGCCGCAATGTTGCGGTCGTAGCGGGTGTAGTCCGATTCGCCCGGCCCGGCCTGGCCGATCATCTTCTTGGCACCGCCGCGCACCGGCGCATCGGGACCGCGCCTGAGCGAGATCAGATCGCCCAGGCCATCGACGATGTGCATCGGAATGATCTCTTCCGAGAATCCATGGTCATCGCCCTGATGGCCGCGAAAGTGCAGCTTGCCGATCGACACCACGCGGTGCCCGCGCGCGCGCAGCAGGTGATGCCAGCTCGGCACGCTGCCTTCATAGGCATCGGCGTTGTCCCAATAGCCGATCTCGTGGTTATAGCGGCCCGTAGCGAGTGAGGCACGTGCCGGAACACAGATCGGGCACGGTGTGGACCCCTGCGTGAAGCGCGTGCCACGTGCGGCAAGCGCGTCCAGGTTGGGGGTGGAAATGAACGGGTGGCCGCCGGCACCCAGCACCTTGGGGTTGTGTTCGTCGGAAAACAGGATCAGGAGGTTCTGTGGTTTCATGCGGGAACGAGAAGGGAAGTGAGCCGGCGAAAGGCGGAGGGCCAGGTTGCGTTCCGTCGCGGGTCGCGGCGGGGGCGGGCGCACATCGTAATACACTTCGTCTCCCTGACTGCACCAAAGAAGAAGAGGAGACCGCATGCAACGCAGAACCTTTGTCGCCGCTGGCGGTGCGCTGGCAGTGAGCCCGGCTATGGTGCGCGCCCAGGCCTGGCCATCGAAATCGATTCGCTTCATCGTGCCCTACATTCCGGGCAGTGCCCCGGATGTGCTGGCACGCACCATGAGCGAACGGCTCGGAAGCGCGCTCGGGCAGTCGCTGGTGATCGAGAACCGCCCCGGCGCCGGCAGCAACATCGGCAACGAGATCATCGCCAAGGCGCCGCCAGATGGCTATGCCATCGGCCTGGGCACTTCGGCGATGACCACCAATCCTGCCCTTTATCGCAGGGTGGCGTACGACCCGGTAGCCGATTTCGTCGGCATCAATCTCTGTGTGGCGATGCCGCATCTGCTGGTGGTGGCTGCCGATTCACCGGTCAGGAATGTGGCCGACCTGATCCGCCTGTTCAAGGAAGGCCCCGGCAAATACAACTATGCATCAGGTGGCAATGGCAGTGGCGCGCATCTGGCGGCCGAGCTGTTCAAGACCATGGCCGGCGTGGATGTGGTGCATGTGCCTTACAAAGGTGCACCGGAGGTGATTACCTCGGTGATCAGCAAGGCCGCGATCTGCGGCTTCCCGACGCTTGCAACCGCCGTGCCTCAGGTTAAGGGCGGGCGCTTGCGCGCGCTCGGTGTCACCGGCACCCGGCGCAACCATGCGCTACCGGACGTGCCGCCGATTGGCGACACGGTGGCCGGGTTCGACTTCGGATCCTGGTTCGGCTTGATCGCGCCGGCGAAAACGCCAATCGAGGTGGTGCGCCGCATTGATGCCGAAGTCCAGAAGGCGTTCGGTGAACCGGCGTTTCGTGACAAGGTGCAGGCCGACGGCACCGAAGTGGTCAACATGGGCCACGCCGAGTTCGCGCCTTTCATCCGCAACGATGTGGTCAAGATGAAGCGTGTGGTGGAATTGTCCGGCGCGCGCGTCGATTGAGGCTGCGTTCGCCCGCAGCCCTGAGGTTCCTGGTTCGTTCCCCGAGGTCACTCCTTCTCAACCGCAGAAAGCCCACTTCATGAAACTGATGTCCAGCCCCGCTTCA
>CAYUEG010000135.1:0-9549 GCA_964443245.1 uncultured Burkholderiales bacterium | reverse complement strand
TTGCGCCCTGCGGTTTCGATTTTCGGTTCGGCACGCATCGGCCCGGGGGACCCGGTGTTCGCCCAAACGGAGCTGATTTCCCGCAAACTGTCCGATGCCGGCTTTTCGGTTATCTCTGGTGGTGGCCCTGGCTTGATGGAGGCTGCCAATCGCGGCGCCTTTGCCGGCAAGAGCGCCGCGGTGGGCCTGAACATCGAGTTGCCGCGCGAGCAGCAACCGAACATGCATCAGAACGTTTCACTTTACTTTCGCCACTTTTTTGCGCGCAAATACATGTTCGTCAAGTTTGCCTGCGCCTATGTTGTGATGCCGGGCGGATTCGGAACGCTGGATGAACTGATGGAGGCGTTGACGCTGGTGCAGACCGGCAAGGCGCCGCGCATGCCGATCATCATGGTAGGGAGCGAGTTCTGGAAGGGGCTGGCAGACTGGATGCACGAGAAGCTCGTTGCCATGCAACTGGTCAGTCCTGCCGACATGGAATTGATGACGTTTCTGGATGATCCGGACGAAATTGTGGACACGATCTTCAAGTTTTACGAGTCCAAAGGCTTCACGCCTTCTGCGTCCGAACGTGAACGCATGCTGTATCTGTAAAATGACACATATGAAGCTCATCCTGCGTTCTCCCCTGCCCCGAAACCTGCTGCCGGCAATGTCGCTGGCGCTGGCGCTGCTTTTGTGCAGTTCGCCTGCCGCCACGCAAACGCCCCCCAAGCTGGAGCCCTTGCCCGAGACTTCGCTGCCACCGCAGATTCCGATCGACCCAAAGCTGGAGCCCGAGGTGGTGATCAAGCAGCGTGGTGCGGACAAGATTGAGGAGTTTCGTGTCAACGGCCGCCTGTACATGGTGCGGGTGACTCCCCCTGGCGGCACCCCGTACTTGCTGGTGGACAACTCCGGTACCGGCTCGTTCGCGCCGGCCCATGGCCCGACTGACGCCACCAACATCAGCGTGCCCATGTGGGTGATCAAGACGTTCTGACCAGTCTGTCTGTGTGCCTGGCATTACTGGCGTGCACCTGGGCACACACTCCGGCGCACCTCCTCTCGCTTCCCATTTCGCATGGCAGTCTTCACCCCTCTGAGCCTTGACGAGGTCGCAGCGTGGCTGACGGAGTATGACGTTGGCGCACCGGTGAACCTCACGGGGATCCAGTCCGGCATCGAGAACAGCAACTTTTTTCTCTCGACACTGCGCAACGGCGCGCGTGCCGAATATGTGCTGACCATCTTCGAGAAACTTTCGGCTGCGGAACTGCCGTTTTATCTGGATCTGACCGCCCATCTCTCCGCCGCCGGCATCCCCTGCCCGGGGCCGGTGCAGACACGCAGCGGGCGCAATTTTCTGCCTCTCAAGGGCAAACCGGCAGCCATCGTGAAACGTCTGCCCGGCGCATCGCACCTGGAGCCGACCAATGACGAACGCCGTCAGGTCGGTGCCATGCTCGCTGCCATGCATCTGGCCGGTGCCTCGTTTACCGGATTTCAGGATAATCCGCGTGGCCCGCACTGGTGGGCCCAAACGGCTCCGCAGGTTATGCCGTTTCTGGGCGCGGAAACCGGCGCGCTGCTCGAAGATGAACTGCGCTTTCAAGCGTCGCATCGCCATGACGCCCTTCCTCGCGGGCCGATTCATGCCGACCTGTTTCGTGACAATGTCCTCTTCGAGCCATCCGGCGCGTCCTCGCGGCTGGGTGGCTTCATCGACTTCTACTTCGCCGGCTGCGATTGCCTGCTGTTTGACGTCGCGGTATGCGTCAACGACTGGTGCATCGATCTTGGCAGTGGTGACATGGCGAACCGGGGCATGCTGGTTGCCGACCACGTTGCCGCCTTCCTTGAGGCATACGCTGCTGTTCGCCCGTTCGCACCCGCAGAAAAGGCTGCATGGTCGGTCATGCTGCGCGCGGCTGCCCTGCGCTTCTGGTTGTCGCGTCTTTACGACTACCACTTGCCAAGGCAGGGTGAATTGATCGTGCCGCACGATCCCGGCCATTTCGAGCGCATCCTGCGCTTGCGCCGCAACGATGCAGCCCCCGCTTGGGCAGGCTGAGGAGCACTCCATGGATCAACCGCGTCGTGACGCCCGCATTGCCGCCCCCCTCGAGGGCTGGGCGTGGGTGCTGCACGGATTCTCGCTATTCAAGCCCTATCCGGCGTTCTGGCTGCTGCTGCTGGTGTTTTACTCGCTGCTGTTGATCCTGGTGAGCTCGATCCCGCACCTGGGCGTGATGCTGGCATCGCTGCTGGTACCAGGTTTGTCTGCCGGGTTCATGATTGCCTGCCAGGCGGCCCAGCGGAAATTGCCTCCATTGCCTTCGCATCTGTTTCAGCCCTTCCGGCATCCTTCGATCGAGGGGCGCAAGGCCCAATTGACATTGGGCGTGGTGTATCTGATCTGTCTGGCGGTACTGTTCGGCATCGCCAAACTGGCCGGGGACGATGTGATCTTCAAGCTCGTGCCACAAGGCGATATCGGCGCCAGACCGGCCATGCGCCCGCTGGAACTGAAAGTGGGCGATCTGGTGGCCATCGTGCTGTATACGCCAGTGATGATGGCCTTCTGGTTTGCACCGGCCCTGTCCTTCTGGCAGGGGTTGAAACCGGCCAAGGCATTGTTCTTCAGCTTTTTTGCCTGCTGGCGCAATGCACGCGCCTTCCTCGCCTACGGCCTGGGCTGGCTGGTGTTCCTGATGCTGATCCCGATGTTGTTCGGCATGCTGCTCGGGTTGATGCTGCCGCCGGGCGTGCGTGGCGCCTCGCTCGCGGTACTGATCCTGCTGCCCTACCTGATGGTGACCGTATGCGCGATGATGCTGTCGTTCTATTCCACCTACCTGGGCATTTTCGGCGATCCGGCTGATCGCTCCGATCCCCCTGCTCCGCCGGTGCCGGAGAACGCGTCGGACGCGGATCCCAAGCCGTAGTTCCGGGCTGTCACGTGCTGCGGCGCGTTACACCTTCTCCAGCTTGGCGTAGGCCAATGCCAGCCACTTGACCCCATTGCGGCCGAAATTGACCTGCAGGCGCGCATCGGTACCGCTGCCTTCCGCATCGACGATGACGCCGTTGCCAAACTTGGCATGCAGCACATTCTGGCCAATGCGCCACCCGGTGTCACCGGGCACTTTGGCTTTCGCATAGGCGGGCCGTTCCTCCGCCTTGAAGTCGTCGTCCCCGGCCCACACCGCGCCATAGCGCGGCGTCAGCCATTTCAACAATGAATCCGGCACTTCGTTGAAGAACTGCGATTTCATGCCGTATCGGGTTTGGCCGTGCAGCATGCGGGTTTGCGCAAACGACAGGTACAGCCGCTTGCGCGCCCGGGTAATGGCGACATACATCAGGCGGCGTTCCTCGTCGAGGCCGTCCTTCTCCATCGAGGCGTTCTCATGCGGGAACAAGCCCTCTTCCAGACCGGTAATGAAGACCTGATTGAATTCAAGACCCTTGGCCGAATGCACGGTCATCAATTGCACGGCGTCCTGCCCGGCCGATGCCTGGTTATCCCCCGCTTCCAGCGACGCATGGGAAAGAAATGCCGCCAGATTGTCTTCATCCTCCTGGGCAAACCCGGCTGCGGCATTGACCAGTTCGCCCAGGTTCTCCAGCCGTTCCTGACCCTCTTTCTTTTCGTTCTGGTAGTGCAGACGCAAGCCGGAATGGACGATCACATGCTCGACGATCTCCGGCAACGGCAGGTGGGCAGTGGCCTCGCGCATCGAGTCGATCAGTTTGTTGAACGCCGCGATCGACGCCCCCGCCTTGCCCTGCTGCAACAGGGCCACGGCACGGTAGAGCGAGATGCCGGCGGGGTTGGCCATGTCGCGTGTCTTGGCGGCATCGCTCAACTGTTCCAGCGAACGTGCGCCGATACCACGCGTCGGAAAATTGACCACCCGGGCAAATGAGGTGTCGTCATCCGGGTTGGCAATCAGTCGCAGGTAAGCCAATGCGTGCTTGACCTCCGAGCGCTCAAAAAAGCGCAAGCCGCCGTACACCTTGTAGGGAATGCCGTCGGTAAACAGCATCTGCTCGATCACCCGGCTCTGTGCATTCGAGCGATACAGGAGGGCAATCTCGCTGCGCTTCGAGCCTTCGTTGACCAGCGACTTGATTTCCGAGACGATCCAGCGCGCCTCGTCCAGATCAGTCTGGGCCTCAAATACCCGCACCGGCTCGCCGTGGCCGGCATCCGTCCAGAGGTTCTTGCCCAGGCGCTGGGTATTGTTCTTGATCAGGGCATTGGCCGCATCAAGAATATTGCCATGCGAGCGGTAGTTCTGCTCCAGCTTGATCAGGTTCTGCACATGAAAATCACGCTCGAAATCGAGCATGTTGCCGACCCGCGCGCCACGAAAGGCGTAGATCGACTGGTCATCGTCGCCCACTGCGAAGACGGCATTGACCGAGCCAAGACCCGCTCCAGCCAACAGTTTCAGCCATTTGTACTGCAGCACATTGGTGTCCTGGAACTCGTCGACCAGGATGTGCTTGAAACGCGACTGGTAATGCTCGCGCAGCAACTCGTTCTTGAGGAGCAGCTCGTAGGTGCGCAGCAACAACTCGGCAAAGTCGACCACACCCTCACGCTGGCATTGTGCGTCGTAGGCAGCATAGAACTCGACGCGCTGCTTGGTGAAATCATCGTCGGCTTCCACCTGGTTGGCGCGCAGCCCGGCGTCCTTGTTGCCGTTGATGAAGTACATCACATCCTTGGGTGGATGCTTTTCGACATCCACATTCAGCGCCTTCAGGAGGCGCTTGACGGCCGAGAGCTGGTCTGACGAATCGAGAATCTGGAACAGCTTGGGCAAGCCCGCTTCCTGGTGATGGGCGCGCAAAAAACGATTGCACAGGCCATGGAAGGTGCCGATCCACATGCCGCGCAGGTTGATCGGCAGCATCGCGCCCAGGCGTGCCGTCATTTCCTTGGCGGCCTTGTTGGTGAAGGTGACGGCCAGAATCTGGGCCGGCGAAGCCTGACCAGTCTGGATCAGCCAGGCGATCCGCGTGGTCAGTACGCGGGTCTTGCCGGAACCGGCACCGGCGAGGATCAGAGCGGATTGGTTGGGAAGCGTGACAGCGGCAAACTGTTCCTGGTTCAGATTCGCAAGGAGGTCGGACATCGAATAAGGGGAAAATGGCACCGGAAATTCGATGCGGATCACCGTGCCGCGCAGTTCTTCCGGGGCAGCGGTTAGAATCGAAATTATAGTCGTACCCGCTCCGCATCTGTCCTCAAATCCCTCCTGAAAAGCAGCCCATGAATGATCTCCTGATTGCCAACGCGCAGATTTTTGACGGCAGTGGCGCCCTCCCTTCGCTCGGCCATGTTGCGGTAACAGGCGATCGCATCAGCAGCGTCGGCCCAGGCACCGTGCCAGCCCGGCGCACCGTGGATGCGACAGGTCTGGCGATCATGCCGGGCATCATCGACAACCACACTCATTACGATGCGCAGATCACCTGGGACACCGGCATCGCGCCTTCCCCGGCGCTGGGGGTCACCACCGCCATCATCGGCAATTGCGGCTTCACGATTGCGCCTTGCAAACCGGCTGACCGGGAGCTGATCATGCGCAACCTGACCCAGGTCGAGGGCATGTCGCTGGAGGTCCTGCGTAGCGGGATCAAATGGGATTTCGAGAGCATCCCCGAATACATGGATCTCTTGGAGCGCCAGGGCGCTGCCGTCAACATTGCGGCTTTTGCCGGGCACTCGTCGATCCGCACCTATGTAATGGGCGCCGATGCACCCAAACGGGCGGCCACTGCCCACGAAATCGCAGCGATGCAGGAGATCCTGCGCGAGGCGATGCGTGCCGGCGCCATCGGCTTCGCCACCAGCACCTCTCCTGCGCACAATGGCGAAGGCGGCATTCCCATGCCGTCGCGGCTGGCCGATGATGACGAGTTACGTACCCTGGTCGGCACACTGGCTGAGTTTGACCACGGCGTGTTCATGCTCACCAAAGGCGGCCACACCAAAATTGGCTTTCTTGAGGAACTGGCCGCCACTTCGCGCAAGCCCGTGGTGATTGCGGCGCTCCTGCACAACAAGACCAACCCCGGCGCCGTGTTTGGTGATCTGGACGCGATTGCCGCCGCCAACAACCGTGGACAGCCGCTCTATGGGGCTGTGTCATGCTGCCCGCTCACCATGGATTTCACCTTGCACTCGCCCTACCCCGTCGAGGGCTTGCAGGCCTGGAAGTCGGCGCTCGGCTTGAAGGGAAAGGCCTTCATTGAGGCGATTTCCGCGAAGTCGTTTCGCGATGCCATGCGTGCCGAGATTGCCGCTCCCACCAATTTCCGCCTGTTCAATGGCGAATGGGACCAGGTCCAGGTGGTCGAAGTGGCGGACCCGGCCCACGCCGCCTTGGAGCAGCGCACCATTGCCGAGCTCGCGCGCGAAGCCGGCAAGGATCCGCTGGACTTCATGTTTGACCTTGCCATTGCCGAGAACCTGGACACCGTGTTCACAGCCACGTTGCTCAATTCGGATGAGGATGCCGTCGGCCGCATGCTCAACCACCCGAACAGCCTGGTGAGCCTGTCGGACGCCGGCGCCCACCTGACCTTTTTCAACGATGCCGCATTCGGCCTGCATCTGATGGGCCATTGGGCGCGTGATCTGGGCAAGATGTCGATGGCCGAAGCGGTACGCCGCCTCACCTTTCAGTCGGCACAGGCTTACGGTATTCGCGAGCGCGGGCTGCTGAAAGCCGGTTATGCCGCGGATCTGCTGCTGTTTGACCCCGCGACCGTCGGTCGCGGCCCCAAACGCCGGGTCCACGACCTGCCAGGCGGCGCGGCGAGACTCCATACCGACGCAGTCGGTGTCCATGGCGTCTGGGTCAATGGCGTACAGGTGGCGGACGCGCACGGGCGCCTGGAATCCGGACAGCCCGGACAACTGCTGCGCCGCTTCACGACCTGAATCTCCTGCGTCGGAAGAGAAGCGGAAACCCTTGGTGGACAAGGGTCTCCGGGCAATGAGCGATTTCTGCCCCTGGCTCAGTCAAACTTGATGCCTGCCTCCTTGATCACCTGCGCCCAGCGGGTTTTCTCCGCGTTGAGGAATGCGGCCAAAGCCTCCGGCGGACCGCTGCGCACTTCGGTGCCCTGGGACGCCAGGCGTTCCTTCATTTCCGGTGTGGCCAGAATCCGCGTGATTTCTGCGTTGAGCTTGGCCACCACCTCACGTGGCGTGCCGGCAGGTGCCGCAATGCCCTGGTAGGAGCCCGTCTCGAAGCCGGGCAGCACTTCGGCGATGGTCGGCAACTCGGGAGCCGAACTGACTTTCTGCGCACTTGATACCGCCAGGCCCTTGATGCGCCCCGACTTGACGGTCGGATAGGTTGCCAGCATGCCGTTCATGATCACGTTGGCCTGCCCTGCTGCCACGTCGGCAACCGCCTGAGAGCCGCCCTTGTAGGGAATGTAGGCCCACTTCACACCGGTACGCTGGGCAAACGCGATACCGGCCAGATGCGGCGCGCCGCCGGTGCCGGAAATGGCGAAATTGAGTTTGCCCGGATTGGCCTTGGCGTACTCGATCAGTTCCCTGACGCTGTTGACCGGCACCGAGGGGTGTACGCCCAGTACATGTGGCGAATACGAGACCATGATGACCGGCGCAAAATCCTTGATGCCGTCGTAGGTCATGTTGGTGTACACACTCTGGTTGATCGACAGGACACTCAAGTCGGTCAGGAACAGGGTGTAGCCGTCTGCCGGCGCTTTGGCAACAAAGTCTGCTCCCACGTTGCCGTTGGCGCCCGCCCGGTTCTCCACCACCACCGGCTGCCCCCACGCTTCCGTCAATTTGGGGCCGATGGCACGCGCCAGGATGTCCGAGGTGCCGCCGGGCGCAAATGGCACGACGATGCGGATCGGCTTGTTTGGATAGGCCTGTGCCTGGCTGACGGAGGGCAGGATGGCCCCCACCAGGGCCACCGTCAGCGCGGCACAGTGCAGGGAAAAGCGTGAAAGGATGGGTCTGAGCATGGGTTTGTCTCCGGTAAGCCTGTATTGAAATGAGTGGGTGGTGAGGGCATGTGGTGACCGTGGTGCGGACTCCCGGCGACATCCATGAGAAATCTCCTCATGGCCAAGGCACGGTCACCTCCCGGTCGGATTCAGGGCGCCTCGGCGATTCTAAGCTTGCGCAGGTTTTTTATTGTGCGGCACTTGAAACTTTCAGTCTCCGTGATAATCTTATGTGCGTTAGTGATTTATTTTTCTAAATAACCCTGATCCCCGTAAGGAGACCAACAGAATGGCTTTCGAACAGAACGTCGCCCCGATTGAAATGGCACAAGTCACAGCCGTCCAGCGCAAGAACAAGGTATTGCGCCAGACGTACATGCTGCTTGCCATCTCGATGATTCCAACCGTCATCGGTGCCTGGTTCGGCGTTGCCAGCGGCTTGTTCCAGACCATGCTGGCGAGCCCCGGGGTGAGCCTCATCGTCTTTTTGGCCGGCGCCTTCGGTTTCATGTTCGCCATCGAGAAGAACAAGGAAAGTGGCCTGGGTGTCGTCCTGCTGCTCGCCTTCACCTTCTTCATGGGCATCATGCTGTCGCGCATGGTCGGCACCGTGCTGGGCATGAAGGGTGGCGCCCAACTGGTCGGCATGGCCTTCGGTGGCACCGGGCTGATTTTCTTCGGCATGGCCGCCATCGGCACCATGATCAAGCGTGATCTTTCGGGCCTGGGCAAGTTCCTCACCATCGGCGCGTTGATCGTGTTTGCTGCCAGCCTGCTGATGTTCATCTTCCCGATGCCGGCGCTCATGCTTGCTCTGGTGGTGATGGTGCTGGCGATCTTCTCCCTGTTCATCCTGTACGACGTGAACCGCATCGTCAACGGCGGCGAGACCAACTACATCTCCGCCACCCTGTCGCTGTACATGAACGTCTACAACGTCTTCCAGGCCTTGCTGGCTCTGGTTGGCATCGGTGGCAGCAAGGAATAAGTTTCCCTGCCCGCTGTACCAAAGGCCGCCTCCGGGCGGCTTTTGTTTTTGGTGCGTTCGTGCGATGGTTAGTGAAAGTTGCGCGCCGTCGTCCCCAACCGCCCCAGCAAGTCGGTGTGGTCAAACAGGCGTCGCGCCACCAGATTGATCACGATGCCCTGCCGCTGCAACTGTCCATACACGCCCAGTAGACGCGCAGAAAGAAGTTCACGCCGCTGCGCTTCGACCAGATCGCGCCAGACAATCACGTTGATCGAGCCGGTTTCGTCCTCCAGCGTGACAAACACCGTGCCCTTGGCGGTGCCGGGACGCTGGCGGCAGGTGACGATACCGCTGGCACGCACCCAGACCCCATCAGGCAAATCGGCAAGACGCACCGCCGTGCAATGCCTTGCCAGCCGTTTGCGCAACAAGGCGAGCGGATGGCGCCGCAATGTGAGTCCGGTGGCGGCATAGTCCATTACGATCTCCTGTCCTTCGGTGGCCGCCACCAGATCGGCTGTACGGCTGTCGGGGCGCGCCGTGGCCCCTGCATCGAGTGCCATTGGTGCTTCCAGCGCCAG
>CAYUEG010000134.1:0-9552 GCA_964443245.1 uncultured Burkholderiales bacterium | reverse complement strand
CAACTTGTGATGGTGCCAGCACGCTGGTTCTACTGATTCGTTCAAGAAGCGCGGGCACGACCGGTACGCCGAGCGCGCGCTTCCCCTTGTTTGCGTACTACACCCTCAATCTGGAGACAAACATGAAACGCAACACCCTCAAGGCATTGACCGTCGCCATTGCGCTCGCCGCGCTCGGCGCCGCTGCGCCCGCTACGGCCCAGGAAACCAAACTCAAGTTCGCGACCCAGAATCCGAAAGGACATCCGATTGTGATGGGCATGGAGAAATTCGCGGAGCTGGTTGCAGCAAAGTCCGGCGGCAAGATCAAGGTGGATCTGTTTCCCGGCGGTGTGCTCGGCAGCGACCAGGCCAACGTGTCGGCCATGCAGGGCGGCACTCTGGACATGGTGAGCATGAACTCGGGCATCCTCGCCAGTCAGGTCAAGGAGTTCGCGATCTATGACTTCCCCTTCATGTTCGGCAACACCAAGGAAGCCGACTTCATTGTCGATGGCCCTTTCGGCAAGAAGATGCACGCCAAGTTGAACGAAAAGGGTCTGGTTGGCCTCGCCTACTTCGAACTCGGTTTCCGCAACATCACCAACAGCAAGCGCCCAATCACGAAGGTGGAAGACCTGGCCGGCCTGAAACTGCGCGTGATTCCGAACCCGATCAATGTGGATTGGGTGCGTGCGCTCGACGCGAACCCCACCCCTTTGCCTTTCCCGGAGGTATACGCGGCGCTGGAACAAAAAGCCATTGACGGACAGGAAAACCCGGTAACCGTCATCAATGCCAACAAGTTCGCCGAGGTACAGAAGCACATCGTCCTGAGCAATCACCAGTACAACCCGCAATCGGTACTGATGAGCAAGAAGGTGTGGGATGGTCTGTCGGCCGCCAACAAGAAGATCATCGCCGACGCCGCACAGGAAGCTGCCAAGTACCAGCGCGAACAGGCACGTGGACAGGTCGGTGCCGCACTGGAGAATCTGAAAAAGGGTGGCATGCAGGTAACCGAGTTCTCGGCTGCGGAAACCGGCAAGCTGCGTGACAAACTGCGTCCGGTCACAGCCAAGTACGCGGTCAGCGTTGGCCAGGATCTGGTCAAGGAGCTGCAGGCAGAGCTCGAGAAGGTCCGCAAGTAGATTGGACGCAGATGCGGCGGGTACGAACGCCGCCGCACTTGTTCCTTCGAGTACATCTGCTATGCATCACGTCCGCCGTTCCACCCCATCGCAGCGCATGCTTCCATGATTCGCGGCACCACCTCACTGATTGCCCACATCGGCTACCCGACGCACTCCTTCAAGGCGCCGATGATCTACAACCCCTACTTTGAGTCAGCAGGTATTGATGCGGTTGTGGTGCCGATGGGTTGCCAACCGGAAGACTATCCGGGCTTTCTGCGCTCGGTATTCCGGCTCACCAACATGACGGGGGCCCTGATTACCATGCCGCACAAGGTGACGACCGTCGAGATGCTCGACGAGTGCTCCACCGCTGTGCGTATTGCCGGTGCCTGCAACGCCATACGGCGCGATGATGCCGGCCGCCTGATTGGTGACCTGTTCGATGGCGAAGGTTTCGTGCGGGGTGTGCTGCGCAAGGGCTGCCGCCTTGAAGGCGCCCGCGCGCTTGTGATCGGTGCGGGCGGGGTTGGCTCCGCCATCGCCGCCTCGCTGGCGGGTGCCCACGTTGAAGAGCTCTCGCTCTACGACGCCCGCAGCGACGCAGCCGAGGCTCTCGCCAAACGGATCACGGCCCACTACCCGGCGATCCGCCTTGGCACCGGCAAGGACGATCCTCAAGGGTTTGATCTGGTGGTTAACGCCACGCCCATGGGAATGAACGAAGGCGACGCACTGCCGATTGACGTCGCCCGACTGGCACCCTCCACCTTTGTCGGTGAAGTTGTGATGAAAGCGGAGATGACGCCCTTCCTCAAGGCTGCCGCCGCACGCGGCTGCCGCTACCAGATTGGCACCGACATGCTGTTCGAGCAGATTCCGGCCTACCTCGAGTTCTTCGGACTGCCCAGTACCACAGCCGAACGCCTGCGCGAGGTGGCGCGCGTGAGTTACTAGGGCGCGCGGTTAGAATCGCAGCTTGATTTGACTCCCGTGAACCGCTCCTCCCGTCCTGTCGCCCGCGCCCGGACGACGTCCCAGATGCGCTCGACACAAAGTCGCCCCAGAAAGTCGGCTTCCAGCAGGCCTTCCAATGTGCCTTCCCCGCAGCGCACGAATGACCCTGATCGTACCAAGCAGGACATCATTGCCGTTGCGACCGCCGAGTTTGCCCGCATGGGCCTGGCGGGCGCCCGCGTCGACGAAATCGCTGCGCGCATGCAGACCAGCAAGCGCACCATCTACTATTACTTCGGCGGCAAGGAGCAGCTTTACCAGGCCGTGCTGGAAACCGCCTACCGACGCGTGCGCTCCCTGGACACGGATATGCGGCTGGAGCAACTGGAACCCGAATCCGCGCTGGCCGAGCTGGCAGGTCGCACGTTTGACTTTCAGTCGACGAACGAGGATTTCGTCCGTCTGATCATGAACGAAAACATCCTCAATGCGGCGTTCCTGGGAGAACTCAATGACATTCAGCGTCTGAATGCTTCAGCGATCGACACCGTGCGCGCCATCTACGAACGCGGGTGCCAGTCTGGCGTGTTCCGACGTGGCATCAGACCGATTGACATCCATATGACGATCAGTGCGCTGAGCTTTTTCAATGTGTCCAACCGCCACACGTTTTCGCTGATCTTCAAGCACGACATGGCTTCTCCCAAGGCGCAAGCCGCGCGGCGGGCCGAGATGGTCGAAACAGTTCTGCGCTACGTGCGCAAATAGGGGGCCCCAGAAGTCGCCTCCGGCTGCGCTGGCGCGGTGCAGAAGAATGCGACCATCAGCGCCAGCACTTCCCGGAACATGCCGACGCCGGTCTGGGTGGTGCAGCCGGCCGCACGCGCAGCGGCTAGCAGCGGCGTCACCTCGGGCACGGTGACGACGTCACCCACGTGCATGGTGGCACGCAGGCTGCCCGCGTCGACCGGGCAGGCATCTCCCTCCCGCATTCCCATGGGCGTGGCGTTGGCCACCATGTCGAATCCGGACGCGTTAACGCTACCCACCTCCACACGCCCGGCAAAGCGCGTCGACAAGCGCGCCACAAGCGCGTCTCGGCGCTGCGTATCTGCATCGTGCACTGCCAGCATCGCTACGCCCGCCTCCAGCAAGGCAAACGCGATGGCGGAGCCCGCCCCACCGGCGCCAACCAATAGCACTCGATGACCGGCCGGATCAAATCCGGCACGGCGCTGGGCCGATACAAAGCCGATTCCATCAACCATATCACCATGCCAGGCATGATCCGAGGCCCGGCGCAGGACGTTCGCAGCGCCAGTAAACGTCGCTCGCTCGCTGGCACTCGCGCAGGCTGCCAAGGCACTGAACTTGTGCGGAACCGTTGCGATGATCCCATCGAGGTTGCGCAGGGCCGATGAGATGGCCATGAAGGAGTCGAAGTCTGCCGCGGACACATGCAAGGGAACACAGATGGTGTCGTGGCCGAGTTCACGCATTCGCTGCGTCACCCCCGCCGGCGATTTGACCTGGGCAATCGGGTCGCCAATGATGGCAATCAAGCGTGTGGCGCCGGAGAGCTCAAATGTCATATTGCCCCGTATCCGGGCAAGCCCTGAAACCCTTGGGGGACAACGGTTTCGGCCCCATGCTCCCTCTCCTGGATCAACCCTTGGTCTTGGCCACAATATCGGCTTCGACCAGTGCACGCAGCTCCGCCGTGATGTCGGTTTTGGCGCCAAACCACTTCTGGAACCCGAAGCCGGCCTGATGCAGCAACATGCCCAGGCCATCCACACAACGATGGCCACGCTTCCTGGCCTGGGCAAGGAGGTCGGTTTCCAGCGGCACGTACACGATGTCGTAGACCACGGCCGACTTCTTCAACGGCGCCAGGTCAATCACCAGCGGTGGCTTGCCGGTCATGCCGGTGGACGTGCAGTTGACCAGCACATCTGCCTTGGGGAGGAGTGCGGGCAATTCGTCCGGCCCATGGGCGCTGACCAGGGAGCCAAAATGCGTTGCAAGGCCTTGCGCCCGTTCAATGGTGCGGTTGACCAGCTTGACGCGTACCCCGCGCTGGGTGAACGCGTAGACGGCCGACCGAGCCGACCCGCCGGCACCAAGTACGACAGCGCAGGCATTGGGCACCTGCCAGCCCGGCGCAGTCACATCCAGGTTGTTGATGAAGCCGTGCACATCGGAATTGCCGCCCATCAGCTTGCCGTTCTCGACCCACAGCACGTTGACGGCGCCGACCGCCTCGGAAGCCGCATCGCGCTGGGAGACGCCGCGAAACGCGGCCTCCTTGTGCGGCACCGTGACATTGCCGCCCACGTAACCATTGGTGCCCAGGCCGGCAATGAAGGCAGGAAACGCTTCCGGCGTGAGGTCCATGAAATCGTAGGCGCCATCAATACCCAACTGTTTGATCCAGTAACCGTGGATCATGGGCGAACGGGAGTGGGCGACCGGATGGCCCATGATGCAGGCACGGCGAGTGGTAGCGGACATGTCGGTTCGGAAGCTGACTAGAGTGGTGAAAAGGAAGTGGACTTCAGGATGCGGCTTTCCTGTGTCAGATGCGCGCCCATCTCGGCGCTGCGCTTCAGGTAGTCCTGAAACTTGGGGTCTTTCATGAGCGCGTTGCGGCGCTTCTCGCGATCCGCCTGGCTCTTGTATTTCCACACATGCACCACCTGATTCAGCGTGCCAACCTCGCTGGTGGAATAGAACACCGGCTCGCCGCAATGCTTGACCTGCGTCGCGTGGCCGTACTGTTCGTACATCTTGAGCCAGGCCGGCAGGCGGCCGGGGTGCAGGGTATAAATGCGCAAGTCAAAAATCATGTTGCCTCCTGTCAGAATATGCAGCGCCGGTCAGGCTGCCTTGGGTGTGGCACCGCCGAGAAACAGGCGCTCGATATGCGGATCCGACAGTAATTCACCTGCCGGTTTGTGCAGAACCAGACGGCCTGACTCCAGAGCAATCGCGTCATCGGAAATCTTCAACGCGCTTTTGACGTTCTGCTCGACCATCAGCACAGTGGTGCCTTCGCTTGCGAGACGCTTCAACAGCTTGAAGACGTCCTGCACCACGATCGGTGAGAGGCCGATGGAGGGTTCGTCGATCAGCAGCACTTTGGGCCGCATCAGCAGGGCACGGCCAATTTCAAGCTGCTTCTGCTCCCCCCCTGACAAGGCCGAAGCCTGCGAATGGATGCGCTCCTTCACCCGCGGAAACAACGCGAGCACCTCGGGAATCCGCGCATGCGTGGTCTTGGTGCCGAGGGTAATGCCACCCAGTTCCAGGTTCTGCCAGACGGTGAGTTGGGGGAACAGGTTGCGCCCCTGAGGAACAAAGGCGATGCCGCGCGCCAGAAGATCGGTCTGGGTATGGCCGGTAATGTCCTGCCCATCCAGGGTGATCTTTCCCTGGCGCGGCTTGAGGAGGCCGAACAGGGTCTTGAGGACGGTTGATTTGCCGGCCCCGTTCGGACCCAGCAGCAGCGTGATCGATCCTTTGCGCACCCGGAACGACAGGTTGTTGAGGATCATGAAATCCTTGTAACCGGCGACGACGTCGTCGAACTCGATGCAGGGGGAGTCAGGAGTGTGTGTCATCACCGATCCGATCGTCAATTCCATCAATTGCCGAGGTAGGCGTCCAGCACCTGCTTGTTGGCACGAATCTCGTCGGGGGTGCCGATCGCCAGGACTTCCCCCTCGACCATCACCATGACACGGTGGCACAGATCCATCACGAAATCCATGTTGTGCTCGATCACCACAAAGCTGCTGGCGCGCTTGCCCGCAACCGACTGCTGGTTCAACTGCTTGAGCAGAGTCGAGATGCCCCCAACCAGGCTGGGATTGACCCCCGCGCAAGGCTCATCAAGCAACACCAGGGCCGGCTCGCTCATGAATGCCATGGCAATATCGACCAGCTTCTGCTGGCCATAGCTCAAGCTGCCGGCCGGCTTGTCGGCGACATGGCGGATCCGGAACAGATCGATCAGCTCGTCGGCCCTGGTGCCCAACCCTGAATCACCCGGCGCAAACATGCGTGACCACTTGGTGCCGCGGTGCTCCTGTGCCGCCACGATGAGGTTGTCGCGCACGCTCATCTTGCCGAACACCTGCAGGGTCTGAAAGGTCCGGCCGACGCCACGCTGGCTCAGTTGCAGCGGCGAGAGCCCGGTGATGTTCCGACCGTTCAGGTGAATCTCCCCGGCATCGGGTTCAATCTGCCCGAGCACGCTGTTGAACATGGTGGTCTTGCCCGAGCCATTGGGGCCGATCACGCCGAAAATCTCGCCGGGCATCACCTGGAACGACACGCCGCCGACTGCACGAATCGCGCCATACGACTTCTTGAGGCCCTTGACCTCCAGCAGGGGCGCGCTCATGCGCCGTCCCCTCTGGCTGATCCGGACGCGGCAGCAGTGGCGGCACTGCCGGCGGCAGACCGTGCTGCCGACGCTTCACGCGACTCGCGCCGGGCGCGCAGACGATCCGGAATGCTCAGCAAGCCGTCCGGCAGCCAGATCATCAACAACACCACGGCCGAACCGAAGACAAACAGATACCAATCCTGGGCAAATCGCAACCATTCGGGCAGCACCACGCCGACGGCTGCGCCCAGCACCGGGCCGAAAAAGTAGCCCGGCCCGCCAATGACCACCATCAGATACATCATGATCGACTGCCCTACGCTGAACGGCGCCGGGTCGATGAACTGCACCAGGGAGGCAAACAGCACGCCGGCAATCCCGGCGTAGACGGCGCCGATGGCAAATGAAAGCAGGGTGTAGCTGCGCACGTCCACACCGAGGCTCTCGGCGCGAATCGGATTGTCACGCAGCGCCTTGAATGCCTTGCCCCAGGGAGAGCGCAGCAAACAGAACAGGAGCAGGCCGAACAGCAGCGTCACCGCCAGCGTGAAGTAGTAGTAGGCAATCGAACCATCGAGCGACAAGCCAAACAATTCGGGCCGGGCAATGTTGTTGATGCCGAAGGTGCCGCCGGTGTACTTCTCTTCATTGCGCATCACCAGCCAGGCAGCGGTGTTGAATCCGAGGGTCGCGAAAGCGAGGTAAATCGTCTGCACCCGCAAGGCCGGAAACCCCACCAGGATGCCGGTGACAAAACAGAGTATCGCTGCGGCCGGCAGGCCCAGCCAGAAACTGAAACCCGCCTTCATCATCATGGCCACGGTGTAGGCGCCAATGCCGAAAAAAGCGGCATGGCCGAGCGACTTCTGCCCGGCATAGCCCACCGTGAGGTTGAGCCCCATGGTCGCCAGGATGAACACCAGCCAGTAGGTGAGCAGGTAGACGCCATAGCTCTTGAGAAAGTGCGGCAGCACCAGCAGGACAAGGAGGACCACCCCACCTGCAATCAGAGGCATTTTCTTCATGGTGCTCAGACCTTGCGCTCTTCCTTGCGACCCAGCAGGCCCTGCGGCTTGAACAGAATCACCACCATGAAGAGGGCCAGCGCCACCGCGTCCTTGTAGGCGGAAGACACATAGGCCGCTGCCAGGTTCTCGCAGACACCCACAATGAGGCCGCCGAGCAGCGCGCCGCGCGAGTTGTTGAAGCCGCCAATCACTGCCGCAAAGAAGGCCTTGGTGCCGAGCGATTCGCCCATGTCGAACTTGGCCAGATACACCGGTGTCACCAGCATGGCGGCCGCGCAAGCCAGGATCGCGTTGATCGCAAAGGTATAGAAAATCATGCGCGGCACATTGATGCCCAGCACCGAAGCGCTCTCGGTGTTCTGCGCCACCGCCTGCATGGCCCGGCCGGTGATGGTGCGCGACAGGAACGCCTGGGTCGCAAACACCAGCGCCAGGGCTACCGCCAGGGTGCCGACATCGCCCATCGTCACCGTCACGCCACCGACCTTGAACAGCTTGTCGGCGAACAGGCTGGGAAACGGATGCGGCTCCGCGCTTGCAATCCGCACGCCATTGCGCATGGCAATCGACAGGCCGATCGTTGCCACCACAATCTGCATCATGCCGTAGCGGAACAGGGGATCGACAATACCGCGCTTGAAGGCCCATCCCATCACGGCGACGGCCAAGAGGATGGTGAGAAAGAAACTGAGCGGAATGGCCAGGCCAAACGATGCAAATGCCAGCATGGCAAACGCCGGCAGCATCACAAATTCACCCTGGGCGAAATTGATGGTGCCGGAAGCCTGCCACAGCAGTGTGAAGCCGAGAGCGACCAGGGCATAAATGCTGCCCGTGGCCATGCCGGAAAAAAGCAACTGGAAAAAATCGGCCATGCGTCGTGGTCTCGGTCCGCCCGGGCTGACAAACCCGGCAAAACACTGCCTAACCCTCCGTCATGGAGGGCCGGACAGCGAAGCCGGGGGCACGTACTTCGCTGGCTTACTTCTTGGACAGCGGCGGCAGGGTCGCTACGACTTCCTGCTTGCCATTCTTCACTTCGGTGAGGAAGCTGTCGCGATCCAGATCGCCCTTGGCGTCAAACTCGACGTCCATCAGGATGCCGGGCTGATCGGCCGCCTTGATCTTCAGGCCATGCATGGCCTTGGCGACCGCCTTGCGATCGAGCTTGCCGACCTTTTCAATGGCAGCCTTGAGGGCAAACACGCCAGAGTAGCCCTTCATGCCATTGTGGTCCGAAATGTACTTGTACTCCCGCTCGAACTTGGCACGAAACGCGCGAATGGCCGGCAGCGGCGCATCCACGGTCAGGCCGACGTGGGCAACGGCGCCATTGGCAGCCTCACCGGCCAGTTCGATCACCTTCTGGCTGGTCAGCACGGTTTCGCCGATGATCGGCTTGTTCCAGCCCTGCTTGCGCAGTTCGCGCAGGAGGCGGGCAGACTCTTCCTCGTTGGTGTAGGCAAACACCGCGTCCGCGTTGCTTTGCTTGGCGCGCAGCACGGCTGCCGAGAAGTCCACCTGACCGGAATCGGTCGACACATCTGCGACGATCTTCGTCGGGGTCTTCTCAAGCGCCTTCATCAGCATCTCGCGGCCGCCCTTGCCGAAATCGTTGTTCACGTAAATGAGAGCAAGGTTCTTCACCTTGGCCTGCTCGGTGATGTAGCGGGCGATCTTGGGCATTGCCGTCGCTTGCGTGAAGCTGGTGCGGAAAATGTAGGGGTTGCCTTGTGTCGTGATGGCTGCGGCCTCGCCGCCGGTAAAGTTGGGAATCTCCGCGCGGCGCGTTTCGGCCATGCTGACCATGATCGAGCCGGAGAACACCGGGCCGAACACGGCAAAGACGTCCTGATCGATCGCCTTCTGCGTCAATCCTTTGGCCACGCCGGGGTTGCTTTGCGTGTCTGAAGTGGTGGCTTCAATCTTCTTGCCCAGAATCCCGCCTGCGGCGTTGATCTCCTTGATGGCCAGCAAGACACCATCGCGAAAATTGGTGCCCGAGGTCGTACCAGGGCCGGACAACTCGACGATATTGGCAATCTTGATGGTTTGCTGCGCA
>CAYUEG010000133.1:0-9693 GCA_964443245.1 uncultured Burkholderiales bacterium | reverse complement strand
CACCCCAAGTTTCCTCGCCGTCGCATCGAGAATCCGCACATTCGCCTGATGGGGAATCCACCAATCCACATCCGCCAACGGGACACCAGCAGCAGCTGTCACCTCACGCCCCACTTCGTCCAGAACACGCACCGCAAACTTGAACACGGCCTGGCCATCCATCCGGAGCATCGGATCACCTGTGATCCCTCCTGAGTTCACATTGCCGGGTACACACAGGATCCCGGCGTGACTTCCATCCGCATGCAGCGCAGTTGCTACGATGCCCGGGGCATCTGATGCCTGGAGTACCACTGCACCGGCACCGTCCCCAAACAGCACACAGGTGCCGCGATCATTCCAATCCAGAATCCGGGAGAACACCTCGGCCCCCACCACCAGCGCACATTTGTACTGGCCGCTGCGAACATAGAGGTCTGCCGTGGCAAGCGCGTATACAAAACCGGTGCAGACGGCCTGAACATCAAAGGCAGCACAGCCTTTGGCACCCAGCTTGGCCTGCAAGAGACACGCCGTGCTTGGAAAAACGAAATCGGGGGTGGAGGTCGCTACGATGATCAGATCCAAATCGGACGGTGAAACCTTGGCGGCCGCCAGCGCCGCCATTGCAGCCGGCAATGCCATGTCGCTGCTCGCCTGATGCGGTTCGGCCAGGTAGCGCTGGCGAATCCCGGTGCGTTCGACGATCCACGCATCAGACGTATCAATGCCACGTCCGACCAGATCAGCGTTGGTCACCGGCGTGCCGGGAAGGTAGCTGCCAGTTCCCGTAATTCTGGAATAGATCATGCGCCGCAGGAGGAGTTCAAGCTGCTGCTTCCAGGCCAGTCGTGGGGCGTGCCAGTCGACCTGAAATGCCTGCCACTACCCCGGTGCGAACAGCCTCGTAGGCACGATCCAGGGCGAACCCGTAGGAAAAGGCATCGGCAGATCCGTGGCTCTTCACCACAATGCCGTTCAGCCCGAGAAAAGTGGCGCCGTTATAGCGGCGATGATCGAATTTATGCCGGAACGCATTGAGCGCCGGAAGCGAGAACAACGCGCCGATCTTGGTCAGCCAATTGCGCTCAAATTCGGATTTGAGGTTGCGGCCGAGCAATTGCGCCATGCCTTCGGCCGTCTTCAAGGCCACATTGCCCACAAACCCATCACAGACCACCACGTCGGCCGCACCCTTGAAGATGTCGTTGCCTTCGACGTTGCCGATGAAATTGATCTCACCCCGAAGCTGCGCGGCGCGCAACAGTTCAGCCGCTTCCTTGACCGTCTCGTTGCCCTTGATCTCTTCCGAACCGATGTTAAGCAAGCCAACCGGTGGTCGGTCCTTGTGCTCAACTGCCGATACCAAGGCTGCTCCCATCATGGCAAATTGGTACAAGTGATGGGCCTTGCAATCCACGTTGGCACCCAGATCAAGCATATAGGTCAGGCCACCCTTCTGGTTCGGCAGCAGCGAGCACAAAGCCGGCCGATCGACGCCCTCCAGAGTGCGCAGCAACAGGGAAGAAATCGCCATCCATGCGCCGGTGTTGCCGGCGGAGATAGCCGCATCGGCACGCCCGTCTTTCACCAGACCGATGGCCAGATGCATCGACGATTCGCGCTTGCGTCGCATCGCCTGAACCGGTGGGTCGTCCATGGTGACCACTTCGGCAGCATGCAGAACTTCCAGCCTCGCTCCGAAGGAGGGCCGGGACCGCCCGAGGCGGGTCAGTTCGTTCTCGATTTCAGACTGCTGGCCCACCAGCACGACGGCAGCGTCGGCATGGCGCTCGAGAAAGTCAAGTCCAGCAGGAACCGTGACACGAGGCCCGACATCGCCTCCCATCACGTCGATCGCTACAGTTACCGGCACGCGCCAGCCCCGCAAAAGTCATGGCCAGGCGATAGGCCTGGCCGGACGAGAATTATTCGCCCTTGCCTTTGGTGACTTTCTTGCCCCGATAGTATCCATTCGGGCTGATGTGGTGACGCAGGTGCACCTCGCCGGTGGTCGGCTCGACGGCCAGCGGGGGATTGGTCAAAAAGTCGTGAGCGCGGTGCATGCCACGCTTGGAAGGGGACTTCTTGTTCTGTTGAACTGCCATGTTGAACTCCTTCTATCGATAATCAAAAACGTCAACCTCTTCATCCGCCGGTCTTGAGCCGCGCCAGCATCGCGAATGGCGAGGGTTTGTCGCCCGCTTCGCTTGGTCCGGCAGGAACACAAGACGAGTGCATCGGCGCGTAGGGAATGGCCAAAAGCAACTCATCCTCAACCAGCGGGAGCAGGTCCACCGTGTCCGTCAGCAACATGGCGTCCCACTCGTCATCCTGATCCGCGGCGTCCAACTCGGCCTCGCCGCGAACCCATTCAACCGCACACTGCACATCCAGCTTCACTTCCACGCTTTGAAGGCAGCGCTGGCACACCCGTTGAACCGTGCCCTGCATCACCATCCTGGTGCCTGGTCTGCCACGCGGCGTCTGCCCACCGCACACGCTGACCGCTACTGGCTCCAGAGGGGTCAAAGACTCTTTTTGCAATCGCGGCAGTTCTCCACGAGCCAACGTTCGTTGGATTACCTCTCGACGCTCGCTCAGGCGGACCACATCCGTCAGCCACGACACTTCAACGTTCCGGGCAGCCTCGCCCAGGGGAAGTTTCTCGAAAATCAGTGGGTGCCCCTGCTGCAACAACACGTGGAAAACAACAAACGCCCACATGGGCGTCAGACCGAGAGTATAGCCCAAATAGTCTTTAATCGTCAAAAGCTTACGCGAGTTCACCGAGTACAAGCCCGACCCTTGCTGTGGCTTCGCAACAAGTTCGGGTAACATCGCCCAAAATACACCCCAAAATCGCGGATTGCCGCTTTGCACGCCTTTTCGCGGCAATTGTTAGCAAGGTCACCCGGTGTCCTCCCTTATTCTTGCCTCCACCTCGCGCTATCGACGCGAGCTCCTCACCCGTCTCAGATTGCCATTCCAGGTTTACGCACCGAAAGTTGACGAGGCCCCTTTGGCAGGCGAGGCACCGCGCGCGCTGTCCCTCCGTCTGGCCATTGCCAAAGCGCAGGCTGTCGCACGATTGCATCCTCAGGCGCTGGTAATCGGATCGGATCAGGTTGCGCACTGCGACGGCCGCATCCTGGACAAACCCGGCACGCACGAAAATGCCGTCAAGCAGCTGCAGTTCATGCGCGGGCGCACTACCCTCTTTGACACGGCTCTGGCCTTGGTACGTGCCGAGACCGGTCGGGTGCATTCCGAGATTGTCTCGATCAGCGTCCGACTGCGTGACCTGAGCGATGAGCAAATCGAGCAATATCTGCGACTCGAGCAACCCTATGACTGCGCCGGCTCCGCCAAATCGGAAGGTCTCGGAATCGCGCTCATGGACCAGCTAAGTGGTGACGATCCCACCGCATTGATCGGATTGCCATTGATTGCGCTGTGCCGCATGCTGCGTGCCGAAGGGCTTGACCCCCTGTCGCAACAGGCATGAAACCGACCGGTCGCCTGATCCTCGTCCCCACCACGCTGGCGGACCTGAAGGCAGCCAGCGGCCCCGAAACAGCGCCTGCCGACATGATTGCCGCAAGCCTGCCCCAAGGCTGCCTGGCGGTCGTGGCAGGCTTGTCCTGTTTTGCCGCAGAAAACGCGAAAACTGCACGTTCTTTCTTGAAGCAGGTCGGTACCGCCTTGCCGCTGCAGCAGATTGAAGTCTTTGAGATCGGCCACGCACCGGACGAAAAACTCCTGAAACCGTTGGTGGACAAGCTTCTTGGCGGCATGGATGTGGGTGTTCTGGCGGAGGCTGGATGCCCCGGCGTGGCTGATCCCGGGGCCGCGCTGGTACGCCAGGCGCACCGCCACGGCATTGCCGTCCTGCCGCTGGTGGGGCCCTCCTCGCTTTTGCTGGCACTGATGGCCTCTGGCCTGGAAGGTCAGCGATTCGCCTTTTCTGGTTACGCACCGGTCAAATCCCCGGCCCGCGAGGCACACCTGCGCAAACTCGAAGTGCGCTCGGCCCGCGAGCGGGAAACACAAATCCTGATTGAAACGCCTTACCGCAATGCAGCGCTCCTCCAAGCCCTCTGCGCTACCCTGCGCCCGGATACGCTACTCTGCGTGGCGGCCGACCTCACCCTGCCCGGGCAGTGGATCACCACAAAACCGGTAGAAGGCTGGCGCAAAGCGCACGCCGCAGCAGAACAACTGGCGAGGCGGCCCGCGGTGTTTCTGTTCCTGGCAAACTGACCGTCTGTACAAGGGGCGCTAGTTGCGCCTACGCTTCGCGATAGGCCTGATATGCGGCATCGACGCCGGCACCGCGGGTGAAGCGATAGCCTTCAGCAGCCAGTACGACCTCCAGCGCTCCAAGTGTCGTCAGCACGCAATCCTTGCGCGCGTTGTAACCCATTGCACCGATGCGCCAAATCTTGCCGTGCAACGGCCCGAAGGAGGTACCGATTTCAATGTTGAAGTCGTTCAGCAAGGCCATGCGGGCCCGGTCACCGTTGACGCCTTCCGGAATGAAGACGCCGGTCACATTCGGCATCTTGTTGGCGATGTCCCCAAAAACCTTCAGGCCCATGCCTTGCAATCCCGCGACAACAGCGCGCGATGCGTCTGCATGGCGCTTGAACACGCTGGCGTGGCCTTCCTTGACGAAGATGCGGGCGCATTCGCGCGAACCATAAAGCATGGTGGTCGCTTCGGTGTGGTGGTTCAGCGCCAGATCGCTCCAGTAATCCATCACCATGGCCAGATCGAAGTAATTGGTGCCGATCATGCGCCCCTCGCCCGGCACGTAGTTGGCCGGCCGCACTCCTTCTTCGATATGGCGCCGGCGGTAGATCACCTTGGCCATGGTATCCCCGATGGTGACGGGCGACGCCCCTGAGGGGCCGGCGAGACACTTCTGCAGGCCAGCCGTCACACAGTCGATTTCCCACTTGTCGACCGGCAGCGGCGCCCCGCCGATCGATGCCGTCGCATCCACCTGCAGTAAAGCGCCATACCGATGACAGATCTTGCCGATCTCGGCCAACGGTTGCAGCATGGTGGTCGAGGTATCTCCCTGGCATACCGTTACCAGTTTGGGGGAGAACGCCTTTACCGCAGCTTCGATCTGCTCGGGTGCAAACACGGTGCCCCATTCGGTCTCGATGACCTTGACGTCTGCGCCAACGCGCCGCGCAATCTCGGTCTTGAGCTGGCCGAACCGGCCGAAAGAACAGACCAGCACGCGGTCACCCGGCTCAACGACGGAAGTCATGACCGTCTCAATCCCGCTACGGGCAGTACCGTCAACGATGAAAGTCCAGTCGTTCTTGGTTTCGAAGACAGAGCGGTACAGCGCCATCGTCTCGCGCATCATTTGCCGGAACTGGGGATCGAACTGCCCCAGAAGCTGGGAAGACATCGCCCGCAGAACCCGCGGGTCGGCGTTGATCGGGCCCGGCCCCATCAACAATCGCGGCAACGGATTCAAATCCTCAAGACACGAGTCCGGATCGGCCAGAGGAGAAAGAGGGGGAAGTTGAATGAGTTTCGACATGGAAAATAGACGGTGTGTATACAACAAAGAGGGCGAAAGTATACAGCGGGATCCCTGCCCATTCCGCCGCTGGCCGCGGCCCATCGCTACTCACCACACGCGGCTGGCATAATCCCCACTCCTACAAGCCAAGCAACTACACATCATCATGGGTTTTCTGGCAGGCAAACGAATCTTGATCACCGGCGTATTGTCCAACCGCTCCATCGCTTATGGCATCGCCAAGGCATGCCACCGGGAGGGTGCCGAACTGGCGTTCACCTACCAGGGCGAACGCTTCGAAGAGCGCATCAAGGGCTTCGCGGCCGATTTCGGTTCGACGCTTGTGTTTCCCTGTGACGTTGGCCGCGATACCGAAATCGCGGCGGTTTTTGAAGGGCTGCGCAAAACCTGGGATAGCCTCGACGGCCTCGTCCACGCCATCGGATTTGCCCCGCGCGAAGCGATCGAAGGTAACTTCATGGACGGCATCTCACGAGAAAATTTCCGGATCGCACACGATATCTCCAGTTACAGTTTTGCTGCACTGGGCAAGGCGGCACAACCGATGATGCAAGGGCGCAATGCAGCGCTGCTGACACTGACCTATCTTGGTGCCGAACGTGTCGTCCCCAACTACAACACCATGGGACTGGCCAAAGCCAGCCTCGAGGCAGCCGTCCGTTACATGGCCGCAGGCATGGGGCCGCAGGGAATTCGCGTCAACGGCATCTCTGCCGGTCCGATCAAGACGCTGGCCGCAATGGGAATCGGTGGTTTCGGCAAGATCCTCAAGTTCGTCGAAGAGAACGCCCCGTTGCGCCGCAATGTAAGCATTGAAGACGTGGGCAATGTAGCCGCCTTTTTGCTCTCCGACCTCGCCAACGGAATCACCGGCGAAATTACCTACGTAGACAACGGATTCAACACGGTGGTCGGCGGCATGCCCCTGGATGTGTAGCAATCGTCAACCACCTGCGTTTGCCCAGGTGACGTACCGCAGTCCCTCTTTGGCCCAGTTCTCGGCCACCTTGGCCGGTGTGCCATGGACGTCGATCGGCTAGAATCCGTTCTGTATACAAAAACTCCACTTATTGTGTGCGATTTCACACTTCTTCGATGATAGCCACCCGCATCAAACCTAACCTGTACAAAGACTCGGTCGCCTTGATGCGCATTGCCGAGAAACTTCTCGCTGAACCTGGCGTTAGCCGCGCCACGCTGGTGATGGGCACGCCGGCCAACAAGGAGATTCTGGACGAAGCCGGCTTGCTCGCAGCAAGTGCCGCAGCCGCTGCTCCGAGCGACCTGATCATCGTGATTGAAGCGAATGACGCGGCTGCTGCCGAAGCGGCGCTAGGGCTGGTGGATGGGGCACTCAAGGGCGGTTCGCGCGCCGGCAACGTCGGCGAAAGCCGCGAGATCGCGCCAAAAACCATTCACATGGGACATGCTCGCCTGGCAGAAGCCAACCTGGTTCAGGTGTCGGTCCCGGGGGCCTATGCAGGCGCGGAAGCACTCAAGGCCGTCAAGGCTGGCCTCAACGTGTTCCTGTTCAGCGACAACGTACCGATCGAGCAGGAACGTGCCCTCAAGACACTGGCACGCCAGAAAGGCGTCCTGGTCATGGGCCCGGATTGTGGCACCGCGATCATTGGTGGCGTCCCGCTGGGCTTTGCCAATGTCGTCCGCAAGGGCCGCATCGGTGTGATTGGCGCGTCGGGCACGGGCCTGCAGGAAGTCACGTCACAAATCCACCTGATGGGCGAAGGCATTTCGCACGCCATCGGCACCGGCGGTCGTGATGTCAAGTCCGAGATCGGCGGCATCACGATGCTGAGCGCCCTGGATTTGCTCGCCCGCGACAGCGAGACAGCCGTCATCGGGATCGTCTCCAAACCGCCGGCGCCGGATGTCATGCGTGCCGTGGTGGAACAGGCAGGAAAAGCCGGCAAGCCGGTCGTATTCGTGTTTCTAGGTGGCGAAAGCATCCCGCTACCCGCGAACCTGACGCAAACCCACACCCTGTATGAATGCGCTCAAGCCTGCGTGCGCGCAGCAGGCACTGCAGTACCGGAGGCAAGCATCACCGCCCCCCAATCTGGCAAGGCGAGCAAGGGAAAATACCTGCGCGGCCTGTTTTCGGGCGGTACCTTCTGCACCGAAGCGCAGGTGGCCTTGAAGGCACTTGGGGTTGCATCCTGGTCGAATGTACCGCTCGACAAGAGCCGCACACTGAAAGACCTCGGGCGCTCGCAGGAGCACACCATGCTCGACCTGGGCGACGATGATTTCACCGTCGGCAAGCCTCATCCGATGATCGACCCCTCAACACGAGTGGCCCGCATTGCACAGGAGGCCGCCGACCCCGATACGGCAGTCCTCCTGCTCGACATCGTGCTCGGTTATGCCGGACACATGGACCCTGCCGGCGCCCTGTCACAGGCGATCATGCAGGCCAAAGCCAAGCGCGATTTGCCGGTCGTGGCCTTTGTCTGCGGCACCGAGGAAGACCCCCAGATACGCTCCCACCAGGAGGCCAGCCTGAAGGCGGCGGGCTGCATCGTGGCGCCTTCCAGCACGGAGGCAGCCCGCATCGCGGCCGCCCTCGTCGCGTGAGCGCCGACATGGCTACTCCCGCCGCTGGCAAACGCGTCGTGGTGGCGCTGGGCGGCAATGCCGCCTACCCACCCACCATCAAGGGTACTGCGGAAGAACAGCTCGACCTGATGGCGCAATTGTGCGAGCACTTCGTGCGCATGATCGAAGCCGGGTACCAGCTGGTTCTGACCCATGGGAACGGCCCGGTGGTCGGCAACATTCTTTACCGCATGGCCAAGACCGCGCGTGAACTGCCGCCGATGCCGATGGATGTCTGTGTGGCACACTCACAGGGCGGCATGGGCTACATGTTCGAGCAGAGCTTCACGAATGTGTTGCGTCGCCACGGCTGCAATGCCATCGTCGCAGCGGTGCTGACGGAAGTGGAAGTCAATCCGCAGGATCCTGCATTCACCCATCCGACCAAGCCCGTCGGCAAGTTTTTCAGCAAGGAAGAAGCCGCCCAGATGCAGGCCGAGACCGGCTGGACCATGGTGGAGGATTCGGGGCGCGGTTACCGGCGTGTCGTGCCCTCACCGCAGCCGCTCTCGATTCTCGACCTGCCGGCGATCGAGGCACTGATCGCAGCCAACATCATCCCGATTGCGGCTGGCGGTGGCGGCATTCCGGTGATCCGGGATGCCAATGGCGACTACAAGGGCGTGCCGGCGGTAATCGACAAGGACCTCACCTCGGCCATGCTGTCGGCCCAGTTGGGCGCCAAGGATTTTGTGATGATCACCGGCGTACCGCAGGTCATGCTCGATTTCGGCAAGCCTACCCAGCGCGGCATTGCACGCATGACAGTCTCGGAAGCCAAACGTTATCTCGCCGAAGGCCAGTTTCCGGCCGGCAGCATGGGGCCAAAAATTGACGCCGCGGTACGCTACCTGGAACGCTTTGATGGTGCCGTAGTGATCACCTCGCTCGAGCATACCTTCGATGCGGTGCAGGGCAATGCCGGTACGCGAATCGTGCGTGATGCCTAGCGCTCTGGCCTCTCGCATTCCGCTGGATGCCACACCGCCCGCCAGCGGTGTGCTGCACGGCGGTCAATTGGCCCTGTCTGCCCTGCATGCCAGTGGCGGGCGTGTGCGCCGCGTCCCGGGTTTTGAGTCCACATCATTTCGCTTGGCCGGTGACACGCTCGTCTGGATCGGCACCCACGCACCGATGCATCCGCGCGTCCTGTTGGTTGCGGAAGATTCAGACTGCTCGTGCTTTGCCCTCACGCATGCACTTGGTGAGCCCGCGAAGGCCTTGATGGCGCCCGGTCCAGTCCGTGTAGAACTGATAAAACCCTTGGTGGGAGCCATTCTTGGCGATATCTCCCCGCACAGCCCGCCCGGATTTGCCCCCCTACTCGCGGCGCGCGAGCCGGCTTTTCCGCTCAGCCATCGCGCCTGCGCAGTACGCGAAGCGGTGGCGGCGATCCACGTTCAGAACCCCGAAACATTCGAGCTGGCGGCATCGCGCCTGCTCGGTGTCGGCGGCGGCCTGACACCTTCCGGCGACGACGTCGTTGGCGGGATGCTATTCGGCCTCCATGTCCTGAATTCGGCTGCCGG
>CAYUEG010000132.1:0-9743 GCA_964443245.1 uncultured Burkholderiales bacterium | reverse complement strand
CTGGCTTCGAGGTCCTCCAGCCATCCCCGGGGATAGTCGAAGATGACCTGAGGCTAGAGCCGGCTCCGCTCGTTTGAACACGCAACGGCCTGAGGTCAGTGGATTGGCTGCGGTGTGAACTTCTTCAATCCCGGGCCCCTGCCAGGCCGCCGGAGGCGCCCCGGTTGAACCCATGTACGCATGGTTCAACCCATCATGCTGCGGCCTGGATCGGCGGCAGCGAGCTGAAGTAGACCATGTCCGGCGTGCGCCCGTCATGCGACTGGTGCGGCCGGCGCGCGTTGTAGAACTCGAAGTACGCCGCCAGGCTGTGCCGCGCGGCGCTGACGCCGTCGTAGGCCTTGAGGTACACGTCCTCGTACTTCACGCTGCGCCACAGGCGCTCGACGAACACGTTGTCGCGCCAGCATCCCTTGCCGTCCATGCTCTGGCGCGCGCCGATGCGCTGGACCTCGGCCACGAACTCGGCGCTGCTGAACTGGCTGCCCTGGTCGGTGTTGACGATCTCCGGCGCTCCCCAGCGTGCCGCCGCTTCGCGCAACGCCTCGACGCAGAAGTCCGCCTCCATCGTGATCGACACCCGGTGCGCCAACACGCGGCGACTCGCCCAGTCCAGCACCGCCACCAGGTAGACCCAGCCGCGCGCCATCGGGATGTAGGTGATGTCCAGCGCCCAGACCTGGTTGGCGCGCTCGATGGCCAGGCTGCGCAGCGCGTAAGGAAACACTGGATGCGCTGGGTGCTTCTTGCTCGTGTTGGGCTTGCGGTACAGCGCCTGGATGCCCATGCGCCGCATCAGCGTGCCCACGTGCCGCCGGCCGACCTCGACGCCTTCCAGGCGAAGGAAGTCGCGCAGCATGCGGCTGCCGGCGAACGGGTGCTCCAGGTGCAGCTCGTCGATACGGCGCATGAGCGCCAGCTCGGCTTCGCCGACCGGCTCAGGGTGGTAGTACACCGTGCCTCGGCTGATGCCCAGCAACTGGGTCTGCCGCTTGATCGGCAGTTCGGCTTCACGGTCGATCATCGCTTTGCGCTCAGCAATCCCGCCTTGGTGAGCGCGCCCTCTAAAAAATCGTTCTCCAGCGTCAGCTGTCCGATCTTGGCGTGCAGCGCCTTGAGATCCACCGGTGCTGCCTCAGGCGCCACCGCCCCGCCAAACACGCCGGCGGCGCGCTCCATCAGCTGCCGCCGCCACTCGGTCACCTGGTTGGGATGCACATCGTGCTTCTGCGCGATCTCGGCAATCGTCTTGCCATCGGCCAAAGCCTCGATCGCCACCTTGGCCTTGAACGCCGCCGAGTGGTTGCGGCGCGGTCTTCTGCTCATGCTCTCTGCTCCTTCGACTCGGGCTCTATCCTCGCCCATCGGAGCAGCCGTTCCACTTTAGGCCGTGTTCAGATCTGCGCGGCCGGCTCTGACCTCGCCACTGGGCGCCAAGGCGCCGGCCTTGCCGCGCTCGGACTGCCGTACCCAGTTGCTCAGCACGTTGGCGTTGATGCCGCACAGTCGTGCAATGCGCGCCAGCGATGTACCAGGCTGCTGGTGGCCTTGACCAGGTCTCTGCGAGCCTGCGGGTCATAGATGCTCCGTCCGTCGCGCTTATGGCCGACAACCAGTCGCTTGGCGATCGACTCGATGTCCTCTGTCATCACGTGTCCACGTACCTGGTCGGCCTCGCGAGATTCATCCCCACGGAGGTCTCGCCCTAGCATCGATGCGGTGACGAGATGCGGTCGAGGCGCGCCTGAGCTGGCGTCCTCAGCGCAGCCGCGCATGAGCGCGAGCAGTTGAAGGACGAACATAAGCGCGGCGATGCCGCCGCGGGCGATCGCCCGCAGCAGCCAGCGGATGTTGAACCCTGCAGCGCACAGCACCGCATGCAGCGCATCGCCGTCGCTGCCCTTGAGCCAGCATCGCCGCATGCCGTGGTCGTTCTTCGCGTGCCCGATCACGGGTTCGATCGCCTGCCGTCGCTTGATCCAGCGTCGTTGCTGATCCGTCATGGTCTTGTACCGCCCGCGATGCACGACGGCGACCTTGACCAGGTGATCGACGCCGCGATAGCCCAGGTCGACGACCGCAGTCGTGGGCTTGACGCCAATGTCTTGCAGGAGCACGTTCGTCTGCTCGATCTGGCTGGCCAGGGTGTGGCCGTCGTACGGGTTGCCGGGGAAGCTGCGCGCGCCGACGATCAACCCGCTCTTGTGCGTGACGGCCAGGCTGACCTTCACGCCGAACTCGAACGGCTGGCGGCTCTTGCCCTTGCCGATGCACTCGACCTCGGGTGCGCGCATCGCATACAGCTTGTTCGAGTCGTGCGGCCGCTGGCGTTGGATGCGCCAGGCTCGTTCGATCCAGACAGCCAGTGCTGGCTTGAGTTCGTCGGTGATCTTGCGCTCGACGTCGCGCAGCAGGCGCCCGAGGATCACGCGCTGTCGCCGCAGCACGCGGCGAAGGCGCTTGAACTGCCGCGCGTGCGCGTAGCCGCCGGCGCGGCGTCGCAGCACCTGGCCTTCGGCGGCATAGCTCTGCTTGAGCTTGATGCCCGCCCTCGTGGCCAGCTGCGCGATCTTGGCGCGGGCAACTTCCAGCAGTCGGCTGTCGCTCGGGTGCGCCACCGCCTTCTCCTGCACGGTGGTGTCCACGATCACGCGCTCGAACTCTTCGGGCTTGATGGCCTTCATCGCCACCGCCGCTTCGATCGTAGTCTTGAGCAGCTGCTCGACGCCGGCCTCGCCCAGCACCTGACGGAAGCGACCGATCTGCGAGTCGTCGCAAGGCAGCCGAGGCTCGAAGTAGACCTGGCCGCTGAAGAACTGGAAGTAGACGTCCTGGGACCAGCGTTGGACGACGGTCTCGTCGCTCTCGTTGTACGCGTGCTTGAGGTACAGCAGCGCGACCATCAGCCGGATGGGCATACGCGGTCGGCCAGCTTTGCTCACGCCGGCGCAAACGAGTTCGCTTGTCCGACCTAACAGACCGGCATCGGTCACCACACGGCCCTGCCGCGAGCGATGCGCGAACAGCGGCGCCAGAGAGGACTCGATCTCGGCCCACGGCATCCGCGTGGCGAGCACCGCCAGCGGGTGGCGCATGTCAATCATCTGGTCCAGCCGGGCACGAAAGAAGTCGTCAGCCACCATCGGCGCAGCGCCAACAGAACTCCCAGGAAGCGAGGGCTATTGCACCCGTTCCTGGAGGATCGCGCCATCGGCAATCACCCCGCGGGGCCAGTGTCCATGCGGGTCCCAGGGGCTCTACGAGGCCGACGACTCAGTGGCCATCGGCGCAGCGCCCCCGAAACTCCCAGGAAACGAGGGCTATTGCACCCGCTCCTGGAAGATCGCGCTGTCGGCGATCACCTCGCAGGGTCTGTGCTCATTGGGTCGTTGCGTTGGAGAATGCAGCTGCGCCGATTTGGAACTTGACGGTCGCGAGAACAAGAATTCCTGAATTCGGATCGGCCACGCCATCATAATGAAGTACGCAGGGAATGCCCCAGGCTTTCAGGATGTATACATCGAATGTCTCGCCGTCGCAAGTTCTCCTCGTGCGGGTATAGACGGCCGCATCCCGAAGTGCGCCCATTTGCGCCTTTATGTGAACCAGTTTTTTGCTGCTGGCACTTTCGAAGTGGTTCGTTGATACTTCATGAGTTGCGGTGATCGCCGGCTTCCACCCCACCGAGGCAATACTAGATCTCGGACTACCATCCCCCGGCACCTCTTGTTCCGTGAACCCGCACGTCTTTACCCCAAGTACCGTTCGGCAACCCCAGTGATACCCGTTCAACATGGTTTTGCTCATGTCTTCCCATCGGTCATCCCTCCCCGTGACCCAGGGTGATGCGCCGTTCACAGGCTGCAACCTGACCTTTCGGTTGACGCTCTGAAGTCCCGATACCGCCATTCGGTATTTCTCCGAGTCCACAAATTCATTATCATATCCGATCCATGCATGAGTGCGTTTGCGATAGCTCTGGCTGCTGGTATAAGCTCCCGAGAATCCAAGCGAGAAGATTCCTAGAGAATTAATGCCAGGCCCCCCCCCGGCTGCCCAGCCTTTAGACCAGAGTTTCTCCTTATAATCCGTGTCCAGTGCGCTGTCCGACGTCCAGTGGCTGGCACGTGGTTGCCAGCTGATAAGTTGCTCAGATGGCCAGATTCCTGTCTGTGCAAAATACATGAAGGGCGCGCTGTAGACCCAGACGTCGCCCAAGCCAGTTGTGCTGGTTGTGCCAACGACCGAATACTTATTTTCTGGATACACACCGCACTCGAAACCGGCAACACGGCAACCGTCATCGTTTGAGCCCGTAACGAGCCGCACGTCCACAAACTTTCGCGCTTTGACGAAAGGTAGCCCCACCTCCCGCCAACCCATCGCGTAGATCCGCCCAAGGATCCTATAGCCCTGGTCCGTCACGTTCATGTCCAAAACCCGATCCCACTGTGGTTTCAGATTTTGGGCCTCTAGGTTTCCTACTCCAGCGGACTCTGCCATCGCCGACCCGGCCGCCGGTTTGATGGAACCTGCTGCCACTTGTTTTGCATGCAGCGCCATGATCTGCGGGCCGACCGCTTCCAGTCTTGCTTTGGCATAACCATTGACACGGCCATTGTCGGCAACATAAATCGGCATCACGTTGCGCGCAGTGCCGGAAGTAACTAGTGCCGTGCCCTGTGGGGCCATTGCGGCCCTGCCACCCGAGAGCTTCATGTAAAGGTCGGCCGCCGGGCTTTCGTCGGGAATGCCGCTGGCCGCTTCAGTCACTGGCGCGTTGGCGATGGCTGCGCGCGGGCTGATTGCATGTTTCTCAGAGAGCTCTCGACCGCCGACGTTCATGGACTGATGGCTGTCCAAGATCAGCACACCCTTGTAGTTGGCTAGGCTTTCGAGATCCGAGGTCTTGATTTCTGGATCCATGCCGGCGACCAAGTATGCAATAGAACTAGCAGTATCCGGAATATCGGAAACGGAGCTGACGTACTTGAAGGAGTAGCCGATGCTTTGCAGCTGCCGGCCATATAGGCCCAGCTTCACCTCTCCGAGCACATAGATGGTTCGGTCGATATTGGATGCTCTGGCTTTCCTTAGCAGTGGTCCAGTGACCTCATCTTCAGCAGACGTGTCAGTCTCCGGCGTTTGCATCACTTCCCGCTCATTCTGACCTCCCCCACACGCTGAGAGGAGCAGTGCTGCGATGGTGACGACACTATTGGCAGTAAGTCTTGCTATCAAGATAACTCCTTATGTGAGTTTCTCAGAATTGCCCAAGTGCGTCCGTCGCGTCAGGGAGACTCGGGTTGCGGTCAACGTCGATGATCTGCGTAAGCCTAGCGTCCATGCCCGTGCAGTATCGCTAGGGGCAGCACTTGATTGGGTTGCTGGTGACGCATATGTCGTTTACGGTGGCGCATAGGGTCGGCCCGCCTGGTCCGATGAATGGCCGAGTCAAGCGCGCCAACTGACCTCGTAAGGAATGGCCACGCTTGCGCGACATCGTTCGCAGGTCAATGTGGCGCGGCGCAACTCCCACCCGACGGCACATCGTCTTCGTGGGTGCCTTCATTCAGAGGTTGATCGATGCCGGCCGACCGGCCCGATCGATCAATCGAGCCGATGAGTGCCTGTAGTACAGCTCATTGACTGGGTAGACGGCCGATGTACGGATTGGCAGTTGCGCTTTCGCAGACCGTGAGACAGGGACAGGAATGAGCGGGTTCGACAGGACAGGGCCAAGCCGTCAGGCGGTTCGCGTGCCGGCGACTCGGCAGATCAGCGTGCCTCAAGCGGAGGCCTTTCTAGCCGTGGCCGAGCACCGAAGCGTCAGCGCGGCCGCCAAGGCCCTGGGCCAGAGCCAGTCGGCGCTTTCTCGCGCCATGCAACGCGCTGAGGCGGCCGTCGGCGCGTCGCTGTTTGAGCGTTTGCCCGTAGGCGTGCAGTTGACCGTCTCAGGCCAGCGCTACTTGCAGCGGGCGCGGGAGCTGGTGCGGCTGCATGCCGAGGCCTGTACCGCGATGGCGGCTTGGCGGCCGGCGGCCACGGCAAACCTGAGTGTGGCGGGCGACGGCTCTGTGCTGCACGCGGCGGGTGCTGCGTTGTTGAGCCGCATGGCGGCCGCGTTCCCTGCCAGCCACCTGACCCTGCTGGAGACGGCAGGGGCCGAGGTGTTGACCCAGGTGCTGGCCGGCAGGCACAGCGTCGGCATCACCGTTGGCGCGGGCGAGCAGCCGAACCTGCACTACACCTTGGTCCTTAAGGCAGACCTGGGCCTGCTGGTGAGCGCCCAAAGCCCGGTGCAGGCGCCCCTGTCCACAGTGGACGATCTGCGGGGTCTGGCTCTGCTGCGACTGTCTGATGCCAACCCCGTGACCCAGATGCTGGAGCGGTCGGGCCAGGCGTTGGGTCGGTACTCCGACGGGGCACTCTCAGTCAACACGGTGGCCTTGGGCAAAGCGATAGTCCAGCGAGGTGGGTACGCCATGGCGGCGTCGGGCTTGGATGCTGTCAGTGCCGAAGTGCAGGGGTTGCGTTTCATCGCCATGCCGCATTTGCCCAAGTTGTCGGTGTTCTTAGTCACGCGCCGGATCGATGTTTTTGATGAGCGGCGCGCACTGTTTCGCGACGTGCTGCGTGAGGCGATTCATGCGGCGCCTTGGCCGGACGGTGTTGCGCGGCTTGGCAGCAGTGGGAAAGCGCAAGTGAGGCCGCAACCGGGCGTGGCGCCGCCGTCGATCGATACGCCGTGCGCGGCTCTGAAAATTTCACCTTGCAAGCATGGGCAATCGGGCTCGAACGACACCTGAGTCCCGTATGGATACTGACTCTGCGGGCCGATGCCGTCGGTTCTGGCTGCAGGATCGAGGCTCAATGAACGCCGAGGTCTTGCAAACTCGACTGGTGCCGATGGAACCGAAGCCGCAGGCGCCACGTTTTGAGCAGGACCTTTTCCGGATAGGACTGCTCAACCTCATCGACCACGGACACGAACTGGTCAGGCTCGCGGAGCTGGTGGACTGGGGCGCCTTCGAGCATCACTGGGGCCCGGAGTTCGCGAGCACCATGGACCGCCCTGCACTGGCGACACGGCTGGCGGCCTCGCTTATGTACCTTGAGCACACTATCGCACTGTCAGACGAGGGTGTAGTAGAACGCTGGATCGAGAGTCCCTATGGGCAGCACTTCGGCGGTGAGCACCACTTCCGCCACGACTTGCCGTGCGCCCCGTCGAGCCGGGTGCGGTGGCGCAAGCGCAACGGCGAGCAGGGCTGCAAGTGGCTGCTAAAGCAGAACATCTGCGCGGCAACCCGCGCTGGCGTCTTGAAGCTGGGCAGCCTGCAGACGGTTGTGGTGGACACGACGGTGCAGCCCAAGGCCATTGCGCACCCCACCGATAGCCGCCTGCTCAACCGGGCATGCCAAAAGCTGGTGGCGGTGGCGAAGGTCGAAGGGATCGAGCTCCGGCAGAGCTACGCCCGTGTGCGCAAGGCCGCCGAGGCGCAGGCCAGGCGGTACACGCACGCCCTGCAATTGCGGCGAGCGCGGCGAGAGAGCAAGCGGCTGCGGATGTCGCTCGGCCGCGTCATCCGGGACGTGCGGCGCAAATCCGCGGACATGCGCCAGGAGGTGCTGGACAAGCTCTATGCCGCGCAGCGCCTGTACGAGCAGCACCCCGACAGCAACAACAAGCTGTATGCCCCGCACGCTCCCGAGGTGGAGTGCATCGCCAAGGGAAAGGCCAGGACGCCGTACGAGTTCGGGGTGAAGGTGGCGGTCGCAGTCACGGCCAAGGAGGGCGTGGTTGTGGGCACGCGCTCGATGCCCGACATGCTCTGCGACGGGCACACGCTGTACAGCCAGCCCGAGCAGATGGAGATCTTGACGGGCGAGCGACGGAGCCTGGTGATGGCGAATCGGGGTTGGAAGGCCGCTCAGATCCAACCTGGATCGCGACTCCTGCTCAGCCGTGGACGCGGGCTGTCGCCGCGTCTGAAGAAGCTGCTGCGCCGCCGCCAGGCCATCGAACCGACCATGGGACACATGAAGAACGATGGACTACTGGTCAGGAACCGGCTCAAGGGCGAGATCGGTGACGCGATGCACGCGCTGCTATGCGGCGCGGGGCACAACCGGCGGTTGATCCTGGCGACCGTGCGGGCCTTCTTCGCCTGCGTGCTGATGTTCTTCGGTACGGCATTGCGGCGCACCGCGGTCACAGATTGTCGGGGCGCGGCTGCTCGCGACTGAAAACCGGCGGTTCAGGCTGGAGTGGATAGCGTGCATCGACCTTCGCGTTCGGCGCAACGGCCAGCGGGAGATTCGACACGGACGGGCTGTCAACGCCAGCAGGCGGACTGCCCATCGCGGACCATGGGCAGCCGTTGCGCTCCACGGTGCTCGCCCTGAAGCTGCGGAACCCGGGTGCCGATCCCTGCGGCGAAGGCCCCGGCGCCGGGACGGGTCGTGTGCAGCGGCCCGCAGGCGCGCTGTCGTACCGGCAGTTGGAGGTGTTCTTGCTGGTGGCGGAGTGCCGCAGCTTGTCGGGGGCCGCACAGGCGCTGGGGCTGTCGGTCTCGGGGGTGAGCCGGCTGCTGGGGCAGACGGAGGCGCACTTGGGCACGGTGCTGCTCGTGCGCGGGGCGCGCCCGCTGAGTTTGACCGAAGCGGGGGCGGCGTTTTTGCCCTATGCGCAGCGCTTGCTGCTGGCATTCGAAGAGCTGGCCAGCAGCCTGGCCGGCGAAAAGGGGACAGCATCGTTGCCCTTGCGCTTAGCGGCCAGCAACTTCATCCTGCCGAGCATTGCGTCGAGCGTGATGCGCCGTGCGGCAGCGCAACGGCCGGCCCTGGCGGTGCAGTTTCGCAGCCGGACCAACGAGGGCGCGCAGGACGACGTGCTGCAAGGCGTGGCGGACCTGGGTTTGTGCATGAAGGCCGTCGCGAGGGCGCCGAATCTAGACTGCCAGCCGCTGCTGCGCGCGCCGCTGGGTTTGCTTTGCGTCCCCAAGCTGGCGCTGCCCCGCCAGATTCAAAGCCTGCGTGACCTGGACGCCCTGTGTTTCGCTCGGCTCGAAAGCCACCTCATGCTGCCCAAGGCGCTGCGCGAGGCGGGCGTGAACTTTCCGGCCTACTTCGACGCCAGCCTCGTCTGCAACAGCACCCCGGCGTTGACCGCGTGTGTGGCCGACGGCAGCGCCGTGACGGTGGTCTCAGCCATCGGGGCCGCTTCGCCGGCCTTGAGCAGCCTACGGTTTGTGCCGCTGCCGCTGTTGCTCCCGCCGCTGCTCTTGTGCCTCGTGTCCGCTCCAGGCGGTTTGGACAAGCTGGCCACCCAAGCGGCGATGCTGCGTGCCAGTGTGATGTCGGATGTGGATTGGCCGAGGACCGTCGAGCGGCTATGAACAGGCGTAGGCGGAGCTACGGCATTGACGCGCGCAACGCAGGGCCGCGTGAACCACGCCTCTGAACTGCGTCTGCCCTCATTACGCCATCGTCACATCCAACTCCCTGTGAAGGATCTGCAAGGCCTTGGTCACAGCGGCCCCACACATCGCACCGATGCGCGTATACAGCAATGCAACGCATCATGGTACCGGGAGCATCCAGCGGCCAGGCCTTGAGTACGTCTTGGCCGGAGCGGATGTCAACATCCATCCAGGCCTCGATGCGTGAACCGACCGTAAGCGCGCCCGGGTCCCGTTCGACCGACTGGGCGCCGAACACCGCACGGGCTCGACGCCGAC
>CAYUEG010000131.1:7921-9880 GCA_964443245.1 uncultured Burkholderiales bacterium | reverse complement strand
CCCAACCTGCAGATTGTGTTCACCGGAGGGCGTGGCATGCGCGATCCGGGGGAATGTGCCGCCTTCAACAAGGGGCGCTACAAGTGGGTAAAGAAGAAATTTGAAGCGACCGAACTGGTGGCGGGTGGGTCGCCGGAACGCACGGTGGTCTACAACATCGGCACCCTGTACGGTGAATGGCCTGATGGAACCCCGTTCGAGGGCAACCGTTACGTCGACCGCTACGTGCTGGCCCACGGCTTGATTGAACGCATGGAAGTGTGGAACGACAGTGCCGAATTGCTGCTGATGCGTGCGGGGTTGGCAAAACCCTGAATCACGCGGCGTACCGCTTCGGTATGCACCGCGAACTTGTCCTTTCTTTGGAGCCTTATGGATCTCGATTTCTCGAAAATTTCTGCCTACCAGCGCTACAAGCTTATGGCGAGCCTGATCGTGCCGCGGCCGATTGCACTGGTCACTACCCTGAGCCCGAATGGCGTGGTGAACGCCGCCCCGTTTTCCCTGTTCAACATGCTGGGGGAGGACCCGCCGATTGTGATGATCAGCATCAACAAGCACGGAGATGGCGACATCAAGGACACCGCAGCCAACATTCTGGCCAGTGGCGAGTTCGTGGTCCACATCGCCGACGAGGCTATCGCAGAGCAGATGCACGCCTGCGGCGAGCGCCTGCCGCCGGACCAGAGTGAAGTGGCCAAGGTCGGTTTCACGACTGCGCCGTCCAGCGCGGTGGCGCCGCCGCGGATCGTGGAAGCACCCGTCGCCTTCGAGTGCCGGCTGTGGGAAAAGCTGGAGACCGATAGCCGCTACATCTTCATCGGCAAGATCCTGTGGATGCATGCGCGCGATGGCTTGATCGACATGGAAACCACAAGGGTGCGGTTGCAGAATTTCTTCCCTGTCGGCAGGTTTGGTGCCAGTTTCTACATCAACACACGTGAACGCTATCCGCTCGGCGACAAGAAAGCCGGAGGCGAGGCACATCGTTCGACCAACATTGACGAAATCTGACCATGCTGCGCACGCTTGCATCACATCAACGGTACGACTACCGCCCGATTATCCGTCGGCCGGAGTACAGCTGGCCCGGCGGCAAGCGCCTCGCCCTCTATCTGGGTTTCAATATCGAGCACTTCGAATTCGGGAAAGGCCTGGGGGCCAAACTGGCGCCGTCCGGCGATCCGGACGTGCTCAATTTTGCGTGGCGCGATTACGGCAATCGTGTGGGGACCTGGCGCTGCCGCGACCTGTTTGACGAATTGAGGTTGCCGGTGGGCGTGCTGGTCAACACCGCGCTATACGACTACTGCCCCGAGGTGATTGGCGCGTTCCGAGAAGGTCAGTATCCATGGGGCAGCGAGATGATCGGTCACGGTCACACCAATGCCGAGAGGCAAGGGGACATGAATGAGGACATGGAATCCCGGCTGATTGTTGAATGCACCTCGCGCATGCGCGCTGAAGAGGGTGTTGCACCCCGCGGATGGCTCAGCCCGTGGATCTCCGAAAGTACGGCAACCCCGGATCTGCTCAAGGAAGCTGGCTACGCCTACAACCTGAACTGGTGTCACGACGATCAGCCGCAGAAGATGCGCACGCGCGCCGGGGACTTGTGGACGATTCCGTATCCACAGGAGATCAACGACATCCCCGCCGTGATTGGCCGTCAGTGTGGCGCCGAAGAGTTTGCCAACATGATCATCGATTGCTATGACGAGATGATCGCCCAGTCAGTCGCACAGCCCCTGGTGATGGGCATTGCGCTCCATCCCTATCTGGTGGGCCAGCCGCACCGGTTGCGCCAGTTGCGCCGCGCGCTACAGCATATCTGCAATGATGGTCGCGGCTGGTGGACGACACCGGGCGCCATCTGTGACCACGTGCAGTCGCTGAACCTGCCGTCCTGAGTGCGCAGGGTAATCCCGTCGCCTGAAGCGACAGAGGGGCGGCACAAGG
>CAYUEG010000131.1:2195-7821 GCA_964443245.1 uncultured Burkholderiales bacterium | reverse complement strand
CGGCACAAGGTAGCGCTATTTCTTGCGGCTTTTGGCCAGATTTCCGGCAATGCGCATGCGCAGCGCATTGAGCTTGATGAAGCCAGCGGCGTCAGCCTGGTTGTAGGCGCCGCCGTCGTCGTCGAAAGTGGAAATCTTCATGTCGAACAGCGAATCGGTTTTTGATTCACGGCCGACCACCATCATGGTGCCCTTGTAGAGCTTCAGACGAACCTTGCCGTTGACGGTTTTTTGCGATTCGTCGATCAATACCTGCATGAGCTTGCGTTCGGGGCTGAACCAGTAGCCGTTGTAGATCAGGCGCGCGTAGCGTGGCATCAGGTCGTCCTTCAATGCCAGTACCTCGCGGTCCATGGTGATGGATTCGATCGCGCGATGTGCCTTCCAGATGATGGTGCCGCCCGGGGTTTCGTAGCAGCCGCGCGACTTCATCCCGACATACCGGTTCTCGACCATGTCGAGGCGGCCAATGCCGTGCTTGCCACCAATCGTGTTGAGGGTGGCCAGGATATTGGCCGGCGACATCTTCTTGCCGTCAATGGCGACAATGTCGCCCTTCTCGAAGGTCAGTTCGAGGATCTGTGGCCTGTTGGGCGCTTTCTCCGGAGAGACGGTGAGGCGCCACATGGATTCTTCCGGCGCGAAGTTCGGATCTTCCAGAATGCCGCCTTCGTAGCTGATGTGCAGCAGGTTGGCATCCATCGAATAGGGCGCACCGCCGCCCTTGCGCTTCTTGAAATCAACCGGGATGCCGTGCTTGTCGGCATAGGCCAGCAGCTTTTCCCGTGAAAGGAGGTCCCATTCACGCCAGGGCGCGATCACCTTGACGTTGGGCATGAGGGCATAGGCGCCAAGTTCGAAGCGCACCTGGTCATTGCCCTTGCCGGTGGCGCCGTGCGATATCGCATCCGCCTTGACCTTGCGCGCGATGTCGATCATGCGTTTGGCAATCAGGGGCCGCGCAATCGAGGTGCCGAGCAGGTATTCGCCCTCATAGAGCGTATTGGCGCGGAACATCGGGAACACGAAATCGCGGACAAACTCTTCCTTGAGGTCATCAATGAAGATGTTCTCCTTCTTGATGCCCATCTTGAGTGCCTTGGCGCGCGCCGGCTCCACTTCCTCGCCCTGGCCAATGTCGGCAGTGAAGGTCACCACTTCGCAGTGGTAGGTGTCCTGCAGCCACTTGAGGATGACGGAGGTATCCAGGCCGCCCGAGTAGGCCAGCACAACCTTGTTCACCTTGTTGCCCGTGTCGATGTTCTGCTTCGTCTTGCTCATTTTGCTTCCACTTTCCCCAGTAACAAATATTCCATCAAGGCCTTCTGCGCATGCAGCCGGTTCTCGGCTTCGTCCCACACGACGCTGTGGGGGCCATCGATCACGTCCGCTTCGACTTCCTCGCCGCGGTGCGCGGGCAGGCAGTGCATGAACAGCGAATCGGGTTTGGCCACCCGCATCATGTCGGCATCCACGCACCAGTCGGCAAAAGCCTTCTTGCGTTCCTCGTTCTCGGCTTCAAACCCCATACTCGTCCACACGTCCGTGGTAACCAGATCCGCACCGCGGGCGGCGTCCATCGGATCGGGAAACTGTTCGAAATGGTCTTCACCAAACAACCCCGCGCGCTCCGGCTCCACCTCGTAGCCCGGCGGTGTGGACACATGCACGTTGAAATCCAGTACTTCGGCGGCCTGCAGCCAGGTGTTGCACATGTTGTTGGAATCACCAATCCAGGCCACGGTTTTGCCCTTGATCGAACCGCGATGTTCGATGAAGGTAAAGATGTCGGCAAATACCTGGCAGGGGTGATACTCGTTGGTCAAGCCGTTGATCACAGGCACGCGGGAATTGGCGGCAAAGCGTTCGATGATCTCCTGCTCAAAGGTGCGGATCATGACGATATCGACCATGCGGCTGATCACCTGCGCCGCATCTTCGACCGGCTCACCGCGTCCCAATTGCGTGTCGCGCGTGGACAGAAAAATCGAAGAGCCGCCCAGTTGCTGCATGCCGGCCTCGAACGAGAGGCGGGTGCGGGTCGAGTTCTTCTCGAAGATCATCGCCAGATGGCGATCGAAAAGCGGATGGTAGGTCTCGAATGCCTTGAACTTGCGCTTGATCCAGGATGATCGCGCAAACAGGTATTCGTACTCTTCCGGAGAAAAGTCCTTGAACTGGAGGAAATGCTTGATGGCCATGGCGGCTTGGACTTGACTGCCCCGCGAGCCGGCAACGACGCGCAAGGGTAAGAAAAGGGTTGCTGCACGGAAGTGCGGAAAACATTGAATTATAAGACATTTTCATCATCCTCGCGATGTGGACCGCGCAAATCACAAAGCGCTTGCAAAGTATTGAATTTAAGGTAATATGCCGCCTTTATTAAGTAAGCGTTTAAGAAATAGAGGCTTTTTGATCGAGGCCTGAGAGCGGCAATTTGCGGCGCAAATCCGATTTGTGCGGTGCAATAGGTGATTTCGGGCAAAATAATTTCAGGTCTGAGGGTGGCAAATGCCTGATACTTGGCGCAAGCTATCCACCTGAACGGCAATCAGGTCAACGGTTTTTCAACATATTTCTGGCAGAGGAATTTCGAAGATGGCCGCAGTATTGAACTTTCCGCAAGTCACGAACCCGGCAGCGGGTGACGTGGATCCGCTTGAAACACGGGAATGGACTGAAGCGCTGGAAGCGATTCTGCAGCGCGAAGGGCCCGAGCGCGCGCATTTCATTCTGGAAGCGTTGATCGACAAGGCGCGTCGTAACGGTGCCTATCTGCCCTATAGCGCCAATACCGCGTACATCAACACGATTCCGACGCATCTGGAAGCCAAGAGCCCGGGCGATCACGCGCTGGAGGAACGCATCCGCTCGATCACACGCTGGAACGCGCTCGTTACTGTGGCAAAGGCGAACAAGGGCGAGGGCGATCTCGGCGGCCACATTGCCAGCTTCGCCTCGGTGGGGACGCTGTTCGGTGTCGGCTTCAATCATTTCTGGCACGCACCGACGGCAGATCACGGTGGCGACCTGATCTATTTCCAGGGCCACTCCGCGCCGGGCATCTACGCGCGTGCGTACCTTGAGGGGCGCATCACCGAGCAACAGTTGCTCAACTTCCGCCGCGAGGTGGATGGCAAGGGCATTTCTTCCTACCCTCACCCGTGGCTGATGCCCGATTTCTGGCAGTTTCCGACAGTGTCCATGGGCCTGGGCCCACTGCAGGCCATCTATCAGGCGCGCTTTCTCAAGTACCTGCACGCGCGCGGCATCGCTGATACGAGCAAGCGCAAGGTGTGGGTGTTCTGCGGCGACGGCGAAATGGACGAGCCGGAATCACTCGGTGCCATCGGTCTGGCCGTCCGTGAAAAGCTCGACAACCTGATCTTCGTGGTCAACTGCAACCTGCAGCGCCTCGACGGCCCGGTGCGCGGCAACGGCAAGATCATCCAGGAACTCGAAGCCGATTTTCGCGGCACTGGCTGGAACGTGATCAAGCTGATCTGGGGCTCCTACTGGGATCCCCTGCTGGCGCGCGATACCTCCGGGTTGCTGCACAAGCGCATGGAAGAAGCCGTCGACGGCGAATACCAGAACATGAAGGCCAACGACGGCGCCTACGTGCGTGCCAATTTCTTTGGCAAGTATCCCGAGTTGCTCGAAATGGTCTCGCGCATGTCGGACGACGACATCTGGCGCCTTAATCGCGGCGGGCATGATCCGCACAAGATCTACGCGGCGTATCACGCGGCTGTCAACCACAAGGGCCAGCCGACCGTGATTCTGGCCAAGACCATCAAGGGTTACGGTCTGGGCAAGCAGGGTCAGGCCAAGAACCCGACGCACCAGCTGAAGAAACTTGAGCTGGAAACCGTGCGCGAATTCCGTGACCGTTTCAACATTCCAGTGCCGGACAGCAAACTGGAAGACCTGCCGTTCTACAAGCCGGATGAGAAAGATCCGGTGATGCAGTATCTGCATGAGCGCCGCGCTGCGCTTGGGGGCTATTTGCCGCAGCGTCGCCCCAAGGCATCTACGTCGCTCACCGCTCCCGGCATGGAAGCGTTCGATGCGCAGCTCAAGGCTTCGGGTGAGGGCCGCGAGATTTCGACCACCATGGCGTTTGTGCGCATCCTCACGCAGCTCCTGCGCGACAAGAACATCGGCAAGTTCATCGTGCCGATCGTGCCGGACGAAGCACGCACTTTCGGTATGGAAGGCCTGTTCCGCCAGTTGGGCATCTACTCGGCGGAAGGTCAGAAGTACACCCCGGTCGACAAGGACCAGGTGATGTATTACCGCGAGGACGCGGCAGGGCAGATTCTGGAAGAAGGCATCAACGAGGCCGGCGCCTTCAGTTCGTGGATGGCGGCGGCAACCTCGTACGCCAACTCCAACCAGATCATGATCCCGTTCTACATCTACTACTCGATGTTCGGCTTGCAGCGCATCGGCGATCTGGCCTGGGCGGCGGGTGACTTGCGCTCGCGCGGCTTCCTGCTGGGCGCCACCGCCGGGCGCACCACGCTCAATGGCGAAGGCCTGCAGCACGAAGACGGCCATTCGCACCTGATGAGCGCCACGATCCCCAATTGCATTTCTTATGACCCGACTTTCCAGTATGAGCTGGCCGTCATCATCCAGCGTGGCTTGAAGCGCATGGTGGAACAGCAGGAGGATGTGTATTACTACATCACCCTGATGAATGAAAACTACGAACATCCGGAGCTGCCCAAGGGCGCGGAGGAAAACATCCTCAAGGGCATGTACCTGTTCCGCAAGGCTACGGGCAAAGCCAAGCACACCGTGCAGTTGCTGGGTTCGGGCACGATCTTCCGCGAGGTGGTGGCGGCTGCAGACCTGCTGGAGAAGGACTGGGGCATCGCCTCTGATCTGTGGAGCTGCCCGTCGTTTACCGAGCTTCGTCGGGATGGGTTGGCGGCCGAGCGCTGGAATCTGCTCAACCCGCTGGAAGCGCCGAAGAAATCACACGTCGAGATCTGCCTCGAAAAGCATGCCGGCCCGGTGGTGATTTCAACCGACTACATGAAAGCCTTTGGCGATGGCATCCGCAATTTCATCCCGCGCGATGGCGGCAAGCATCGTACGTGCAAGGTCTTGGGCACGGACGGTTTTGGCCGCTCCGATACGCGGGAGAGGCTGCGCCATTTCTTCGAGGTCAACCGCTACTTCGTGACGATTGCTGCGTTGAAGGCGTTGGCCGAGGACGGTGCGATTGAAACCAAGGTGGTTGCCGAGGCCATCAAGAAATACGGCATCGATCCGGCCAAGACCGACCCGACCACCGTTTGAGGTTGCGTGCACGCAGGATCGGCCGGCAGGCTGCGGCCGATCTGCGACGCTAGATGACGAATCGAAGGACCGAACCAACCATTCCGCACGCAGAGGACAACATGGCAGTCAAGGAAGTATTCGTACCCGATATCGGCGATTTCAAGGACGTGCCGATCATCGAAATTCTGGTCAAGGTGGGCGATGCCGTCAAAGCGGAGCAATCGCTGATCACGGTCGAATCGGACAAGGCAACGATGGAGATCCCGGCGCCGATGGCAGGCGTCATCAAGGAACTCAAGATCAAGCTGGGTGACGTGGTCAATTCCGGCTC
>CAYUEG010000131.1:0-2095 GCA_964443245.1 uncultured Burkholderiales bacterium | reverse complement strand
CGCATCCTGCACGAAGACGTGCAGAACTTTGTCAAACAGGTGATGGCGCAGGGCGCGGTGCCAGCGGCGGCCAGCGGGGCCGGGGCGAGCGGTGGTTCGGGCCTCAACCTGCTGCCGTGGCCGAAGGTCGATTTCTCCAAGTTCGGCGCCACGGAAGCGGTGCCGCTGTCGCGCATCAAGAAGATCTCCGGCCAGAACCTCGCGCGCAACTGGGCCATGATTCCCCATGTCACCCAGTTTGATGAAGCCGATATCACCGAGCTGGAGGAGTTCCGCAAGTCCACCAACGAAGCCATGGCCAAGCAGGGTGTCAAGCTGACCATGCTCGCCTTCATCATCAAGGCCTCGGTGGCGGCGCTGAAGAAGTTTCCGGATTTCAATGCCTCGCTCGAAGGCGACAACCTGATCCTGAAGAAGTACTTCAACATCGGCTTTGCTGCGGATACGCCCAATGGGCTGGTCGTCCCGGTGATCAAGGGCGCTGATACCAAGGGCATTCTCGAGATTGCCCGTGAAATGGGTGACCTCTCCGCACAGGCCCGCGAAGGCAAGCTCAAGCCTGCCGACATGCAGGGCGCGTGCTTCACGATTTCGTCGCTGGGCGGCATCGGCGGCACGGCGTTCACGCCCATCATCAACGCGCCGGAAGTGGCCATCCTGGGTGTTTCCAAATCGAGCATGAAGCCGGTGTGGGATGGCAAGCAGTTTGTGCCCCGCCTCATCGTGCCACTCTCGCTCTCGTATGACCACCGCGTGATCGACGGCGCTGCCGGAGCACGCTTTACCGCGCACCTGGCTGGCCTGCTGGCGGACATGCGCCGCACCTTGCTCTGAAACCGGCCTGAACCGTCCGACCAACATGAAGCGGAGCAGGCGGGTGCAGCGAGCAGGTTGCGCGCGCTTGCTTCGCGCTGATGCCACATGACCACCATTACCGTTGCAAAAAAGGGCGGCCAGGTCGCCATCGCGGCCGACCGCCTGATCACCTTTGGCGATACGCGCCTTTCCGCGAAGTACGAGGCCAATCCGAAGATCTTCAAGGTCAAGGACACCTGGATGGGCATTGCCGGCTCCAGTGCACATCACCATGTGATTGAAAACGCCTTCAAGAAGGTCGACAAGCCGATGTTCGGCAGCAAGGTGGAAATTTTCGACACCATGGTGCGCCTGCACCCGCTGCTCAAGGAACACTTCTTCCTCAACCCCAAGGAAGAGGATGACGATCCGTACGAATCCTCGCAGTACGTGATCCTGATGGCCAATGCATCAGGCATCTACGGGGTGTATTCGTATCGCGAGGTGTTTTCGTTTGACCGTTTCTGGGCCATCGGCTCCGGGCGCGCGTTTGCGCTGGGTGCCATGTATGCCAGCTGGGACAAGGCCCGCACCGGGCGCGATGTGGCGCAGGCCGGCTGTGACGCCGGCTGCGAGTTTGACAAGAATTCTTCCGGGCCCGTAGTGGTCCACACCATCAAGGCGAAATAGGGTAACGACATGAGTGCTATCGACATCACAGTGCCGGACATTGGCGATTTCAAGGATGTGCCGGTCATCGAAGTGCTGGTCAAGGAAGGTGACACCGTCACCAAGGAACAATCGCTGATCACGGTCGAATCGGACAAGGCAACGATGGAGATTCCCTCGCCGGAATCCGGCGTCATCACCAGGCTCACCGTCAAGCTGGGAGATGTGGTCAACACCGGTGTCGTGATCGGGCAGATCGAAGTAGCCGGTGCCCCCGCTGCTACAGCCAAACCCGCCGCGCCTGCCGTGGCCGCACCCGCCGTGGCGTCGGCTCCGGCTGCTACCCCGGCGGTCTCCCCGGAGAGCCGCTCCCAGAGCCAATCTTCATCATCGACTGCGCCAACATCCGCTCCCACCAAGGCTCCTGGCCCGGTCGTGCAAGGCGATATTCACGCTGAAGTGCTGGTGCTTGGTGCCGGCCCCGGCGGCTATACCGCTGCTTTCCGCTCGGCGGACCTGGGCAAGAAAGTGGTGCTCATCGAACGCTACCCCACACTGGGTGGCGTGTGCCTCAACGTCGGTTGCATCCCTTCCAAGGCCTTGCTGCATGCCGCCAAGGTGATCACCGAAG
>CAYUEG010000130.1:0-9964 GCA_964443245.1 uncultured Burkholderiales bacterium | reverse complement strand
ACGCCGCCCGAGTGCCCGGGGCAGTGCCAGGAGTAGGAACCATCCTGCGCGTAGTGGGTCAGCGCGCGGAAGAAGGGCGGTGCCAGGGAATCAAGGTAGCTCTTGGCTTCACGGATGATGTGGCGCGCGACGAAATCGGGCGTGTCCTCGAACATGTGGATGAAGCCGTGCAACTCGCGCAGGATGTCATTCGGGATGTGGCGCGAGGTCTTGGTTTCTCCGTACAGATAAATCGGGATCTCGGCATTGCGAAAGCGGATTTCCTCGATGAAGGTGCGCAGGTTGAGCACCGCCGGATCAAGCTCGGGGCCGGGCGTGAATTCCTCGTCGTCAATCGAGAGGATGAAGGCCGAGGCGCGCGATTGCTGCTGGGCGAACTGGGAGAGGTCGCCATAGCTGGTGACCCCGAGGATTTCCATGCCTTCCTTCTCGATCGCTTCGGCCAGGGCACGAATGCCGAGGCCGGAGGTGTTCTCGGAACGAAAGTCCTCGTCGATGATGACGATGGGAAACTTGAATTTCATGCAGGTGCCCTCACAAGGCAGGTGGCAAAAAAGCGCAGAGCAAAAGAAAACGCGCCGTGGAACCGGGTCCAGGGCGCGCTGCGCAGTTTACGGCGAAATGCCGCGCGGAATGCAAGAATTTCGGGCCGCTGTCGCGTCAGTACGACAGGCTGGTCACACGTGCAGCATGGCCGCCACGGCCAGTGCACCGCCGATGCCGGTGGCCAGATACACCGCCATCTGCATCCAGCGCTTGCGCGTGAGCAAGGTGATCGCGGCCAAGGCAATCGCGACCTGCATGACCGTCATGGCCTGGGCCCAGCGGTGGTGCAGGTGAATCTGCTTCTCGGACTCTTCGTCCCATTTCCTGGAGGCCGCTTCCAGGGCTTCCGCTTCCTTCTTGATGTCTTCCTTCTCGGCCTTGTAGCGTGCGACTTCCTTCTTGTATTTCTCCACATCGACGCCGGGCAGCGCCATCGCCAGTTCGGCCAGGTTCTGCTTGTTGCTCTTGGCCTGGTAGTAGTTCCACTGGTTCGACGCCTCGGTCTTCTTGATCGCGGCGTTGTTCTTGTAGATCATCGCGTCGTTCTGCGTGGCACCGCCCTGGTAGGAGAATAGCGCCCCGACCGTGGAGATGATCGCCGTCATCACGGCAATGCGGCTGGCGAAGCTGGCGTCCTCGGTGTCGCCGTGGCTGCCGTGGTCGCCATGGGCGGCATGCTCGACCGCGTGGTCATGCGGGCCGTGAACGTGAAAACCTGCTCCTGACATCATTGCCTCCTGTATTCGACGAATTCAAATTCGAGCGGCGGCGAGCCCGGGGTGACCTGGGCCGGCTGCGGTCTGCGTGCCGCTTCTTTCCATAGCGTTGGGTCGAGCGCGGGGAAAAAGGCATCCCCGTCAAAATTGTGCCGGATCTCGGTGACAACGACGCGACGCGCCAGTGGCAGCATGGCGGCATAGATTTCGGCGCCGCCAATGACGAACACTTCAGCAGGCCGTGGTTCGGAAACCGTTGGTGCGTGCGGCTCACCGGATGAGAGAGCCCTGTGAGCCGCTGCCAGAGCGGCTTCTGGCGAGGTGACGGTTACAGCGCCCGGGTGGCTGAATCCTGCATTGCGGGTGATGACGATGTTGGTACGCCCTGGCAGGGGCTTGCCGAGGCTTGCCAGGATGGATTCGAAGGTCTTGCGCCCCATGATCACCGGGCAGCCCAGGGTGGTTTCCTTGAAGTGCTTCAAGTCGGCCGGCAGATGCCAGGGCATGCGGTTGTCCTTGCCGATGGTGCGGTTGGCCGCCATGGCCACGATCATCGAAACCTGCATGGACACCGCCACTAGACCGCGACCGGCGCCTTGATGTGCGGGTGCGACTGATACCCGACGATCTCGAAATCCTCGTAGCGGTAGTCGAACAGCGACGGCGGCTTGCGCTTGAACTGAAGCGTCGGCAACGGGTAAGGGGTGCGCGATAGCTGCTCGCGGGTTTGCTCCAGGTGATTCGAGTAGAGATGGCAATCGCCGCCGGTCCAGATGAAATCGCCGACATCCAGATTGCATTGCTGCGCCACCATGTGGGTGAGCAGGGCATACGAGGCGATGTTGAACGGCACGCCGAGAAATATATCGGCACTGCGTTGATACAACTGGCAGGAAAGCTTGCCCGGCGCGCCGGGGGTGGCGCCCGGTGCCACATAAAACTGGAAGAACGCGTGGCAGGGAGCCAATGCCATTTTCGGGATGTCGGCGACATTCCAGGCCGAGACGATGATGCGGCGCGAATCCGGCGTGGTGGCGAGCTGGCGCATCACCTCGGCAATCTGGTCGATGTGCTGCCCGTCCGGGGTCGGCCAGGAGCGCCACTGGTAGCCATACACCGGGCCGAGATCGCCATCTTCACGTGCCCATTCGTCCCAGATCGAGACGCCGTTGTCCTTCAGGTATTTGACGTTGGTGTCGCCGGTGAGGAACCACAGGAGCTCATGGATGATCGAGCGCATGTGCAGCTTCTTGGTGGTCACCATCGGAAAGCCGGCGGCCAGGTCGAAGCGCATCTGGTGGCCGAACACCGAGAGGGTGCCAGTGCCGGTGCGGTCGGTTTTCCGCACCCCGTGCTCGAGCACGTGGCGCATCAGGTCGAGGTATTGGCGCATGGCCGGCATTTTACGGCCATCGCGCCGTCGCCGCGGTGCTCAATAGGCGATATGGCCGTACAGCTCGCGCGCGGACTGGAAGCGGTCATCCGGGTTTTTGGCCAGGAGCTTGTCCATCAACGCCTGGTAACCGGCCAGAGGCGCAGGCAGGCGCGGCACTTCGCCGTGCACGTGGGAAAACACCACTGTGGCCAGATTCTCCGACTCGAACGGCCGCTGGCCGGTGAACATCTCGTAGAGCATCACGCCAAGGCTGTAGAGGTCGCTGCGCACGTCGGGCGCGCGGCCCAGGCATTGTTCCGGGCTCATGTACAGCGGCGTGGCCATGATGGCGCCGGAAGCGGTAATGGTCTTCTCGCCCACCTGTTTGGCCAGACCGAAGTCCACCAGGGCCAGGCGCCCGGAATCGCGGAACAGGATGTTGTGCGGCTTCAGGTCGCGATGGATCACGCCGGCGGAGTGGATGGCATCGAGTGCGCGGGCGATCTGCATCACGATCTTCAATGATTGCATCGAGGTCAGCGGTGTGCCGCCGGCGGCCCGGCCGCGCTCGATGCGCGATTTCAGGTCGCCCGCCGGGAAGTACTCCATCGCGATGTAGAGGTGGTCATCCGTAATGCCCTGGTCGAAGATGCGTGCCACGTGCTCGTTCTGCACCCCCGAAATGATGCGGTACTCGCGAATGAAGCGCTCGATGAAGGCGTCGTTCATGTGGCGCGCGTCGAGCACCTTGAGCACGACCTGGCGCGGCAGGGGGGCGGGGTGGCCGAGCCTGGGCAGGCGTTCGGCGAGGAACACGCCGGCGGTGCCGCCTTCGCCGATCTTGCGCAGCATGCGGTAGCCGCCGATGCGCGGCGCGTCGTCGGGCAACACCTCGCCGATCGCGTCCAGATTGAGCTTGAGGGTGATGGTGTCGGCGTAGCGTTCGGCCAGCCGGGCCTGCGCCAGCACCCGGTCATGTTCGCGGGCCCGTTCAAGGATGGCTTCACTGACGGCGCCAATCAGGCGTTCGGCGGTCATCCGGTCGGTATGCATGAAGTCCGCCGCACCCAGTTTCATCGCCTGGACGGCGACCTCCTGACCGTCTTCGTCCGACAACAGGATGGTGGGGGGCGGCGGGGATGGGCCGAGTCGCTGCCGGCGCAGCCAGGCGATCCCGGTCTCGCCGGTGGCATGGTGGGCCAGCAGGATGGCGTCGTACTGCTGCCAGCGGTTGGCCTCGGGCAGTTCGGGCGGGCTGCTACTGTCGGCCAGCTCCACCGTGGCACCCGGCCAGCGGGAGGCCAGATGGCTGGTGCACCGTTGCTGCAGGGCCGGCGGGGCGTCGAGGATCAGGATGCGCAAGGTGACCGCGATTCGGACGGACGCATCCAGGGATGGCCCTTCAGCGCGAATGCGCCGAATTGTAGGGGAAATGCCGCTGTCATGGCGTCGGCAATCCGCTCCCTTCGTGGTAGAGTGGGTTGCGAGAAAGTATTGCTAATTCATTGAATTTACTGCATCATTTGATGTTCGAAGCGGCCGCCCCAGGCGCCCGGGAACACGTGCGGGACGTGGCATGATCAAGCTGTTCAACACACTGAAAGACAAAGCCCTTGGTGCCAAGGATGGTCATCCTTTGGCCAACGCCAAGGAAGCCGAAGAGATTTTCGAGGAATTGCGCGGTGGCGATGCGCTCAAGTCCCTCGAAGAGGTGACGCACTGGATCGAATCGCTGCGGCACGACGAGTCACTCAAGCCGGAACGTCGCTTCGAACTCGTCAAGCGACTGGACGAAATCGGCCAGCCGCATCGCATCAAGGTGGGGCGTGATTACGCCGCCGTGTCGCGCCAGTCGCGTTTCCAGGAAGGCAAGTTGTGGTCTGCCAAGCACGATTACTGGACCCACACGCTCGAAGCCTACATGGACCTGATTGCGCGCATCGAGCGCAAGGACAAAGGCACCGATGCGCTCGCCAAGCAGGCCGGCCTGATCGCGCTGCGTGCCCTGCGCGCCGCCTCGCGCCGCCTCAAGTGGCTGTACGTGCGCTATGGCCCGGTACCGGCCGACATCTGGGCCTCCATTGCCAAGGCCTATCGCTTTGCCGAAGTGCGCAAGGTGCACAACCTGCGCGCGCCGGTCTATCCCGGCATTCCGGGGGACAGCTCGCCCGAAGACGAATTCATGCGCTCGGTGCTGTTGGCCGCTTCGGCGCCGGACGCGCTGACGCCGGCTGAAATGGATGTCTGCGAACGGCTGATTGCGCATTTTGCCGGCCGTTTCAAGGTGGCGGCGCAGGCCACACCGGAATCGGTGTACTGGATGGATCTGGACCAGACGCGCCAGCCATTGCGCCTGGCGGCGCCTCCAGCCCAGTTGACGCCCGGGCTGCGTTTCTTTGCCACGGCGGAAGGGCATGCCGATCTTGCCGGCATGCTGGAACGGTTCGAGCAATCCAACGAGTTGCCCGGCGGTGTCGATTTTGGCGGCACGCCCGACCCGCGTGTGGTGCGGGAAGTATTCAAGCACCTGGCGCTGAACTGGGCGCCCAAGCCGCCGGTGCGCAAGAGCGAGCGCAAGCGCATGCAGACGCGCATGTCGATTGCCCACGGCTTCGATCAGGCACTCGAACTGACACGGCAGGGAGCGATGGATCTGGCGCTTGATGCCCCGGCACCGGTTGCCGAAACGTGGGTGGTCGAGAACGTCAGTTCAGGCGGGTTTGGCGCGACCGTCGCGCAGGTGAAGGGCGATTGGCTCAAGATTGGCGCTCTGATCGCGGTACAGCCGGATTTGCCCGGGAGCGCGGGCGGGCGCTGGGATCTGGCGATCATTCGCCGTCTTTCGCGCGATGCCGGTGCGGATTCGAAAACCCAGGCCAGCACGGGCGTGCAAATCATTTCGCGCAAGGCCACCACGGTGGCGCTGCGCAACAGTGGTGGCAACTGGAGCGGCGATCGTGAAACCCTGGACGGCATCTACGTGCCCGACAGCGGCCAGCCTGGCGTGGCGACATTGGTCATGCCGCAGGGCGCCTACCTTCCGGGTGAGCAATTGCATGCGCTGATCGATGGGCGCAAGCATCTGTTTTTTCCGATCGCAGTCACCGAGCGTGGCGACGACTACGACCTGGTGACCTTCCGGGATCTGGTCGAAGAGACCTGAAATTCAGGCCTGCGGTTCAGGCCGCCGGCCCGGGCGCCGAGTGCGCGCCGTGTTCACGCAATGCGAGCCGGTCAAACATGCTGCGCAGGAAACGCCACAGCATCACGATCAGCCAGATCGAAAGCGCCGTGAGCAGACCAACGACCGTCAGCGCCAGGGCCGGATAGGCGAAGGCCATCCAGAACACGCTGGCAACGATGGCTTCCTCGCCAAACGAGGCGGCCCAGTTGGAAAAAGGCTCCGGCGAGGTGTTGATCAGTGCCCGGCTGCCTGACTTGGCGAAGTGGCTGGTGCCGGCCAGCGTGCCGCCGAGGATGCCGGCCACCACGACCCAGGCCGGATCGGCCGATACGCCCAGGCTGGCAGCCGCGAGCAGGGCACCGGCAGGAATGCGCACGAACGTGTGGATCGCGTCCCAGAGCGAATCGAAACCGGGAATCTTGTCGGCAAAAAACTCGACGAAGAACATCAGGCCGGCAGCGCCGATCACGAAGGGATGGGTCAGCACCGCCAGATCGCCCGGCAGGGTCACCACGCCAAAGCGCGCCAGCAGGCCCGCCGCAAACATCACCGCATACAGGCGCATGCCGCTGGCCCACGCAAGACCGGCGCCGATGGCAATGGTGTGAATCGCATCCATCGAGTGATTATAGGCAGCCGGGGTGGGAATACAAGTGTGCGTGGAGTGGCCCCGGGGATGTGCCGCGGCCTGCCGACCTTGCCTGCCAGACCTGCAGCAGGTGGCGTGCGATAATTTTCCATGCATTCTCCCCATGATTCCCTCTGTGTTGCCCTCCGCTCCCGGCGCGGCCGTGCATGCCTCGTGCCGGCTTGGGGGCCACGCGCGGGCAGCCTCCTGACATGACCGGATTGCGCCTGCAGACCGTACGCCTGGCCCTGCGCATGCTGACGCGCGATGCCCGTGCCGGTGAATTGCGCGTGCTCCTGGCGGCGTTGATCATCGCGGTGGCCAGCGTCACCAGCGTCGGCTTCTTTGCCGATCGCATCGGCCGTGCCCTGAGCCTGGAATCCCACCAGCTGATCGGCGCCGACTTCGTGTTGAGTTCGGACCGGCCGATTCCGGCGTCGTTTGCCGACGAGGCGGCGCGGCAGGGCTTGCGCGTGGCACGCGCCACCAACTTTCCGAGCATGTCCTCGCTCGGCGAGAAAAGCCACCTCGCCGGCTTCAAGGCAGTATCGGAGGCTTACCCCTTGCGTGGCACCGTGCGGGTTGCACCGGACCGCAATCAACCCGACGCGCCGACACGGGCGATTCCGTCGCGTGGTGCCGTCTGGCTGGACGAGCAACTGGCGACCAGCCTGGGCGCCAGGCCCGGTGACAAGATCGGCGTGGGCGAAATCGACCTCACGTTCGAGAAGGTCGTCACCCTGGAGCCGGATCGCGGTGCCAGCTTCTTTGCCATCGCCCCACGGCTGATGTTCAACGAGGCCGACCTGGCGGCTACCCGCCTGATCCAGCCGGGCAGCCGCGTCACCTACCGCTTGCTGGTGGCGGGTGACGAGGCCCCGGTTGCGGCGTATACGCGCTGGGCCAAGGACAATCTGGCGCGCGGCCAGCGGATCGAAGAGATCAGCAACGCGCGCCCGGAAGTGCGGGCCTCGGTGGATCGGGCACAGCAGTTCCTCGGCCTCGTGGCCTTGCTGGCGGTGATCCTGGCCGCGGTCTCGATTGCGCTGGCGAGTCGGCGTTTCATGCAGCGCCACCTGGACGGTTGCGCCGTGCTGCGCTCAATGGGCGCCAGCCAGGGCACCCTGATCACCCTGTTCCTGGTGGAGTTTGTGCTGCTCGGGCTGATCGGTTCGGCCATCGGCACCGCCCTGGGCTTTGCTGTCCACGCCGCGCTCGCCGGCCTGCTGGGTTATCTGGTGTCTGCCCAGCTGCCCGCCGCCGGGCCGCTGCCGGCCTTGCAGGGCTTTGCCACCGGTACCTTGCTGCTGCTCGGCTTCTCGCTGCCGCCGTTGATCCAGCTGGCCGGCGTGCCGCCGGTGCGGGTGATTCGACGCGAAATCGGTGATCCCAAACCCCTCACGATGTTGACCTACGCCCTGGGTGCGGTGGTGCTGGTGGCTTTGGTGCTGTGGCAGGCGCGCGACATCAAGCTCGGCCTGATCGCCGCCGCCGGCTTTGCGTTGGCGATGGGCCTGAGTGCCCTGATTACCTGGCGCGGCTTGCGCTGGCTGTCGCGCCTGCGCGCCGGCAGCGGCTTCTCGTGGCGCTACGGGGTGGCCGCGATGCGCCGCCGCAGTGTGGCCACCGTCACGCAGGTGGTGGCGTTGAGTCTCGGTTTGGCCGCTTTGCTGCTGCTCACGATTACCCGCGGCGACCTGCTGGCCCAATGGGAAAAGAAGGCGCCGCCCGATGCGCCCAACCGGTTTGCCATCAACATCCAGCCGGATCAGCGTGTGCTGTTCAATCAGCAGTTTGCCGCTGCCGGGCTGCCCCAGCCGGAGAGTTTTCCGATGGTGCGCGGGCGGCTGATCGCCATCAACGGCAAGGCAGTCGGGCCGGAGCTGTTTGCCGAGGACCGTGCCAAGCGTCTGGTGGATCGCGAGTTCAACCTTTCCTACATGGCCACATTGCCGGCGCACAACCAGGTCAGCAGCGGCAGCTGGTTTTCGGAGAAGGAGCTGAAAGAGGGCGCCTTGTCGGTCGAGGACGGGATTGCCAAGACCCTCGGCATCAAGATGGGCGATGTGCTCAAGTATGAGGTGGCGGGGCGGTCCTTCGAAGCGCCGGTCACCAACCTGCGCAAGCTGGACTGGGATTCGATGCGCGTCAATTTCTTCGTGATTGCCACCCCCAATCTGCTGCAGCCTTTTCCGACCACGTTCATCAGCGCCTTTCACCTGCCCAAGGGCCAGCCGGCGTTCACCGACAAGCTGGTGGCACGCATGGCGAACCTGACGATTGTCGACATCGAAGCCATCGTGCGCCAGGTGCGCGGCGTGATCGGCCAGGTGGCGCAGGCCGTGCAGTTCATCTTCCTGTTCACGCTTGCCGCCGGCATTACCGTGTTGTATGCCGCGTTGACGTCCAGCCAGGACGAGCGGACCCGTGAAGCGGGCATCATGCGTGCCCTGGGCGCGTCGTCGCGGCAACTGCAGCGCGCCCAGTGGGCGGAGTTCATCATTACCGGCGCATTGGCAGGTCTGTTTGCCGCCTTCATTGCCTGGGGCATCGGCTTTGCCGTGAGCGAAGTGGTGCTCAAGCTGCCAATGGGCTTCAACCCCTGGTTATGGGTGGCTGGTGTCGGCAGCGGGGCCGTATGCGCGTTCGCCGGCGGGGCGCTGGCTTTGTCCGGCACGCTCAAGCGCCCGCCCATGGTGACCCTGCGCGAGGCCGTGTAATGAGTGCATCGTCGCCGCAGTCCGATGCCGATGACGAAATGCCGGTCGGCGCCACGCCCTACGAGATGCTCGGCGGCGAGGCAGCCGTGTTCGGCCTGGTGGATCGCTTCTACGATCTGATGGACGAAGTGCCGGAGTACTACCCGATTCGCAAGCTGCACCCGGCCACTCTCGACGGCTCGCGCGAGAAGCTCAAGCTGTATCTCTCGGGCTGGCTGGGCGGGCCGAACCTCTATATTGAACAGTACGGCCACCCGCGTCTGCGCGCACGGCACCTGCCGTATCCGATTGGCTTGCAGGAACGCGACCTGTGGCTGGCCTGCATGTTCAGCGCGATGGAGGAAATGGCGATGCCCGAAGCGCTCAAGGCCAAGCTGCAGGAGTCGTTCTTCGGCACGGCTGACTGGATGCGGAACAAGGAAGGCTGATGGAATCTGCCCTCATCGCCGGCCTGGCAGCGTTGGTGGGAGCCATTTTCGGGGTTTTCATCATGAAAACCTTTGGTGGGAGCGGTTCTCAGGCTGATGCCCTGGTGGAAAAAGCGGCCGAGCAGGCTGCCAGCAGCGCTGCGGACAAGCTGGCCGAGCGTTTCAACCGCATCGATGCCGCCAATGAGCGCACCGAGCGCGAGTTGCGCAACGAAATCAAGGAAGCCGGTTTGAGCAATCGCCAGGAGCTTTCACAGAGTGTCGCGCAGTTCGGTCAGGGCCTCGGCGCGCAGATGACCAACATCGCCACGGTGCAGAACAACCAGATCGACGGTTTTGCGCAGCAACTGGTCAAGCTCACCGATGC
>CAYUEG010000129.1:0-10285 GCA_964443245.1 uncultured Burkholderiales bacterium | reverse complement strand
AGCGTGGCGCGCGTGGCGGTGGGGCCGAACGACCGGCCCTGGATCATCGAGAAAAGCGGCAATGTGCTGGCCGCGCGCCTGTTCGAACGCGACGAAAGTGGCGACCTCGCGCTGGCGCGCGCGAGCGAATCGACTGCCGACGTGACGCAACCGGAGGTGGTGGCGAACACCGGCACCGGCATCACCAGCTACAGCTTCCTATCGGTGGATGTACCGACGGCGGCCGGCACGTTCGGCAACATCGGCGCCGGACTCAATGACATCACCGTCGGGCTGGATGACCAGATCATCGTCACCGGCTTTGACGCTGCCTATTTCACCCCGTGCGCCACCCGCACCACCGGCTGGCAGGGCCGCAACTGGATTTACAGTCCGACGCAAAGGCGCTTCATCCACCTGGATTACCTGAAACGCGTGCAGTTTCAGGTGGCCGTGGCAGCGCGCAATCTCTCGGACGGCAGCGCGCCGCCCGCCCTGGCCGGCGCCCCTGCGGTACCTGCCTTTTACGGAATGGTGCGCGCCTGCGAGCGCTACTACACCAGCGAATACGACGCCCTCTTCTTCAACAACCAGACTGCCGACTTCTATGACCGTGGCGGGGCGGCTCTGGTGCAGTCGCTCCAGAAGTCCAGCGAAGTCACGGTCAATACGCGCGACACCAACACCGTGAGCGACATGGACGTCACGCTCGATCAGTGGATAGTTGCGACTTACACGCAACGCATGATCAATTTTGTCGGCATCGGGGTCAACAAGGGTACCAGCCGGCCCAAACGATCCGACCAGAAGTTCACCCGCATTGGCGTTGGTGCGACGCGTGACGTGATCTGGTCCACCACCTTTGAAAACGACGTCTATGAATACGTCAAGGCCACCGACCGCTACGAGAAACGCAACGTGCTCGACGCCGACAAGGCGCAGGACGTCGGCGTCGGCAAGGACGGCAGCGTGTTCATCGTCGATCTTTCCGGGCGCCTGAAGAAATGGGACCCGGCGCAGCGCACCTTTGTTTACGCTGGCCTCTCCGGCGTGACCCGCGTTGCCGTCACCTCCAAAGGCAAGCCGGTCGCGGCGAATTTCCCCGCCAGCCAGCGCGTCTTCATCGCGCAGTAGGAGTCTGATTCATGCACACCCCACAGCGCGCCGCCTGGCTCGGATTGGCCTTATGGGCTTGTTTGGGAGCCTGGATCGGACCCGCGCAGATGGCCTCGGCGCAGGGCACCGCCGCTTCCAATGCCACCTCTGCTGCGGGTTCCACCCCAGCTTCTGCCGCAAGCCTCTCCCCTGACTGGGTCCAGATCGGCAGCGGTGGCATCGATGCGGCTGTCAGCGATGACGGCCAACGCTGGATCATCGGCCGTGATGGCCGTGCCCAGCGCTGGGATGCTGCGCGTGCGCGCTGGATGCCGTATGGCACCCGCACCGACCTCGCCCGCATCGACGCTACACGTGAAGGCGCCGCCGCGATCACTCGCTCCGGTGAACTGCTCGTAACAGGCAACGCTGCCCAGGGTGAGTGGCTGCCCACCGGCATGCGCGCAGCCGATGTGGGCTTGGGGCAAGGTCGTATCTGGCTGGCCGATGCACTGCAGGCCGACGGCAGCCGCAGCGTGATGAGCGCGGCATTCGACGCCACCGGTCGCAATTTCAGCTGGACCAGCGTACCCGGCCGCATCGAGCGGATTGATGTGGACGGCGAAGGCCGCCCCTGGGCCCTGGATGCACAGGGCAAGCTGTTCGTCTACGCAAACGGACAATGGATTGCCGACGCTACCGCACCTGCTGCCGCCGACGTAGGCGTAAGCGCCAATGGCACCGTGCTGGTGGTGGGCCGCCAGGCCGATGCGGGCCTCGGCGGCGGCACGCTGCACGCGCGCCATCCGCAAACCGGCGCCTGGACGCAAGTGCCCGGGCGCGCGACGGCCATCAGTGCCGAACCCGATGGCCGCGCCTTCGGTGTCAACAGTCTGAACTGGGTGATCGGAGGCACGCGCCCGACCATCACCGTTGCAGCGGCACCGGAACCCAAACCCGCCACGCCCACGCCCGCCGCCGGCGAGGTCCGTCTGGCCGACCTCGCCCCCGCCGGGCTGACCTTGCCTGAGAGCCTGGCGGATGTGCTGGTCAAGGTACGGAGTGGAAACCCCAGCGGCAGCCTGGCAGCCACCGGCACCGCACTGATCGGCGACGCATTTCTTAATGGTGTTGCCACGCGCGTGATCCGTTACGCGCCGGTGGCGAACGGGCCGGTCAATCTGCTGCTCGCGCATCGCACCTTGCGCGTGGGCGACTACATGCCCGATCTCGCCAACACTGGCGTGAAGGATTTTCCGTTCGGCGACGTGATCATCTCGTTCGTCCCTGCGGCCAACGCCGAGAAGAAGGCCCGCACTGCCGACGCCACGCTCATCGCGAAAGAACCCGGCCTCGCCGACTTTGCCAATTTCGCACCACCCGCTGGCACCACGCTCACCGGCACGCTCGATTTCGCGTCGATCCCGAACGGCACAGCAGTCAGCGGCCTGATGGGCCTGGGCACCAGCAAGGTGGTGCTGACCGCGCGCAACGTCGATGCGGCCCTGTTCAAGGAAGTGCGCGACAGCCGGGCCCCGGTGACGGCAGCAGCCCCGGCCCGCACCCTCAAGGAGCTGGCTGACAAGTACGGCACCAAGCTGATCGAAGGCCTCGCCTTCGAGGCACCGGTCAAGGCGCTGGACGGCAAGCAATTCGGCCCGGCCAAGCTCAGCAACCCGAGCTGGCTGTTTGCGCTCGCACAGGGCGAGGAATCCATTGCGCTGTCGGTCGGCCTCGCGGCTACCATGGGCATGAACATCCAGGCCCCGGCGCCTGATTCGATGGCACAAGCCGCCGCAAATCGTACGCCGACCACAAGTGCCATCCGCAGCACACCGGAGACACTCGAACTCTCCAACGTGCGCGTGCTGTTCGATCCCCCGAAGCGCAGCGCCACACTTGATGGCGCCGTCACGCGCGCCGCTTCGTCGCGTGTCGCCAGCCTGAAGGATTTCTCGCTCGACACCGCACGCTTCTCCGGCAGTCTGGCACTGGCGGACGGCCAGAACAGCATTACGAGCCTTACCAGCCTCAAGACCCTGGAACTCGCGCTCAACGGCGCCGGCCGCCTACCCTCGCAAGCGTCCACCTCGGGTACCAAGGTCGATTTTGAGGTCAAGCTGGCGCTCAATGATGAACGCAACGCGGTAGTGCCTTCGGTGTCCGCCACGGCCAGCCTGACATTGGCCGATATCGTCGGCACGTCGGTGCCGGGCGCAGACCGGGTCAAATTGACCCGCGTTGAATGGACACCGGGCACGGTTGCAGGCAATGCCTCGCTCTACGGCCTGCCGGTGCGCGCCGTGCGCCACCAGGGTGCCGGCATGCCGGCACCGATCGTGGGCCTGTATCACCACGAACTGGATCTCGGCAGTTACATCCCGGCGATCCGCGGCACCAACATTGGCAGCTTCGGCCTCGCCAATGCGGTGCTCTTTGTCTTGCCCGAAGCGGCGCAGCCGATCACCTACAAGACGGCGAACGAGATGCCCGCTGCTCTGGCCGCCCTGATTGATCGCAAGGGGCTGGACGACATCGACCCGTTCCCGCTCACGCTACGCCCCGGCGTCAACGTGATCGGCCTGTGGGGTGCGAAAGGCGAGAAAGAAGTCGACGGCGGGGTTGCTGCCAAGGTCAAGGCGATCTACGGTCTGGAGGACAAGGCCTTCATCGCCAAGGGCAACTTCAAGGTCGGCGCCCTTCGCAATGCCAAGCTGGAGGATGGCCCGGCCGAGAGCGGTAGCGGACAAGGCGGCGCGCAAGGTGGAAGCGGCCAGAACAACAATCAGGGCGGGAATCAGGGTGGCCCTTCCGGCGGGTCGCAGGGCAGTTCACCGCCACGTGATAACGCGCAGAGTGGCTCCCAGAGCGGCTCTCAGGGCAGTTCCGGCACCAGCAGTTCAAGCGCGAGTGGCCCCCGTGGCAACCGCACGGTGAGCGTCAGCCAGGTCGCCTGCGCCGCCGACACCACGCTCAATGTTGCCAACCGCGCATCCGGGGGCAACCTCGACACCGCGGGGCTGGATCTCTCGTTCAGCTTGCCCAATTTCAACCCGCCCTACGCGGCGGGCCGCGTGCGCTTCTCCAATGTGAGCTTCGCCCTCAAGGACGTCGACGGCCAGCTTGAGCCGGCAATCGTCGGATCGATGGCCATCAACGTGGCAAGAACCGTTGGCGACCTGAACGCACTGGCGCGCCACACCGGCGCACCGGCCACCATGCAGACGGGCGGCATCAACCAGATCGGCCTCGCCGCCAAGCTGCGCGTCCGGGGTGACCTCAATACACTGTGCAACGGGGTCAAACCCGATTCTTCCTACGAGATCGCATTTGCCGGGTCCACCGCCCTGAATATCGCCGATGTCGGCAAGAATTCTTTCGAGGCACTCGAGAAGGTCACCAACCTCGACCCGCCTTCGGAGCCTGCAGAGGGCACGGCGGGCACTGCGCCGCCGGCTCCACCTGCCACCCCGTCCGACCCGGTGGCCGCCAGGGTGCTGGAACTGGCGCGCAAGATCGCCGAGGACATGCGGCGTGCGACCCCGCCACCGAAAGGCTGGACCCCTGCCTTCGGTCTGCCCTTCCTCGAAATCCGCAAGTTCGCCGCCGCCGGCACCTTTGGGCAGAAGGACGGCAAGCGCACCCTGACCGGCACCATCTGGACCGATAGCAAGCTCGGCAGCGAAACCGTCGATGTGCTCGGCAGCCTGAGCCTAGAAGCAGAAGCCGAGACCAACGAATTCAAGATCGCCGACTGGCTGCTGCGTGCGCCCGGCCCGGTACAGCTGACCCGCTTGCCAGGCGTAGCCAAGCTGATGAATACACCGACGCTCTCGTTCGTCAATCTCGACGACATGACGGTGCGCAGTCTGGAACTGACGCCCGGGCAGATGCAGGGCCAACTCACCTCCACCTCACGCAACCTGCAGGGCCGCGTCGTGCTGCTGCGCTCCACCGCGCCCAACGCCGCCAGCGATGATTTCGAGTTGTTTGCCGGGGTGAACCGGCTCTCCCCCAACATGCTCCTCAAGGGGCCACCCGGCGTGACTCAGCGCCAACCCGCCACGCAGGCCAAAGAGACGCCCAGCGCAGCGGGACGCACGGCGCAACTGGCGGGCGCGGCAGGCGCGATCACACTGGGCAAGACCATGTTTGCGCTGCGCTCAGGGGCAGCCTCTGCCACCAAGTCGATACAGATCAAGGATCTGCCGGCACCGGTCAAACGCATCATGACCGACACCTTCGACGACCGCCTGGTGACTGACGACACCGACATTCCATGGGTGCGCGGCCTGAGCATCGCGGGACGAGTTACCCCTGGTGACATCAATCGGCCGGAGCTTGACAGCCTCAAGGCCTTGTTTGAAACACTGGAACTGACAGCGCCGATGCCCGTTTTCGGCGGCATCGAGTCGAGCACAGGGAGCACCGCGACGACCGGCTTCGTTGACGTGCTGATCCCGTCCTTGCTGGTGCCCGGTTTGCCGCAAGGCCAACTGCGCCTCTCGAATAGCCGCATTGCTCTGGCCAGTCTGAGCGACGGCCGGCGTTTGCGCATCAACACCAACGTCAGCTTCGCGCCTCCCGCAGAGTGGGCCTCGACACTCGGTAACGAATTGCAGCTCGCGGGCACCCTCGACTATCTGCGCGAGGCCACCGGCACCAGCGCCGGCGATACCACCGTCACCATCGCTGCGATCTCGAACATTGCCTGGAATTCACCCGTCTCGATTCCCGGCGTGACCTTCGGCAATATCGGCATCGAAGCCCAAGCCACACGCAGGAGTGGTGTGCGCGCGCGCAATATCGCGCTCACCGCAGACGCGAGTGTGTCCGGCGTAGCCGCCACGGCCCGCCTCGGGTTGAGTTCGGATGGTTCAGGCCAAGCCGGGGCACTGCTCGAACTTAAGGCCAAAAGCGGCACTTTCAATCTGGGCAGCCTGCTGCCAACGAATCTGCTGCCGGCCGACTACAGCGTGATTAATGTCGCTTCATATCTGAACCTGCGTGCCGGCGGGATGATGATTGCAAGAGAAGCGGGCTCCGGACGGGTCTCGTTCGCGGCAGAAGACGTGGTTGGCAACATCAACGGCCAGACCTTCAAGGGCCAGATCGCGATTGCCGGCATCACCGGCCCGCAGCCGGTCCTGTTCATCAGCAACGATGAACGCTGGACGCCCGCGCGCATCTTCCCGGCGGCGATTCCGAAGGGCCCGTTCGCCAACCTCCCCTTACCTGACGGTCTGGTGATTCTCTCCCCGGTCAATGGCGATGCCAACATCAGCGCGCTGCACCCGGCCATCTACGACAAGGTCTTCGCGAAACTGTTTGGCGCGCGCGATGCGGCCAAGGTGCTGGTCAACAACGGCCTCACCGTCGTGTCCCGTTTGAATCTGGCGCAGGATGCGCCCCCGGTGCTGGGCCAGTTTGCCGGCTGGCTGCCCGGTACCGGCGACATGGTGGTGGGCGGCGGCATCGACAGCACCAGCGGCGGCCTGTCTTTCTACGCAGACATTCCCGGTCTCAAACTGCCGATACCGACCCCGTTCAATACCTTCATCAGTTCCACTGACGGCCAGGTACAGCTCTACTTCAAGACCGCAGGGGCTGCAGGGGCAGGTGCCGAAGTGGGCGTGTCGGGCAATGTGAGCCTCGGCATTCCGCGCCTTGACAGCCCCTCCACGATCCAGCGGGTAGCGGCGTCCCTCAGCCTGTCTTCGACCACAGCCGCCGGGCAAAGCCCCACGCTCGCGGTGGGCGTGAGCGTGCCTGGCACCTGGACCAGCCCGGCTGGCCTGGACGGTTTTTCACTCACCGATACCAATGTGTCGTTCGGTGTCGGCGGCACCGGCACTACCGTCGGCATCGCCACGCAACGTGCCCAGTTCCAAAGCGGCGGTGAGACCAAGGCGTTTGCCCTTGACCTCAACACCGCCTGGCTTGGCGGCGCGCCCACCCAGCTTTCGGTGCAGTTCGCAAAATCGCCCGATACGCCGGAACTGATCGTGACACCGGCACTGCAGGCCGAGCTCGCCAACAGCGTGCTGCAACTCGCCCTCAAGGGTGGCTCGGCCCTCAACGCCGCGATCAGCAGTGCCTTGGGCACCAGCGGCATTGACGCGCCGGCACGTGCCGCATTCGAAGGCGTGGCGACGCTCATGCGCAACTCCGCCAACGGGGCGACGGGCTTGATGCGCAGATCACCGCTATCGATGATCGGTGTGAAGAATCCGGTGGTGTACTTCGTCACGCCCGGCAACAGCCTGCCACCACGGCCGGGCATCGAGCAGCCGCCGTTCGGCTTGGGCCTCTTGGTGCAGGGGCAATTGATTCTCGACATCGGGTCGCATCAGACAAATCTCGCCAACGGCATTTACAAGATCAACCTGCGCGACGGTTACTTTGTCAGCGGCACGCTTACGCCGCCTTCACCGTTTGAGGCCACGACGTTTCAGGTCTCCGGCAGCCAGCCTTTGATTTCATCCACCCCCAACGCGCTGCGCGTGAGCGGCAGGCTGGCGATTCCCGGCAGCACACTGGTGCCCGGCGTGAGCGCCAGTCTGAACGGCAGCTTTGAATTCAACAAGCCGATCGAACTCAACGCCGGTGCCGATGTGAAAGGCAACGTCAGCATCGGCAGTCTGGCGGCACGCGACGCCTACTTCACCGTGCGCACCGGCTCTGTCAACGTGTACAGCGCACCGGGCGGCTGCATCGATATCCCGGTCAAGCTCGATGGCAGCGTGTCTGCAGACAACCTCACCAACCCCGCCAACCTGCTCACAGTGGCATCACTGGCCCCGCCCAACGTGGCAGACTGCCTGCCGCTGTCATTGGGTGACTTGGCCAAAGTGGGCGAAATTGGTGCCAATTTCATTAAAAACGCGGCGCTCGACCTGGTTACCGAGAACCCGGTCGAAAATGTGAGGAAGGCGTTTGAGCTGGGCAAGCAGGGCGTGGAACTGGCTGCCGATACCGCACAAGCAGCCGGCGCGCTCGCGGTCAATCTGGCCAGTGTGGTGGTCAATCCAAGCCAGGCGTATCAGTCGGCCAAGGCGGCATTTGATGGCGCCGTCAAGCTTGCCAGCCAGGCGGCCGAGGCCCTCGCCAATCTCGGCTGCAAGCTGGTGAGCTGGATGCCCGGCGATCACCCGTGCAGAAAGCGCGAGCGCCAGAAGCGTGCTGAAAAGGAAGCGGCCGACCGCGCCGCGTTTGAAGCAGCCGTAGCGCTTTCCGAGGAGCAACGCAAGCTTGAGGCGCAGATCCAGAACACCATGGTGACGGTTGAAGTGCAGCGCTGGCGCGAAGAGCAGGCGCGTGAGGCATGGCGAGGCAAGAAGCGGGAAGCGATCAACAACGTGCTGCGCTCTGCCGGCTCGATCAAGAGTGCATCGTGGTGCGGGGATGACCAGTTCTGGGCAGCCTCCCTGGGGCGCTGCTGGGAAACCAGCAATGATGGCGCACTGGGTCTCCTCGCCCACACCGGCGATGGCGGTGCCGATTGCCTGGCGCAACGTCGCGCCAATTTTGTGCCCCCCAGTTTGCGCGGCAATTGCGAAATTCGCGATGGCTACAAAGCGGTTCGCTATTACACCGACATGAAATGGCGCTTCATGCCCAACGGGCAGATCCGGGCCGAAGAGATGCAGGCACCCACGTTCGGCAGCGGCCCGGCAAGCTGGGTGTGCCTCACAATCCAACGCGATAGCCAATGGATTTCGAGCGAGAAGCGCACCCGCTATACCGAGATTCTGTCGGCGCCGCTGACGACCTCTTATTGCACAGACGACTCCCCGCAATGGCGCTACACCCCGAAAGGCGAGTTGATGTCGCCTTCAGGAAACTGCGTGGTGCCGAGCAGAACAGCCGTCACGGTCCCGGCCTCGGTCCGGGCGATGGAAACCACTTACGCGGCCGGCACCTTGTTTCTGAAGAAATGCGATGACCCCGCAATCGCCGTAGCACCCGGCCGCCTGCGCTGGACGCCGATCGTGCCAATCGATATTGGCAAGGCAGCCGGCCTGCCGACCACCACCAAGCTGCGCGCCGGCTCGGCCAGCTCGGCGTTCTGCGTCGGTGGCAGCGGCGGCTATCTCGATCGTTTTTCCCTGGAACGTTGCAACGCCGCCAACGATCTGGAGCAGTACTTTGCGCTTGGTGTTGATGGCACCGCCAGCAGTTACAGCGTCGCCCTGACAGCGCGCAATACGGACCTTTGCGTTGGCGCCGGCGGCAATCCGGAAGATCCCAACGAAGTTCTGGGCATGCCCTGCTACGGTAATCCAGGTCAAAAATTCGAGGTAGTTGGTGATCCCAAAGTGGGCTCGGTGCAGTTCAAGAATCGCGCCACCGGCAAATGCCTCGCCGTTGATGGTGGGCTGGCAGAAGGTGCCGAATTGGCCTACGCCGACTGTGTGGCCGGTGACATTGCGCAACAATTTGCGATCCAGACCGTCACCACGCAGGGCAAGAACTTCGCCCGTAAAGCGGTGCCCACTGAAGCGCTGCGCGATGCGCAAGCAGTTGAGAACCAGCGCTCCGCCGTGCTGTATCGCAATATCGTGGTTGAGCCGTTCGACCGCGCCGGACAGGGCATCCGCGCCGGCGGCTTCGAAGGTGGGATCGCGCAGGCGGGATCGCCACAGAGCTGGTTTGTACTCCCCGGCCGCGTCAGCGGCAACAACTACGTGTCACTCTCGACCCCGGCGCTCAACTTGCAGGACTGGGCTAACTTTGCCGATCGCAAGAAATTGCTGATGGCCAGGAAGCTGCCACCGGCGAATCCCGGGATACCCAGCCTTGTGCGTAACGCGATGCTCGGCATCACTGGCGCTGAAGGTCAGTTGGTCGTCGCCAACAACAAGGTGGGAGATGCGGTATTCAACCTGAACGCAACCTTTGAAATTGTGCAAGGACTCAACGGCGTGGCAGGCACCGTCTCGTTCCGCTCGGTCGCCGACGCGACGCGCTATGTACGTCTCTTGCCGAGCGGCGATTTCTTCGTAGAGGCGGGAACAGGTGCAGCGTTCAACAATAGCGCCACGTTCAGATTGAGGGTGCCGTGATTTTCTGGGCTGCGGTTCGCAAAATCAGGTGCCTTTCGGGATGTTGCGGTCCATCAGCCGTTTCTTGCACTGCGCCTCAAACGCCCCGATCTCCTTCAGCTGCGTTTCGATATCCTCGCGCTGCTGCATCAGCAAGTTGCGATGGT
>CAYUEG010000128.1:0-10403 GCA_964443245.1 uncultured Burkholderiales bacterium | reverse complement strand
CCGCCAACATCAACGGCACCGGCAATGAAGGCAACAACACGCTCACCGGCAACAGTGGCAACAACATCCTCACCGGCCAGGGCGGCAATGATGTGCTCAACGGCGGCGCCGGGGCCGATACCCTCATTGGCGGGGCCGGCAACGACACTTACGTGGTGGACAACATCGGCGATGTAGTCAACGAAGCTGCCGGCGAAGGCACCGATACGGTTCAAGCGTCGATCTCGTGGACGCTTGGGGACAACCTCGAACGCCTCACCTTGACCGGCACCGCCAACATCAACGGCACCGGCAATGAAGGCAACAACACGCTCACCGGCAACAGCGGAAACAACATCCTCACCGGTCTGGGTGGCAACGACGTGCTCAACGGTGGCGCCGGCACCGATACGCTGACCGGCGGTAACGGCAACGACACCTACGTGGTGGACGATGCCGGCGACACCATCATCGAGGCGGCAGGTGAAGGGGTGGATCTGGTGCAAAGCAGCGCAGCCGATCTCACCCTGGCGGCCAACCTCGAGAACCTCACCCTCACCGGCACGGGTGCCAACAGCGGCAGCGGCAACGAGCTGGACAACGTGCTCACCGGCAATGCTGCGGCCAACACCTTGAACGGCGGCGCCGGCAACGACACCTTGAACGGCGCAGCTGGCGCCGATACTCTGGCTGGCGGCACTGGCAACGACACTTATGTCATCGGCAGCGGTGGCGATACCGTGGCGGACACCATCGTCGAGGCTGCCGGGGAAGGCATCGATACGGTGCAAGCGTCGATCTCGGCCACCTTGGGAGAGAACGTCGAGAATCTCGCCCTCACCGGCAGCGCCGCCATCAACGGTGGCGGCAACGAGCTGGACAACCTCATCATCGGCAACAACGCGGCGAACACCTTGAGCGGTGGCGCTGGCAACGACACCCTGGACGGCCGGGGCGGCAATGACACTCTCGTGGGCGGCACTGGTGATGACATCTATATCGTCAACAGTGCGCTGGACCAGGTGGTGGAAGCGGCCGGTGAAGGCCTGGATCAGGTGCAGACCAGTGCTTCCTACACGCTGGCCGACAACGTCGAGGTGCTCACCCTCACAGGTGCTTCGAGCATCAGCGGTACCGGCAATGCCGGCAACAACCTGATTCGCGGCAACGCCGGCAACAACACCCTGAACGGCGGCCTGGGCACCGACTTGCTGGAGGGTAGTGCTGGCGCGGACCGGCTCACCGACAACACTGGTGCTGACAGCGGCTATTACAACGGCGGGGCCGGCAACGACATCATTACCGGCGGGGCGGGTAGCGAGATGATCGTCGGTGGTACCGGGAACGACACGCTCACCACCGGTGGCGGGCAGGACGTGATTGCCTTCAACCGCGGTGACGGTAATGACATCCTGAATGCTTCCAGCGGGCAGGACGATACGCTCTCGCTCGGCGGTGGCATCAACTACGCCGATCTGGCGCTGCGCAAGTCCGCCAATGATCTGGTGCTCGATCTGGGGGCCGGCGAGAGTATCACCATGAAGAACTGGTACTCCACCGCCAATGGCGGCGACAACAAATCGGTGCTGAACCTGCAGTTGATCGCCGATGCGATGGCCGGCTTCGATGCTGCCTCAAGCGACCCGCTCCTCAACAAGCGGGTGCAGCAGTTCAACTTTGCCGGCATCGTCTCGGCCTTCGATGCGCAGCGCGCGCTCAACCCCGGCCTTTCCACCTGGGCGCTCTCTTCGGCCCTGCTCAACTTCCACCTTGCCGGCAGTGATCACGCTGCCCTGGGTGGCGACCTGGCCTACCACTACGGCAACCGCGGCTCGCTCGCCGGCATGGGCATGCAGTCGGCCTTCGATACCCTGGCCGCACAGGGCTTTGGTGTGACGGCGCAAACCCTCAAACCGTTTACCGGCCTCACCGAAGGGCAGGTGAAGCTGGCATGAGTGCAGTAGGAGGAATCAGCGAAAACCGTTGGTGGGGGCGGGTCTTGGCAGATCGGCCGCAACCGGCACGCGGCGCGCTAAGCCGGCTTTACGGCCGGGCGCAAACCCAGCTTTGCTGCTCGCTTGGCAAACTGCCGATCGAAGGTAACCAGTTCGTCAGCCTCCCCGCTGAAGGCGAGAACGCAGGCGTCTTTGAACGGCAGGCCCTGCCGGGCATGGCTGATCGCGGCCTCAAATGCAGTCAAGTCTTGAACCGATACCCCCGGCAGGGAAAACAGTGCTTCCAGCGCGTTCAGCGCGTCCTCATCGGAAAATGCGAGAAGGCTGCCTGTAAGCGTGAAGAACACTTCAAATACCACTGGCGAGGAAATGAACAGGCCGCCGCGTTCAAACAAGGCTTTGGCGGATTTGAATTGAGCTTCCGGCTCCCGCGTGAGAAAGCGCAGAATGATGTTGGTATCGACTGCGATCAACGCAGCTTGCCCCAGTTGGCCAGGGCGCCCTTGGCTGCCGCATCCCAATCAATTTTCCGACCCTTGAGCTTGGGGGCCAGCATACCGGCCACCTCCGCTACGGTGGTGCGGCGCTTCGGGCCGCCCTTGCCCGCCCGAACCACCGCCTCATCACCTCGCACCTCCCAGCGCACCGGCGCACCGGGCTTAAGGCGCAGAGCGGTCCATACATCGGCGGGCACTTCGATCAATCTTTTCGCGGCGGCAGAGGTTGGCATGGCGGGCACCTTGTTCAACTGGAGCAACAATTGTATCGGTAGTGCGTCGCTCTCCATAGGTCCCAAAGTGGGCAACGCGCCAGCACCCGCGCGGAGGCGCAAGTGAGGCAACCATGAAGCGGCTGATTGAATCGCTCCACCGGCGTTTTCAGTCCCGTCGCGAAGAAGCGCAGGGGGCGGAGGCGCAGGTGGCGGCCCACGCCGAGTTTCTCCCGGCCCTGCAGGCCATCGAGCAGACCCCCCCGCACCCGCTGCCGCGCCTGATGATCGGCACCATTGCGACGCTGGCGGGCATCGGCATTATCTGGTCCATCTTCGGGCAGATCGATATTGTGGCCAGTGCCGAAGGCAAGCTGGTGCCGATGAGTTACGTGAAGATCGTGCAGCCGGCCGAGCAGGGCATCGTCAAGGAAATCCTGATCCGCGAGGGGCAATCCGTGCGGGCCGGGCAGGTGCTGGTGCGCATGGACGCACTGGCTGCCGATGCTGACCGTCAGAGCCTGGCCGCCGATGCGGCGGCGCGGGCGCTGGCGCTGCGGCGCATCCAGGCAGAATTGGCCGGCGGCGTGCTCACGCAGCAGGCGGCCGACCCGCCGGCCTTGTTCGCCAAGGTCAAGGCGCAGTTTGATTCAAACCGGCGCTCGCTGGAGGCGGTGCTGGCGCAGGAGCAGGCGGCGTTGCAAAAGGCACGCTCGGACCGTGCCGCCGCCGTTGAGGTCAAGAAAAAGCTGGCCGACGCGCTGCCTTTCTATCGCCAGCAGGATGAGAGCTACCAGAAGCTGGCGAAAGACGGCTTTGCCGGGCAGATCCTGGCGCAGGACAAGCGCCGCGAGTATCTGGAAAAGCAGCAGGACCTGGCCACGCAGGAGTTCGCGATTTCCAGTGCCGAGGCAACGATCAGCCAGTCGGAGAAGAAGATCGCGCAGATTTCGGCCGATTACCGGCGCAACCTGCAGGCGGAACTCACCAATGAGACGACTCTGGAAGAAAAAGCACGGCAGGAGCTGGCCAAGATGGAACACCGCGGCCGCCAGCTCGAATTGAAGGCGCCGCAGGACGGCGTGGTCAAGGACTTGGCCACCCACACGCCCGGCACGGTGGTCTCGCCCGGCACGATTCTGATGACCCTGGTGCCGCAGGGCGAGCGCCTGCGCGCGGAGGTGTACGTGACCAACCAGGACATCGGCTTCGTGCGCAGCGGGCAGCCTACGCGGGTCAAGCTGGCGGCCTACCCGTTCCAGAAGTACGGCTTGCTCGAAGGGCAGGTATTGCAGGTGTCGGCCGATGCGCGCGAGAGCGAGGCGCCGGCCTCTCCGGGCGGCGCCGCCTTCTCTGGCGCAGAAAAGCCGGTGGCGGCGCAGCGTGCGCAGTCGCTGACGTACAAGACGGTGGTGGAGTTGCCGGCGCAAACCCTGGTGGCACAGGGCCGCGGGCAGGCGCCGCTGGACCTGCGGCCGGGCATGGCGGTGACAGCCGAAATCAAGCTCGGCACCCGCAGCGTGATGGAGTATCTCCTTTCGCCGGTACAAGGGGCGTTTCAGGAAGCCGGGCGCGAGCGCTGACCGCCCTTTCGGCAGGCGCGTTGCCAGAACCGCCCCAAAACCTTTATAATCGTTCGGTTTGGCAAGTTCCGTCTGCGCACTTAGGTGTGCCGAGGTGCCGGGAATCAGCCCCAGTGGCGGGTTATCCGGTTCGGTAGTACGGGCTGGCGGAAATCGTGCCGGCGGACTTTCGGGATCTTCGGCGCACACGATGTCAGCGTCTCCAATGCGGGTTGTAGGGTGGCAGGTAGCTGCCACCTTCGGGGCGGCGCTGCTGTGGGCGATGTTGCGTAGCAGCAACGCCGGTTGGTCGGCATTGGCGGGCGGGGCAGTGTGTTTTGTGCCCGGCGGGTTGTTTGCGTTGCGCCTTGCACGGGCCAGCGCCAGGCAGGATGGTTATGTGTTCGCCTTCTTTGTGGGCGAAGGCATAAAGGTCTTGTTGTCGATCGTGTTGTTTGCCGCGGTGGCGATCTGGTATCGCAACGCGGATTGGCTGGCATTCATGCTGACCTACATCGCGGTTCTGCAAGTGTATGTGTTCGGTCTGGCGGCTGCGGGTGGCAAAACACCCCCTGCAGCGCCGGAGCGATAACCAACAGGTTTTCAGGTCACAGGATTTGATATGGCAGCCGGCGCGAACGCTCCCACCTCTTCCGAGTACATCGTCCACCATTTGCAGCACCTGCAAAGCGTCAAGCAGGGCTTCATCATCGACATGAGCGTGATCAACTGGGACACGCTGTTCTGGTCGATCGCGATGGGCCTCCTGACACTTTTTGTGCTCATCAAGGCGGCGTCGAAGGCTTCTTCCGGCGTACCGGGCCGCTTCCAGGCGGCCATTGAAATGCTGGTCGAGATGGTCGAATCGCAGTCCAAGGGCATCATTCCCCATGGTGACCGCAGCTTCATTGCCCCGCTGGCGCTCACCGTGTTCGTGTGGGTGTTCTTCATGAACGCCCTCGACTTTCTGCCGGTCGATCTGCCGCACTATGTGTTCCAGTGGACCGGCCTGGACAAATACATCCATTACCACCGCATCGTGCCGACGGCCGATCTGAACGGCACGCTTGGCATGTCGCTCGGCGTGCTGGTGCTGATGCTGTACTACAACGTCAAGATCAAGGGTGCCGGCGGTTTCGTGCACGAGCTGTTCTGTGCCCCGTTCGGCGCGCATCCTGCGCTGTGGATCCCCAACTTCGCGCTCAACCTGATCGAGTTTGCCGCCAAGACGGTCTCGCTGGGCATGCGGTTGTTCGGCAACATGTTTGCCGGCGAACTGATCTTCCTCCTGATCGCGCTGCTGGGTGCGACCGGTGTGTGGTGGCTGTGGGGCATGCACGTGGTGGCCGGTGCCATCTGGGCAATTTTCCACATCCTGATTGTCGTGCTGCAGGCCTTCATCTTCATGATGCTGACCCTGGTTTACCTGGGTCAGGCACACGAAGGCCACTGACCGCCCATTTCCCGTTTTTTGTTTTCCCTTTCGTTTTTTCAACCTTCGCATCAATTCATCAAAAAAGGAGTCATCATGACTAACGTTGGTCTCGTTGCTTTGGCTGCAGGTCTCATCATCGGTCTGGGTGCTATCGGCGCCTGTATCGGTATCGGCCTGATGGGCGGCAAATACATTGAAGCGTCGGCGCGCCAGCCGGAGCTGATGGACAAGCTGCAAACCAAGATGTTCCTGCTGGCAGGCCTGATCGACGCCGCGTTCCTGATCGGCGTCGGTATCGCCATGATGTTCGCCTTCGCCAACCCGTTCAAAGGTTAATCGGTCTCCCGTAAACCTACCCTAAAGGGGATTCGAAGATGAATCTGAACGCAACGTTCATCGCCCAGCTCGTCGTGTTCTTCGTGCTGGCGTGGGTCACCATGACCTACGTCTGGCCGCCGATCATGAAGGCCCTGGACGAGCGCGCCAAGAAAATCGCCGACGGCCTGGCCGCCGCCGAAAAAGGCAAGCTCGAACTGGCCGAGGCGAACAAGCGTGTCGAGGCGGAGCTGGCCAAATCGCGTGCCGATAACCAGAACCGCATGGCAGAAGCCGAGAAGCAGAGTGCGCTCCTGATCGAGGAAGCCAAAAAGGCGGCCGAGGCGGAGAAGGCGCGCATCCTGGCACAGGCCAAGGCCGAAGCGGCGCAGGAGGCCCAGCGTGCCAAGGAGTCCTTGCGCAATGCCGTGGCCGAACTGGCTGTCAAGGGCGCCGAGCAGATCCTGAAGCGCGAAGTCAACGCCCAGGCCCACGCCGAGCTTCTGACCCAGCTCAAAGCGCAACTCTAAGGAGCGGACCGCCATGGCCGAACTTTCCACCATTGCCCGCCCCTATGCCGAAGCGGCGTTTCGCGTCGCCAAAGAGGGAGACCTCAATGCGTGGAGCGCGCTGGTTGCGGAGCTTGCGGCGGTTGCCAGTGCGCCCGAAATGCGCGCACTGGTGCTGGATCCGAACCTGACGGCCGAGAAGATCTACGGCGTGTTTGCCGGCGTGCTCAAGACACCGTTGAATGCGCAGGCGCAGAACTTCATCCGCATGGTCGTGGAAAACGATCGTGTGGCCGCGTTGCCGGAGATCGCCAGCCAGTTTGCCGCACTCAAGAACAAGCTCGAAGGCTCGGCGGAAGCAGACATTGCCACCGCCTTCCCGCTTTCCGACGCCCAGGTCAATGATCTTCTGGCCGGCCTGTCGAAAAAGTTCGGCGGCTTGAAGCTGAAAGCCCACGTCACCGTGGACCCTTCCCTCATCGGCGGCGTGCGCGTCACCGTGGGTGATGAAGTGTTCGACACTTCGGTACGTGCGCAGCTCGACCGCATGCATACCACCCTTATTGCCGCGTAGCCGGGCCCCGCTTGAACAGAAGGCCAGGGGCCGCCACCGCGCACACGACAGCAACCGACACAGTCAAGAATCCAGGAGTACATCCATGCAACTCAATCCCTCAGAAATCAGCGAACTGCTGAAAAGCCGCATCGCCGGCCTGGGCACTTCGGCCGATGTGCGCACCCAGGGCACCGTCGTTTCGGTGACCGACGGCATTTGCCGCGTGCACGGCCTGTCTTCCGCCATGCAGGGTGAAATGCTCGAATTTCCGGGCAACACCTTCGGCCTGGCGTTGAACCTCGAGCGCGACTCCGTCGGTGCCGTGGTGCTGGGTGCCTACGAGCACATCAAGGAAGGCGACACCGTCAAGGCCACCGGCCGCATTCTCGACGTGCCGGTCGGCCCCGAGTTGCTGGGTCGCGTGGTCAACGCGCTGGGCGAGCCGATCGACGGCAAGGGCCCGGTCAATGCCAAGCTGACGGACGTGATCGAAAAGGTCGCGCCGGGCGTGATGTGGCGTAAATCGGTGGACCAGCCGGTGCAAACCGGCCTGAAGTCGATCGATGCGATGGTGCCGGTGGGCCGCGGCCAGCGCGAGCTCATCATCGGCGACCGCCAGACCGGCAAGACAGCGGTCGCGGTGGACACCATCATCAACCAGAAGGGCAAGGACCTGATCTGCATTTACGTGGCGGTCGGCCAGAAGGCTTCGACGATTGCCAACGTGGTGCGCAAGCTCGAAGAGCACGGCGCCCTCGCCTACACCATCGTGGTGGCTGCGGCCGCTTCGGATTCGGCCGCGATGCAGTTCATTGCGCCCTACTCCGGCTGCACCATGGGCGAGTACTTCCGTGACCGTGGCCAGGATGCGCTGATCATCTATGACGACCTGACCCGCCAGGCCTGGGCCTATCGCCAGATCTCGCTGCTGCTGCGTCGCCCGCCGGGCCGCGAAGCCTACCCCGGTGACGTGTTCTACCTGCACTCGCGCCTGCTGGAGCGCGCCGCCCGCGTGAACGAAGCATGGGTCGAGCGCTTCACCAACGGTGCCGTCAAGGGCAAGACCGGTTCGCTGACGGCGCTGCCGGTGATTGAAACCCAGGCCGGCGACGTTTCCGCGTTCGTGCCGACCAACGTGATCTCGATTACCGACGGCCAGATCTTCCTGGAAACCGACCTCTTCAACGCCGGTATCCGCCCCGCCATCAACGCCGGTATTTCGGTGTCACGCGTCGGTGGTGCCGCCCAGACCAAGATCATGAAGCGCAAGGACACGGGCGCAGGTGTGCGTCTGGCGCTGGCCCAGTACCGTGAACTGGCAGCATTCGCCCAGTTTGCTTCAGACCTGGACGAAGCGACCCGCAAGCAGCTCGAGCGTGGCCGCATGGTGACCGAACTGATGAAGCAGGTGCAGTACGCGCCGATGCAGGTGTGGGAAATGGCGCTGACCCTGTTCGCGGTCAACAACAACTACATGGACGATGTGGACGTGAAGAAGGCGCTCTCGTTCGAGAAGAACCTGCGCGAATTCGTCAAATCCAAGCATGCTGCGCTGGTGGAGTCGATCTCCAAGAGCAACAACCTGTCGGCTGACGACGAAAAGGCGTTGCACGCGGCGGTTGCCGATTTCAAAAAGAGCGGTAGCTACTAGTCAACAGCATCCGCCTAAGCAGGAATCAACATGGCAGGCTCAAAAGAAATCCGCACCAAGATCAAGAGCGTGCAAAACACGCGCAAGATCACCAAGGCGATGGAAATGGTCGCCGCGTCCAAGATGCGGCGCGCGCAGGAGCGCATGCGCGCTGCGCGTCCGTACGCCGACAAGGTTCGCAACATCGCGGCCCACATGGCGCAGGCGAACCCGGAGTATCGCCATCCGTTCCTCATCAAGCGCGATGAAGTCAAGACCGCCGGCGTGATCCTGGTCACCACCGACAAAGGCTTGTGCGGCGGTCTCAACACCAACGTGTTGCGTGCCGTCACCAACAAGCTCAAGGAAATCGAAGCGGCTGGCGCGAAGATCGAAGCCACCGCCATCGGCAACAAGGGGTTCGGCTTCCTCAACCGCATCGGCGTGACGGTGGTGTCGCATGCCGTGCAAATCGGTGACAAGCCGCACCTGGACAAGCTGATCGGCCCGGTCAAGGTGCAACTGGACGCCTACGCCGAAGGCAAGATCGACGTGGTCTACCTGGCCTACACCCGCTTCATCAACACCATGAAGCAGGAGCCGGTGATCGAGCAGCTGCTGCCGCTGACCTCCGACAAGTTTGCCCAGAGCGAAGCCGAGAAGACCGCCTACGGTTGGGATTACATCTATGAGCCGGATGCCAAGAGCGTGGTGGACGAGCTTCTGGTGCGCTATGTCGAGGCCATCGTCTACCAGGCGGTGACCGAGAACATGTCGTCCGAGCAGAGCGCGCGCATGGTGGCCATGAAGTCGGCGTCTGACAACGCCAAGAAGGTGATCGAAGACTTGCAGCTGACCTACAACAAGGCGCGCCAGGCCTCGATTACCAAGGAACTTTCCGAAATCGTGGGTGGCGCCGCAGCGGTCTGACCGCCGGTGCTCGCCCGATATCCCGAAGCAGAATTCAAAAAGCCAGCGAGGTTGCAATCATGAGTCAAGGTCAAGTCGTCCAGTGTATCGGCCCGGTGGTCGATATCCAGTTCCCGCGCGATTCGATGCCGACGGTATACGAAGCGCTCACGCTTTCCCCGAGCGACACCAACAAGCTGGTGGAGCAGGGCCTGACGTTCGAAGTCCAGCAGATGCTGGGCGACGGCGTGGTACGTACCATCGCCATGGGCTCCACTGACGGCTTGCAGCGTGGCATGGCTGTCACGGGCACCGGTGCCCCGATCTCGGTGCCGGTCGGTGCCGGTACCCTGGGCCGCGTGATGGACGTGCTGGGCCGCCCGATCGACGAGCGTGGCCCGATCCAGTCCACCGAGCGCCGCCCGATTCACCAGGCCGCGCCCAAGTTTGACGAGCTCTCGCCCTCCGTGGAACTGCTGGAAACCGGCATCAAGGTGATCGACCTGATCTGCCCGTTTGCCAAGGGCGGCAAGATCGGCCTGTTCGGTGGCGCCGGCGTCGGCAAGACCGTGAACATGCTGGAGCTGATCAACAACATCGCCAAGGCGCGCAGCGGCTTGTCCGTGTTTGCCGGCGTGGGCGAGCGTACCCGCGAAGGTAACGACTTCTATCACGAGATGTCGGATGCCAACGTGATCGTGCAGGACGATCTTTCCAAATCCAAGGTGGCGATGGTGTTCGGCCAGATGAACGAGCCGCCCGGAAACCGTCTGCGCGTGGCACTGTCGGGCCTGACCATGGCCGAGAAATTCCGCGACGAAGGCAAGGACATCCTGTTCTTTGT
>CAYUEG010000127.1:0-10444 GCA_964443245.1 uncultured Burkholderiales bacterium | reverse complement strand
TCCTTCTCAACCGCAGAAAGCCCACTTCATGAAACTGATGTCCAGCCCCGCTTCACCCTTCGGCCGCAAGGTCACCATGACCATCGCCATCAAGAACCTGAAAGACAAGGTCGAGGTCATGCCGGTGGATGCCACCAAAGGCGATGCCAACCTCAATGCTTCCAACCCGTTGGGGCGCATTCCTGCGCTGATGCTGGATAACGGCGAATCGATTCACGACAGCCACGTGATCTGCGAATACCTCGATTCCGTGGGAACCGGGCCGATCCTGATTCCGCGTACCGGCCCCGAGCGCTGGCGCACGTTGACCCTGGGCTCGCTGGCCGATGGCCTGATCGAACAGGCGCTCCTGCAGGTGTATGAAGGGCGTTACCGGCCGGAGAACATGCGGGTTGAATCATGGGTTGCCCGCTTGCAGTCGAAGATCGATCGTTCGCTTGATGTACTGGAGGCGGCGCCTCCCGCCTGGAACGACCACCCCGATTACGGCCACCTCACGCTGGCGGCGGCGCTGGGCTACATGGACTTTCGCCATGCCGGACGCTGGCGCGCCAACCGGCCCAATATGGTGGCGTGGCTGGATCGGTTTGCGGCCGCCGTGCCGTCTTTCGCCGCGTCCAGGCCGCCGGTGTGAAAGCGGGCGGCGCGCGACACGCACGCGGGCTGAAAGTTCAATCAGAAGATATAACGAATTGCGATAGCTGGTAGTGCGGTATCGCCATTTCGCTTTGTCTGGCAGCACCAGATAATCCGCCGCTCGCATGGGGCATGCACCTCAAGCACATGCACCCCGGGCGTCAGCGGGCGAAAGCGACTGAACCAGAAAAGTGGCCCGGGCTCCTCCCGGGCAAACCAAGGAGACCACGGTGGCAGAGAGCGAAGGAACGATGGTGCAGTTGCAGGCTTCAGACGGATTCCGTCTTGAGGCGTTCGAGGTGTCGGCGGGTGCGAACCGGCGCGGCGGCATCGTGATCCTGCAGGAGATTTTTGGCGTGACGGATCAGCTCAAGGGCGTGGCGCGCACCTACGCCAAGCACGGGTTTGATGTGATCGTGCCGGCGCTGTTCGATCGTGCCGCGCCGGGAACGGTGGTGCCTTTTGGCGAACCCGACCGCGGCCGCGAGACCATGAACAGCCTGGACAAGGCGAAAACCCTGCTCGACATTGCGGCAGCGATTGCGCGGGTTGACCATGGCAAGGGGGTTTCCGTGATGGGTTATTGCTGGGGCGGCGGCCTCGCCCTGCGCTGTGCGGGGGAGTTTGCGCTCAAGGCTTCGGTGGCGTTTTACGGCACGGCCCTGGTGGCCCACATGGCCGCGCTGACGCAGGCAGGAAAGGCCGTCACGTGTCCGATGCAATTCCATTTCGGCGCGACCGACACGCATTCCCCGGCCGAGGTGATTGACGCGGTGCGCAAGGGCGTATCCGCCGCCGACATCCACGTGTATCAGGCGGGCCATGCGTTTGCCAACGAAGCACGGCCCGCAGTGTATGTGGACGAGGCGTCCAAAGCTGCCCACGCCCGCACCCTGGCCTTTTTGCAGAACGCGCACCCGATTTGATCCGCCGGTGCCAGCCAGACCGTGCTGGCGCGTCACCATTCCGAAAACACATTCCCAAGGAGCATTCGATGAAGCCGTCCATCAAACAGCAGTCCCGCCGCACCCTTGTCAAGACACTGGCCGCCGCGCCGCTGCTGGCCGCGCTGCCGCGCGCCGCATTTGCGAACTATCCGGACCGTCCGATCCGCCTGATCGTGCCATTCGCACCCGGCGGCAACGCCGATATCGTCGGGCGGCTGATGGCAACCGGCATGTCTCAGGCCCTGGGCCAGCCGGTGGTGGTGGAGAACCGCGCCGGTGCAGGCGGTGGTGTCGGTGCGACGGCCGTTGCGCGCGCCACGCCGGACGGGTACACGCTGCTCTCCGGCTCCAATGGCCCGCTGACCGTGAACCCCTTCGTGCAGTTGAACCCCGGCTACGATCCGCTCAAGGACTTTGCCCCGATCGGCTTGACCAGCATCGTGCCGCACGCGCTCGTGCTCAACAACGCCGTGGCTGCGCGCACGGTGGCCGAGGCAGTCGAGCTCTCCAAGCGCCAGCCGTTGAATGTGGCCACTTCCGGCATCGGCAGCGCCACCCACCTGACGCTGGAGCGGTTCAACGCGCAGACCGGGGCGAAGCTGGCGCACGTGCCTTACAAGGGTGGCGGCGCGCTGTTGCCCGACGTGATCAGCGGCAACATTCAGGGCGCGGTAACCGAGTTTTCCTCGGTGCTGCCGTTGCACCGTGCCGGCAAGCTGCGCATCGTGGCGGTGGCGTCCTCCCGGCGCAGTGAACTGGCGAACGACGTGGCCACCATGATCGAGGGTGGGGTGAAGGGTTTTACCGCGGGCAGCTACATCGGCATTCTTGCGCCGTCCGGCGTTCCTGCCGATGTCATCACCCGCCTGCAGGCGGCGCTGGTGGCCACGCTGCGCCTGCCGGCCACGCTCGATCGGTTCAAGGAACTGGGCGCCGAGGTGGCCACGGCAGAGCAGATGACGGCGGCCGGTTTTAGCGCCTTCATCCGGCAGGATTACGAGAACTCGCGTGAAGCGGCACGTATTGCCGGTCTGAAGAAGGAGTAAGGTCCGGCGCGCTGCAGCAGGCCGGAGAGGTCGAAAGCCTGGCCTGCTGCTCTACGCCCTGGTGCTGCTGGTCGGCGAGCCGCGAAAGACTTCCTCTTCGCCGTGGGCCCGCAACAGCGCCAGCAGCTGCTGGCGAATGATGATGCCGGGCCGGTCGCTCAGCATGTTTTCTTCCGAGCGGCGCGTGATGTCCACCGGCGCGTCCGGATCGACGACTTCGAGAATCTCCTTGTCTTCCAGCACCACGCGCAGGTCCCAGGCCCTGATTTCCGCTTCCGGGCAATTCTCTTCCGTGTCGTTGCGGTAGGCCCATTGCATGACCTGGATATGCTCGTCGTCCACGGGGGTGCCCGCGGTCATGATGATGTGCTCCAGCCCGTTCGGGTAATACAGCCCCAGGCGCCGCAGGAACGGCAGATGGTACTGGTTGCGGAAATGGCGGCGCGTGGTCGGCTCGGTGGTGCCGGTGATGCGGTGTGACTCGGGCGGGTTGTTGATGACCAGGTGCGTTTCGGCCTCGAAGCCGAATTCGGTTTCCTTGAGGCTGAAGAAATCCGGCTTGTTGTTGCCGAACTGCCCGAAGGTGCCGCGATGCACGAAGGAAAAGTGCGCGGAGTCGAAGGAGTTCTCCATCAGCCGCAGCGCACCGGCGTTCCAGCGCTCCCAGTATTGCGGCATGCGCCGGTAGCCGGCAGCATCCTCGGGGATCTCGACGATCGGCTTGAGCGGGTCCGCAAGTGCCACCCACACGTAGCCGTAGCGGGTCTGGCAGTGGTAGCCGGGCACGCGTGCACTCTCGGGGATCGAGCCGCCCTCGTGTTGCGGGATGCGCACGCACTTGCCGCTGGCATCGTAGGTCCAGCCGTGGTAGCCGCAGACAATCCAGTCGCCATCGACAAAGCCTTTGGAGAGTTGCGCAGTGCGATGGCAGCAGCGGTTTTTCACGCAGGCGGGCGTGCCGTCGCTGCGTTTCCACAAGACGATGGGCTCGCCCAGCAAGGTGAAAGGTTGCGGCCCGGCGTCCAGCTGCGAGAGCGGCATCACCGGATACCAGAATCGGCGCAGCACAGGTTGCTTGGTCACCAGCATGGTTCGCTCCTCAAGGCATGATCTTCAGGTCACGCACGAATTGGGTCGTGAAGGCACGGCGCCAATCCGTATCCGCCTTGAGCAGGCCGGCCCGCACCATGTAGTCGTAGGTGTTGCGCCAGCGTGCTTCGGTGATCACGCCGGCGCCCATGGTGGCCGCATCGCCGCCGTCGAACACCTTCAGTTCCTTGATCCGGCGCACGGCAAAATCGAGTTGCTCCTGGGTCATGTTGGGGTTGTCCTTGCGGATCAGTTCGTTGGCCGGGGCCGGATCGGCGAGATAGGACTTCCAGCCTTCGATCGAGGCGCGGACGAAGCGGGCGACCACATCCGGTTTGTCGGCCACCATCTTGTGTGTCGTCACCATGGTGGTGCCATAGGGCGGATAGCCGTCATCGGCGAACAGGAAGAAGTTGGCCTTGACGCCACGCGTCTGCGCCTGGAAGGGTTCCGAAGAAGGATAAGCCTGCTGGGCGATGCTGCGGTCGGCGAAGAACGGTTGCAGATTGAAGGTGTAGGGGCGCGTCTGTTCTTCGGTGTAGTTGTACTTGGCCTTGAGCCACGGCCACCAGGTGGTGCGGCCGCTGCTGGCCACCAGAATGGTCTTGCCTTTCAGCTCACCCAGGCTTTTGACATCATCATGCGTGAGCATGCCTTGCAGATCCTTCTGGAATGAGGTGCCGACAGTCACCACCGGAAAGCCTTTTTCGATGCCGGTGAGGGCGGCAAAGTCGTAGCTCATGATGAAATCAGCCTGGCCGGCCAGCAACAGTTGCATGTTGTTGACCTGCGGACCCCCCATCTTGATGGTGACGTCAAGGCCGTGTTTCCTGTACAGGCCGCGCGCCACCGCCTGATAGAAGCCGCCGTGCTCTGCCTGCGCGTACCAGGAGGTCATGAAGGTGACCTTGTCTTGCGCGGCGGCGGGCAGGGCAAGTGTGAGCGCAAACAGGGAAGTCAAAACAGGGCGCATGAAGGCAAACATGGCAACTCCTCGAAGGTAATGGGGTGCTTGGATCAAGCAAACCCCGGGCCAATCTTGTGCCAACTCCGCACCAACTTCGGGCCAAATGCGTACGGGTGTCAGATCCCCCGACCCAGAAAGTCCAGCAGCAGGCGGGTGGTCGCCTCGGGTTGTTCCTGCTGTACCCAGTGCCCGGCCCCTTCAAGCAGATGGGCGCCGGTAAAGCGCGTACAGGCCTTCGACTGCATGGCTTCGAAATCCCCCGGCTTCTGGTAGATGCCCCAGTCGCTCTTGCCGGCGATGTACATCGCCGGCACATCAATCGTGCGCCCGGCCCAGAGCTGCATGTCGGCCGTGAACTGGCCGCCGGTGCCGCAGCGGTACCAGTTGAGCCCGCCCTGAAAGCCGGTGCGTCCATATTCCGCCGCATAGACCGCCAGTTCGGCTTCCGGCAGCCAGGCGCAGGCCGCAATGGCGGCGGGCGCAGGCATCTCGGGCGCCACCGTTTCCGCCATCCCCGAGGCGGCGTCCATCACGTAGTAGGTCGGCAGCTTGGCCATCTCGGTTGCGGACCACGCGGCGAGCGGGTGCGGCTGGTTTGCACGCCAGTCCGCACTTTTCATGTGGTAGTAAGCCCGCATGAACGCATGCACGCCCTGGGGACAGTGCAGCATGTTGGCATTGGCCTCGGGTGTCGAGTAGTACCACTGGTAATGCTTGCGCGGGCGCGGCAGTTTGGCCAGATCGGCCAGCACCGCCGCCACGTCGACGGACGGTTGCATCGGCAATGCCGGCGGGCCGGCAAAGGAGGCGCTCATCATCACCACGCGCCGAAACACGTCGGGCCGAATCAGCGCACACCAGGCCGCCACCGGGGAGCCGAAGTCATGGCCGATCACCGCTTCGACCGAGCTGTGCCCCAGCGCCCACACCAGGCCGAGGGCGTCGCGCACCAGGTTGGGGAACGCAAATGGGCGCAAGTCGGTATCGAAGGCATTGACCCAGCCGATGGTGCGACCATAGCCGCGCTGGTCGGGTGCGACGACGTGATAGCCGGCACCGGCCAGGGGCAGCATCACCTTGCGCCAGCTATAGGCCAGTTCCGGAAAGCCGTGCAACAGGAGCAGTAACGGCCGACCAGGCGTCTCGAAACCGGCCTCGAGCACATGCATCGACAGGCCGTTGATGCCGGGGATGGTCCGCGAGCGTAGGCCTGCGGGCAGTTCGAGGGGGGCGAGGGTCATGGTCATGCCGTGCATCATGCCTCAAACCCGTGCCTCAGATGCGCCAGTAACGCCGCTGTCGGCTGCCGCCCGCCGACCCCACTTTCGCAACCTACATGCGGTACTGCAAGCCGACCGTCAGGTAGTTGAAGCGCGCAAAGTTGTAGGACTCGCCACCTTTGGTGCCGCCGTCGAGCATGCGCACACCGACGAAACCGGACATGCGGTCATTGATGTCGCGGACATAGCGCAGCGAAAGGTCAAACGCGCGGCCGCGGCTGCTGGCCAGGCCATCGCCTTCAAAGGTGACGCGGGAGCGATTGTCAAGGCGGCGCTCGCCGTACAGGTGGATCAGCGGCACCAAGCCGGTATTGGCCTTGGTGGAGGTGACGCCGCCCTGGGTGAGGGTGATCTCGGCGTCCCGGATCTTGGCGGTGGCCCCGACTTTCCAGGTCCAGTCCGCGTTCTCGCTGAAGGTATAGCGCCAGGTCGCGCGATAGGAGTCAAACCGGTACTTGGCCGATACGCCGCCCGCAGCAAAACGCTGTCCGTTGAAGTTGACGGCCTGATCGAAAGTGCCCGAGCCTTTCAGGCCCAGCGGCGCCACCACGAAGCGCAACTCATGCTTGGGCGCAACGCCCATGGAAAGCTGGAATCGCGGTGCAAAGAAGGGCCCGCCGCCGGTGACGCGGTCGAGCGCGAAACGGGTGCCGGTGGCATCGTTCGGCTGTTGTACGTCATTCTTTTCCTGCCAGGCCGCGCCGGCTTCGACTTCAAGCACCATTGGCGCGGTGGCGGCGGGCGTGGCCGCCATGGCGAGGCTGGATGCGCAGGCCAGGAGGGCACCCGCTATCGGGAGGCAAGGATGGGAAGTCAGGCGCAGTGGAGCAGTCATGTCAAAGGGCTTTCGTGTGAGGTGAACGGAGCGTGGCGATCTATCTGAAAATGAAATGTAACGCATATATTGCATAGAAAAAATCCTATTTTTCGTGGGGCTACTCCGGGACATCATGAAGCAGCGGTGCCGCGCGTTTTGGCCAGGGAGAAGAGCACGCCGCCCAGGATCAGGCCGAACGTGACACTGAGCGACACCACAGGCGGGATCTTGCCGATGATGCCGACCAGAAAGATCTTGGCGCCGATGAAGATCAGGACCAGGGCCAGTGCGTACTTGAGATACTTGAAGCGGTGGATCATCGCGGCAAGCGCAAAGTACAAGGCGCGCAGCCCCAGGATGGCGAAGATGTTCGAGGTATAGACGATGAACGGGTCCTGCGTGATGGCAAAGATGGCAGGCACGCTGTCCACCGCGAAAACCAGATCGGCCAGCTCAATCAGCACCAGGGCGAGGAACAGCGGGGTGGCGAACCAGGAGATCGCGCCCCCGCGCTTCGGGTCGGGCTGTTGCACCCAGAAGCGGTTGCCGTGCAGCTCATTGGTGATGTTCATGTGGCCGCGCATCCACCGAAGCACCGGATTCTTCTCCAGATCAATCGGCTTCTCTGCGAAGGTCAGCATCTTGATGCCGGTGACGAGCAGGAACGCACCGAAGACGTACAGAATCCAGCTGAACTGGGAGACCAGGGTGGCACCCAGGCCGATCATGATGGCGCGCAGAACGATCACGCCCATGATGCCCCAGAACAGGACGCGATGCTGATACACGCGGGGGATCGCGAAGAAGCCGAAGATCACCGCGATCAGGAATACGTTGTCCATCGACAGCGACTTCTCGATCAGGAAGCCGGTGAAGTAGTCCATGCCGCTGGTGGCGCCCATGTACCACCAGACCCAGATGCCGAACATCAACCCCATGCCGATGTAGCCGGCCGAAAGCCAGAGGCTCTCCTTGACGCCGATCTCCCGATCGTCCTTGTGCAGGACCCCGAGGTCAAACGCCAGGAGCGAAATCACGATCAGGACGAAGGCGACCCACACCCACACCGGCGTGCCAAGAAAGTCGTTGAACAGAAAGAGCGGCAGGTGTTCCATCATGGTCTGGGATCAGGAAAGGATGCGATTGAGAAGGTGAAGCGGGTCAATGACAGTCCGCGCTGCTGCGGCCTGCCGCCGGTTGCGCGGTGCGCAGTGCGCGCAAGGCCGCGGCGATATTGCCGTCCTCGATGCTCCAGCGTTGCAGGGCTTCCGCCAGCAGCGTCACTTCGCCGTCATGAATGATGTCGTCGGCGTAGGCTGCTTCGAGACAGATCCCGAAGAGCCGGTGCCGCAATGCCGGCTCGTCCACCTCATTCAATACTGCCTTGATCTGATCAGGTGAAATCCGGATGTCGACGCGCCCCTGCTCCAGGCGATCCTGAAGCAGATCTGTGCACAGATCGTGCATGACCTGGCGCAGCATGGCCGGGTTCAGGTGCAGGCTGGCGTACGCGTTGACCTCCTGCAGGGCATGCATTTCTGCCGCTTTCAGATGGCCGTCGGCGATCAGGGTCAGGGCGACGATTCGCGCTGCTGCCAGAGGGCTGTTGTTGGGGTAGGTTCGCATGGTGGTGTTCTCCGTTCAGGGTAGGGCTGCGTGGCGGTTGATGGGTGGCGTGCGTCTCAGTGATGGGGGTCGGGTCCGGTGGACGGACCAAACCGGCGGATGCACCAGGAAGCAGCAATGGTGACAAGAAGCAGCACGAGAACGCCCAGCCCCCACAAGACCCAGATCGCCGGAGTGAGCCAGTTGGCGAGTGCCGGCGCTTGCCCAGCCAGCCACACTGCACCGCCTGCGGCCTGTGTGAGCAGGGGGCCCACCCATTCGATGGTGCCCGCCGGCAGCCAGGGCACGAGCCACTCGGGCATCGGCAGCGCAGCGTGCGGCACCGACAACTCGCCCAGCTTGCCTGCGTGCTGCAGCGCCCAACTGAGAATCGCGCCCAAGGCCCAGCTTGCCGCTGTCCACATCGCGAGCAGCAGGCTGGCCAGAACCCAGATGAGGGCCATCAACATGTCTTGTACTCCGTGAGTGATGAATGCATGGACGCTACGATAGGTGTTGGCACGTTTCGTAAAAAGAAGATTATTTGATAGTATTGATTCGTAAAAACCGAAGTTCTTGTGTGCCCTTCACCTCGCCTGCGGAGCCTGCCTGACCATGCTTCCCGTCAACTACCGGCATTTGCACTACTTCTGGGTGGTCGCCAAGGAGGGCGGCATCGCGCGCGCTGCCGAACGGCTCGACATGGCGGTGCAGACGGTCAGTGCGCAGGTCCATGAACTGGAGCGCTCGCTCGGGCACGCGTTGCTGCGTGGCGCGGGTCGCGGCGTCGAATTGACCGATGCCGGCAAGGCTGCGCTGCACCTTGCCGAGCAGATCTTTCAGCTGGGCGAGCAGCTGCCTGGCACGGTGCGCGATGCCGCCAGCCGGCCGCGCGTGCGGCTCAGCGTCGGCATTTCCGATGGATTACCCAAACCGGTGGTGCGCCAGCTGCTGCAACCGATCCTCAAGACCGCGAATCTTCATCTGATTTGTCACGAGGGTGAGTTCGACCCGCTGCTGGCCGAACTGGCGCTGCACAAGTTCGACGTGCTCCTGTCAGACCGGGCGGCGCCCAAGAATCCGAACCTGAAGGTGTTCAGTCACCATCTGGGCAGCACACCGATTGCCTGGTTTGCCGCTGCCGGAACCGACATGCCTGCGAGAACGCGCTTTCCGCAGTGCCTGGAGATCCTGCCGGTGCTGCTGCCCACCGGACACTCCGAAGTGCGCCTGCTGCTGGACGAGTGGTTTCGCCGGGAGCATCTGGTTCCACGAATTGTGGGTGAATTCGAGGATAGTGCATCACTGATGACCTTTGGTACCGGTGGCCTGGGCGTGTTTCCTGCGCCGGAGTCGCTCGCGCGGGAGCTGGCGCGCACTCATGGGGCGAAAGAGATCGGGCGCTGCGCGGATGTCTCCGAGCACTTCTACGCGATCTCGGCGCAGCGCCGCGTCGAGCACCCCCTGGTGCAGTCCATCCTGCGCGCCGCCGTTTCGCCCCACTAGCTCACCACACTGGGCGGCGCGGGCCCTGGCGAAAAGCTACGCCGGCTTCCAGCCCTTGGGCACGCGTGGCTTTTCAATCCTGGCGAAGCTGCACATCACGTCGGCGATACCGGAGAAATCGATCGCGCCAAAGTCGGCCGCACGCGCCTGGCTGAAGGCTTCGCGCACCGCGGCACCGACCGGCATCGGCACCTTGGCTGCATGGGCTGCGTTCATGATCAGCGAAATGTCCTTGTGTGCCAGGTCGATGGTGAAGCCGGGCGTGGTGTCGCCTGCCAGCACCTTGGAAGGAAAGTTCATGCGCAGTTGGCCGTTGTTGGCCGAGGTGCCGAGCAGGACTTCCATGGTCTTGACCAGATCGAGTCCGAACCGCTGCGACAGTGCCAGTGCCTCGCCATTGACCTGGGTGAGCGTGATGGCGACATAGTTGTTGACCAGCTTGGTGCGCCCGCCGGTGCCGACGGGCCCGCAGTGGTAGATCGCCGTGCCCATGGCTTCCATCAGCGGCTTGAGGCGGGCGAAATCAGCCTCGCTCGCACCGACCATGAAGA